>DASREY010000229.1:0-70931 GCA_035651775.1 Terriglobales bacterium
CTGTGGATCGAAAAATGCCTTGGGATCGGTAAGAGAATCGCCGAAAATATTCGGGGTGCCGCGAATGATTGCCGGGGTGCGTTTAAAGAACTGATTCACCGGCGTCGGCCCCACCAGCAGAGCATGGGTCCGCTGTTCATAAACCGCCAAAGCGTCATTCACGACTTCAAGGATAAAGCCGTTGCCCGCCGCCAAACCCTGGTCGGGAGGCTCAACGCTAAACTGGGTGTTCTTATAGATACCGGTGCCGGCATTCCGCTGATCAAAATGCGATATGCCATTGAAGCCAGATGAGCTTCCCGATGGCGCAGGGGCGCCTTGCGGCGCTGGTCCTGGAACGGTCAAGGGCGCAGCGGTGACCATGGGTCCCAGCCGGCCGTCAACTTCGTGTGCGGGTTTCATCAAAAGATCTTCCGGGGCTTCCGTACTAGGCGCCGGAGAACTCAGGGCAGTAACACCTTCCGGTTTTAGTTTCTGGATAACCGATGTTTGGGCTACTGCCATTGAAACTGGCAAGACTATGCAGAGTGACAAAACAATCAGGTGGGGGAATTTCATGGAAGACACTCCTTTTTGATTTACTGCATTCGCATCAAGGTTGGTTGTTTGATTTTCTCTAGATTGAGTAGCACGGGTCTCTGGTCAAAAGCTCTATCTGAGCTAACCAGAGTTTCACAAGTATAGCTGAACCAGATAAGGGCAAAGGATAATTAACAAGCTCTCCTGGACCCTGGTAAAGTTGACAAAAAAATTACAATTCGGAGTACTACTGCTCGAATCGGTATTGCATCGTGGGAATAAAAAGCGCTGAGGTGTCCTTCAGCGCTTTTTCCGGCATTGAATGATTCTGCAACTTCAGCAATTCCATATCACTACCTGTCGTCGGAACCGGAATGCCCTTACGGTGCGGGCTTGCAGCCTGGCAGCAGGTTGGCGGGCGAAAGTGAAGTCAAAGTAGTTTCGTCGGGGAAGCTGTAAGCTCCGAGGTGCGCGTGGGAAGGTGACTGGAACGCGAACCAGGAGAATAGGGCTTCGTTCTGCGGGTGATAGGTACGGCCGTTCATCGAAATCGGAAACACGGCATTGCTGCTGAGTACTTCAATCACGTCGCCGGTCTCGAGGTTGTTCTGGCAAAGAGCGACTCCCTTGCGGAAGGGATCTGTTGACAGCCACCAGGGCGTCGCATTGTTGACGAACGGGTCGTCGAACGTCTCAGACATCTCGTGGCTGAAGGCGGTGATGTCTTCGAAGCCGCCGGAAAAGAAACCCGGGTTGATCCAACTGGAGTAATTCAAGACAAAGCGCCGTTCGCGGTTCCCATTGGTGGCGTCCCCGGGCTCGAGGTCGTACGTGTGAAATCCGATGATGCAGCAGTTCTTGGGGTTCCCGTTGCTGTAGAGAAAAACGTTGTTGAAAAGGAAAGTTGATATATCGTGCGTGGTGATGTCGCCGGCGACCTCAGCAGCCCCAACGGGCGTGCTGTTGTCGGGTGCAGCGGGCGGAAAGAGCAGGCTGGCAAAAGCATTGACATCAACATTGGCCGCGACTGGAACGTTGTTCTTATTGACAAAAAAGGACCAAAAACCGAAGGGTATCTGCATCCGCCGAGCGGTTTTGACCCTCGGCCTCAGGTTGTTGTGCCAGCCGTCATCGCGATCGGCATCGGCATCGTCACTATGATGGTGGATGCGGTCCCAGAATTCGGCGCGCATCATCTGGTCATTGAACTGCCCGATGCCCGATGTGTAAAACCATGGCTCGAAGACAGGAGACTCGAGGACGTTATGAACGATAGCAGGCGTGGCCACGAACGTGAGCGGATGGCCGTTGAAAACCGCCACCGTACCGTCAGCAGCGAGCAGGTCTAGAGTTACGGGAACCACGGGTGCGTTGAAGACGGTGGGTCGGTTGGATTCCGGTGGATTTCCAACCATAGTATAGGGCCAAACCGATTGTGGGTTGCCTTTCGAGTCGAAGCCAGGCTCTGTGAACTGGTCTGACCAGTTCGTAATGCTGTCGACTCCCGGCAGTCCGGAAATAGGTGCATCCTTGCTGATGCCGCCGCCGCTGCTCTTGATAGGCGCGAGACCGATGGTTCGCGGGGTAGCTTGCTGAAGATCACTGACGGGCTGGCTTAAGCTTTCTACAGCAGAGTTGTTAGGGGTCTGGGCAAAACCGATGCTCGCCAATCCGCAAAGCAGTGCTGCCAGGACAATATGGGGGGTTAACTTCCGCATGGGTACTCCTCCTGATGATTAAATAAAGCCGTTGAAAGAATAAAAAAGGAAGCGTTGTTTAAAGCGCTGAAGGGGTTTTCCCTTCAGCGCTATGGTCGTAGATTTTTAATTTGCGGGAAAGCCGGCTGACTCGTCATCCCCATCGTCAGGCGGCCGGGTTAGTTTCAGGGCATTGATCGCATCAATCAATCCAAAACCGTCATAGATCTGATAGCCAAAATCCAGGTCGTTGCGGAATATGCCGGTCAAGGTATCGGAATCCTTGTCACGGTCGCCCTTGGCCGAAAGCGTTGCCATGAGCTTGGCTCCGCCCATCTCGTCGCCCGAATTGCCGCCGAACTCGACTGCCTTGCCGTGCACATCGGCAAAGTCGCGATCAACGCCAAAGGTGAGAGACTGGCCCGAGGTAAATCCGCTGAAGTTCAGCGTCACCATCGCCGATTGGGTGCTCGGCGTGGAAGAAACAATGACCGGACCGGTCGTCGTCCCGACATGCACCGGATGCGCAACAGGATCGAACAGCAGTCCTGTTCCGGTCAAATCAATGGTGAGAGTGTCGAGCGTCTGCCCCGGCCTTCTGGAGTGGAACGTGACTTTAAAGAAGTTATCGCTGAGCCCAACCGCCCTTAGATCTTCACCTGTCGCGGTCACGGTTACGCTGGCATCATGGTTCGTGGCAACAGCTTCACTGAAGAACAAGTCGCTGTCGCGCCGGGGCGCCGAGGCTTTCAATATTGTGCTTACATGTCCGGGTGAGATAGACCCTGGGCCTCCTGCCTTCTGGATGACCAATGCCGCAACCCCGGCTGCATGAGGAGCGGCGGCGCTGGTCCCGAAGAAATTCGGGAAACCATCGGGCGCACCGACGATAGCCTCATAGTCGTTCCCCGGTCCTTCGGGGAAGAACGTCGTGTTGACGCCATCCACGGCGGCGATATCGGGTTTTTTGCGGATTTCCGGATGAGCCAGCCGATTCCCATTTTTATCGAACACAATCGTCGAAGGACCGGGCGAACTGAAACCCTCATACGCCGGCAGGAAAGTCGGGAATGCCGGATCGGTGGTGTAGACGTAGGCCGCAACGCCGTTCGCGCCGCGCGCGCAAGGATGACCGAAGGTGACCGGCGTCTGCGCCGTAATCACACCATTGAAGTCGATCACGGTGCCGAAATCCACGTATTTGATGCGCTTCGCCAGGTGAGTGCCCTTGCCCGTTCTGGCAACCACCATGAGGAGCTCGGCGAAGGTGCCGGGACCGCCGCCGGTATTGAGCTGAAAGAGCTCGATAGGCTGGTTGGTCATGAAGTTGTCGTCATTGAACGCAAAAAGAAACTTTCCCGTAACGGGATCGAAAAACAGCACGTTGAGGTCCGTCGTGATTCCGGAGGGGGTAAGATTGAAAGGATCATCCCACTGGAACGAGATAGCGGTGCCATCGGCGAAGGCAAAATCCTGGGCGATGTTCAGACCGCCGGTAGCGTCAAAATTGTGGAAACCACCTGTAGTATCGATGGTAGCCGGAATTGTGCTCAAGTCCACGCCCAGCGTTGCCGGCGTAATGCTGCGAGCGACCGTATCGGAAATAATACGCAAGTCGGAAGCATAGCCCTGCTTGGCCTCGTTGCCGGCGGATGAGAAGTAAGCAACTTTGTGTCCGGGCAGGGTCTCGCTGGTGGCAACGTCGTCCACCGCCTGCGCCAGGATGCCATCCGAGAAGAAGGGCTCGTCAAAATACGCCACGTCATCTGTGATTACATCGGCATTGCAAGCCGGATTGGTCCGCAAGGTGCGGATATTATTGGCGAAATCTACTTCACTGCTGAAGGCGGTTGCGAAGCAGAGCGAAGCATTGGGCGCAATATCATGCACAATTTGCGCCATGCCCCGGCCTTCATCTGTGCCTGGCCCGAATGTTGCAGGATCGAGCTCAATCAGGAACTTAAGCCCCTCGCCTCCGGGGATGGCAGTTGTGTTCGGCAGGTCTCCCGTATGTACGTCGGTCAGGGCCGTGTCGGTCGAGCCGCTGGTATTAAAGCTGTCGGAGAGAATGCCCACCGTGATGCCATCGCCATTGAAGCCTCTCTGGTTGGCCAGGTCGGAGCGCATTACCGCCGCTCCCTGGGAGGTCGTCAAACCAACATGCGTTATGGCGCGATGCTCCAGATGCATTGACGACACGCCGCTTGCGTGCGCAAGGGTCTCTGCAGCCGTAATCGGAAGATATGCCGAAACCAGGCTGTTACTGTTATCGGAAGCAACAAAAGCTCCACCCAACTCGCTCACCATGTTCTTCACGGTTGCGAGCGGGACAGTGTGATCAAGGCTGGCAGTTACTAAAACGCGGTTCTGCTGATCGTACTGAAGGCGAAACAAGCCAGTGGCCTTCTTGCCACCCGTCGCCCGGGTTACCGGTTCGACGGCGCTCAACCTGACGCCGGGCTGTCCTTTGGCCAATGCTTCATGGTTAAGCCGGATGAGTTCGTTCAAACCGCCTTCGAGGTTAGGAATGTTATCTGCGGACTGCGCGGAAACAGGTTGGCTGGCAAATGCAAGCATGACCACAGCGGTCAGCGCCATGGTCGTTCTCAGAGGAAACTTACGCACGACGTGGGGGGTAATGCGCTTCATGGGAGCTCTCCAAATAAAGAAGTCTGGTCGTTAACAGGTTTTGCAGAAGAGAAATCTATTGTTTCTCTCGTGTAACTTGAGCAGTTGTAAGGGTCTGAGTTGCTCTGCCGTGAACACAGTATTCCGTCCATTCTCACAAGTGAGCTGAACAGAGCTTCACAAGTATAGCCGAAAAATGGCTGGTTAAAACCATTAAGTATTGCCTTTAGATTCAATTATTTCCGCGTTGAATCAGACGTGTTTGGCAGCGTCTGGGGTTGGGTGCAGGTTCAGCGGGAATACACGATTTAGGAGCCTTGCGCCGGACCGGCCTTCAGCTTGCCGGTATAAACCGCCATGCCCGCGACGGCGTCAATCTGCATGGCATCGAGCGCGTCAATTTCCTGTTGGGTGGTGATGCCGCCGGCCACAATCAGGTGACGCTTTGTGGCGCGCCGTAGATTACGGATTGGCTCCATCGGAATTCCAGACATCAGCCCTTCCGTATCCACGTGGGTATAGAGAAAGCCTTCGCACCAGGGTTCAAGCGCCTGGATGGCCTCTTCCGCCGTATAAGGCGTTGCCTGCTTCCAGCCGTGTACGACGACTTTATTATTGCGGCTGTCAATGGCGAACAGCAGCTTCTCTTTTCCCACTTTTTCCGCCAGGCGCTGCGCCAGGTCGGAATTGATTTTCCCATTTTGAAAAAGCGCCGAGCCAATGATTACTTTTTTCACGCCCAGGGCGATTGTTTCGGAAGCAATCTTCTCATCGCGGATACCACCGCCCACCTGGCATGGCAACCGCTTTGCAATTTGCTCGATGCGGCTGCGATTGGAACCGCGATTCATGGCCGCATCCAGGTCAATCAACTGCACAATAGGAAAGGTGGAGAAACGCTCGATCCAGTAATCAAAGTCCGTGAACTCCAGCGCCTTGCGGCTGCCCTGCACAAGCTGGACGATCTTGTCTTCCATCAGGTCAATGGCAGGAATCAGCATGGCAGCCTCACCGGTATACCCGACGTTTGCAACTCTCTCTTCAGCTCACGGGCATTTTGCAGCCCAAAATGAAAGATGGAAGCCGCCAGGGCAGCATCGGCCTTGCCTTTGGTAAACACGTCAATAAAGTGCTGGCCGGTGCCCGCGCCGCCCGATGCAATTACGGGAATGGAAACCGCTTCGCTCACCCGCGCTGTCAGCTCGCAATCGAAGCCGCTGCGCATGCCGTCCTGGTCAATCGAGGTCAGCATGATCTCCCCTGCGCCGCACTCCTGCGCCTCGCGCGCCCAGCTCACGGCATCGCGCTCGGTGGGCTCGCTTCCACCCTTCACCCAAACCCCATAAGAGTTCCCTGCCCTTTTCGCATCGATAGCGATCACCACCGCCTGGCTGCCAAAGCGATTCGCAATGGTTGAGATAAGCTTCGGATTAGAAACCGCGGCCGAGTTGATGGTCATCTTATCCGCGCCGCAATCGAACAATGCAGCAGCCTCTTCAAACGAGCGCACTCCGCCACCCACCGTAAACGGCACAAAAATCTGCGATGCCGTTCTGCGCACCGCATCCAGCAATGTAGTGCGATTTTCGCGTGTAGCCGAGATGTCGAGAAAGACCACCTCGTCGGCTCCGCCTTCGGCATGAAAGCGCGCCAACTCCGCCGGGTCGCCGGCATCGCGCAAGGCCACAAACTTTGTGCCCTTGACCACCCGGCCGCCGCTTACGTCAAGGCAGGCGATAATGCGTTTGCTCAGCAAGGCAGCTCTCCGAAGTTCTTCAGGATGCGCAAACCGGAATCCCCCGATTTTTCCGGGTGAAACTGCACGCCGAAGACATTTTTCTTTTCCAGCGCAGCGGCAAATTCCGTCTGGAACTGTGAAGTGGCGCTGCTGCAACTCTCAATCGGACACCAATAGGAATGCGTGAAATAAAAATAGCTGCTGTCCGTAATCCCCTGGAACAATCGCGAGCTGCCGTTACGAAAGCTGATCTGGTTCCACCCTACGTGAAGCGTGCGCGGAATCTCTGTGAAGCGCGTGCATCTTCCCGGAAAAATCCCCAGGCCTTTGACCTCGGGCGCTTCCGTGCTGGTTTCAAACAGCCATTGCATGCCCAGGCAGATGCCCAGGAAAGGCACGCCTCGTGCAATGCTCTCTGCAATGGCCGCGCGAATGCCTGTCTGTTCCAGCTTTTCGAGGGACTTAAAATTTCCCACTCCGGGAAGGACCAGTTTCTTTGCCTTGACGACCTGCTCAGGCTTGTCGATAATCTCTGTCTCCAGCTCCAGATGCTCGAACGCCTTGCGCACCGAAGCCATGTTGCCGGCGCCATAATCAACGAGCGAAATCATAGTAATCCTTTCGTGGTGGGCAGCAGCTTGCCCAATTGTTTGTCGCGCGAGCAGGCAAAGCGCAGCGCGCGCGCAAATGCCTTAAACAAAGACTCGAGTTTGTGATGGTTCGAGCGCCCATAGAGCACCTTGGCATGCACGTTGGCATTGGCGCCGCGGGCAAAGCCCTCGAAGAAATCAGTCACCAGTTCGGCTTCCAGGTCGCCAACGTGCCGCACGTTGACCTTTGTCTCTACAACCGCGGCAGCGCGTCCGCTGAAGTCAACCGCCACCAGGCCCAGGGTCTCATCCATGGGCATCACGAAGTAGCCGGCGCGCAGGATTCCGCGCTTGCTGCCCAGGGCCTTGGTAAAAGCTTCGCCGAGCGCGATACCTATGTCTTCCACTGTGTGGTGCTGGTCGACGTGCAAATCACCGGTCGCGTGCAGACGTAAATCAAAGGCCCCGTGCCGGGTGAAAAGCTCCAGCATATGATTGAAAAATCCGATGCCGGTGGAAATGTCGTAACTCCCCTTGCCCTCGACCACCAGCGCTAGATCAATGGAGGTCTCGTTGGTCTTGCGCTGAATGGTTGCCTTTCTCGCGCTCATGCTTCACGCCTCCAGCCAATGCGTTTGAGTACTTTCGGCAGACGTCCGATCACGCGTTGCATCTCTTGCGGATTTCCAATCGTGATGCGCACGCAGCCCTCGCACAAAAAATCGCTTCCCCGGTCGCGCAGAAAAATACCCTCGCGCGCCATCTCTTTGAGGAATGCTGCCCGGCCTTCGCCAATCTCAACCAGCAGGAAGTTTGCCTGGCTGGGCCAGTAGCGGAGTCCTATTTTTTCCAATGCATTTTGCAGCACCTCGCGCTGGCGTTTGACGTTGCCAATATAGCTGCGCACAAAACCCTGGTCCGCCAGGGCGATCGGCAGGATAGTCAAAGCAATGGTGTTGACGCTGAACGGCGAAGAAATTGTTTGCAATCGCTGCATCGGTTCGGCATTCGCAATCAGCACTCCTACACGCATGCCAGCCATGCCGTAGGCCTTGGAAAATGTCCTGGTAATGTGCAAATTGGGAAAGCGATGTAGCCCAGGCAGAAGTGTCTGTCCGTAAAATTCAAAATAAGCCTCATCGACTAACACCGCGCTTTGCGGCGCGGTTTGCGCGGCGGCTTCGAGGATGCGAAATATATCCTGTTGCGGAACCGTTGTTCCCGTGGGATTGTTTGGGTTCCCGATAAAAATCAACCCCGTCTTGTCGCTCAAGATCGTGAGTACATCCCGGGTGGGAAAGCTGAAATCCTTGCTCATGGGAACCTCAACGATATTTGCCCCGGTGGCCATCGCGTAATGCTTGTACATGCCAAATGAAGGGACGGGAATCACAGCTTCGAGCTTGGGATTGAGATACAGCTCGCACAACAGATGAATGCCCTCATCGGCTCCATTGGTCAGCATGACCTCTTCCGGCTGCATGCCCAGGTGGCTGGCCATCAGGGGCTCGTACATGCTGCGCTCGGGATAACTGGCGACCTCCTGTCCTAAGAGTTTGCGCAGCCGCGCCAGCACGCGCGGTGAGCATCCGCCGGTGTTTTCGTTCTGGTCGAGACGCAGCTCTTTAGGATTGACCACGCTCTTGGGAACCTTCGGCTTGGCATTCTTAGGCAACGCGGCTGCTCGTACGCTAGGCACTGGCGCACCTCACGGCAACTGAATTGGCGTGCGCGGCCAGGCCTTCGGCTTTGGCCAGGGTGATGGCATTGGCAGCGACCGAGCGCAGCCCATTTCGGGAAACCTGCTGCACGCTGATAATTTTCAGGAAGTCACAGACACTCAAGCCACCGCGATATGTGGCCGAGCCGGAGGTGGGTAGCACGTGGTTGGGTCCGGCGATGTAGTCGCCCAGGGTCTGCGCTGAATAATCGCCCACAAAGACCGACCCGGAATTTTGGATCATCGGCAGGTCTTCCTCCGAAATGCTGATGTGCTCGGGAGCCAGGCGATTGGCAATCTGCAGCGACTCGCGCCGCGACGAGGTTACAAAGATCACGCCATAGTCGCGCAACGATTGCGCCGCCGTGGAGTTGTCTGCGGTCATAACTTCGATTTCACGCTCTACCTTCTCTGCCAGCCCTGCCGAAGAAGTAATAAAGATACCCAGCGCATCAGGATCGTGCTCGGCCTGCGCTACCAGATCGGCGGCGATAAACTTGGGATTTCCCTTATCACTCACCACGACCGCCTCGGTCGGCCCCGCCAGAAAATCAATGGAGCAATCAAAGGCCACAAGTTTCTTGGCCGTAGTCACGAAAATATTTCCCGGACCAACGATCTTGTTGACCTTCTTCACCGATTCGGCGCCATAGGCCAAAGCGGCAATGGCCTGCGCTCCACCGATGCGGTAAAATTCCTGCACGCCGAGCAGCGCTGCCGCAGCCAGGGTTTCGCACGCCGGTTTCGGAGAAGCCACCACAACCCGCTGCACGCCGGCGACCTGGGCGGGGATCACCGTCATAAGCAGCGATGACGGCAGCGGATAACGCCCCCCGGGAACATAGCAGCCTACAGCTTCAATGGGCCGGATAATCTGCCCAACTTTGATTCCCGGCTGAATATCGCGGAAAAATTCCGCCGGCTTCTGCCATTCGCAGAACTGGCGAATGTTCGCCGCCGCGTTCTCCAGGGCCTTGCGAAATTCGGCGCTCACCGATCCCAGCGCACGCTTCAACTCTTTCTCCGGCACCTTGAAAGAGTCCTGCTTTTTCAATCCATCCCAGCGCACGGCGTACTTGCGAAGAGCGGCGTCTCCGTTGCGGCGCACATCGTCAATCATGGCGCGCACTTTGCGGTCCACGTTCTGCGCCAGCTTTTGCCGGCGTGCCGCCACCCGCTCCGCTTCTTTATTCAGGGCGCGCCCCTTGACGACCTGCATTACATCACCACCTTGTTCAGCGGATATTCAACGATGCCCTGCGCCTTCGCGTCTTTCAATTTGGGAATAGCCTCGCGCACAACCGTCTCTTCCAGAATGGTGTTAACCGCCACCCAATCAGGATCGCTCAACTGCGAAATCGTCGGACGCTTCAGCGCCGGCAGCACCGCCAGCACGCCGTCGAGATCGCGCTTCATGACATTCAGCATCAACCCCACGCGTCCCTGGGCGGCGAGCGCGCCGCAGAGCATGAGGGCGATGTTTTCGATCTTTTTGCGCTTGGCGTTGTCTTGCCAGGCATTCTTGTTGGCAATTAATTTCGTATTCGATTCCAGGACCGTATCAATGATGCGCAGCTTGTTGGCGCGAAGTGAGCTTCCCGTTTCAGTAACTTCAACAATGGCGTCGGCCAGCACCGGCGGCTTGACTTCCGTTGCCCCCCAGGAAAACTCCACCCGCACCGGAACGTTTTTCTTTTCGAAGTACTGTTTGGTCACGCTCACCAGCTCGGTGGCGATAGTGCAATTCTTCAGGTCTTCCGCCGCGTTATAGGCTGAGCTTTCCGGCACGGCCAGCACCCAGCGCACCTTGCCGCGGCTCTGCTTGGCATAAATAAGGTCGGCAACGGAAACGACTTCAAGGTTGCTTTCGATGATCCAATCGTGGCCGGTGAGCCCGGCATCCAGAACGCCGTGTTCGACGTAGCGCGTCATCTCCTGCGCGCGAATCAGCATGCAATCTAATTCAGGATCGTCACTGGTGGGAAAGTACGAGCGGCCGTTGCTGTAGATGTTAAATCCGGCCTTGGCAAAGAGCTGGAACGTGCCCTCTTGCAGGCTGCCTTTGGGGATTCCTAATCGGAGCTTCATGCTTTCACCCCTGCGACTGGTTTGGCATCGGTAATCGAAGCAGCACCGTTTTTACCCGCGGCCAGCGGCTTGGTGAAACATGACCGTGTGCCTTCGTGGCAGACCAGGCCATCGCCTTCCACGTTCACCCGCACCAGCACGGAATCGTTATCGCAATCGGTGGAGGCGCTGATGAGCTTCAGCCGGTTGCCCGAGGTCTCGCCCTTCATCCAAAGCTTCTGCCGGGTGCGGCTGTAAAAAGTGACGTAACCGGAGCTCAAAGTGAGCTGCAGGGCCTCGCGGTTCATAAAGCCCAGCATCAGCACCTCGCCGTTGGCCGCGTCCTGCACGATGGCGGGGGCCAATCCTTGCATTTTCTCGAAATCAATTTCCATGTTTTCCTCGCGTATTTTTGACAGTAAAACAAAAAGCCTGCTGAGCTTTTGCGCATCAGCAGGCCGGATTTATGATTGCTTTACCGCTTTTATCCGCACACCCTCGCTGACACGCTCGCCACGTGATGATGGTGATGGTGGAGATGATGGATCAGCAAAGTCATGCAGCTAGTATTGAAACATAAAGCCATAAACTTTGTCTAGTTCGAAGTGTTGCTCTCCGATTAGCGGTCTTTGACAGCTCTTCCCGCTAACCGTCAAGGGGCTTTATTTCTGCGACGGAGCGGGCGCCTTCCAGGTATTTAGGAATTGAATGATATCTTCTTCCGACATGACCCTGGCGCGCTCAAATTCCGCAGTGTCATAAAGCACCTGGCCTTGCGGAGTCAGGACGGCCAGCGATGGAATGCCTTTTTGCAGGTCCACATGGTATTTCTGCACCAGATCAAGGTTCTTGTCGAAGTGCCCTACGTCCACGTGTGCCACCTTGAAGTTGGTGTTTAACAGCGGTTCGACACGCGGCTGATGAAAACCATAATCAAGCGCATAGCAATCCCCGCACCAACTGGCGCCAAAGACAAGGATAACGCGCTTATGTTCTTTGCCGGCCTCGTTGATCGTGTGCCCAATTTCCTGCTGCGCATTGACGTCAGTGCGGTAGAGATTAGGATCAGGCCGAAAAGGCATCTTGAGAGGCGTCTTTGCGGTTTGCGCCAGGCTGAGGCTTGCAAAAACAACCAGCGGAAGAAATAAAGACTTGCGTGTTCGCATGTTTAAACCCTTAAGCGCATAGTAAACCAAAGCAGGTCTCATGGAAATCTTGTGGTGTCTTAATTTGCTGCGAGATCGTGGCAGTTCAGCCTGGATTTCTCACCACGGAGACACAGAGACACGGAGAGTAGTGGGAAAACTCCGAGTAACCGCGTTGCTCATTTCTTCTCGACATACTTGACCTGTGCAGCGCCCCATGGCGCCGGTGTCGCGCCAACCAGTGACTGGCTAATCGAAAACTCAGTCATGCTCAAGGTTTTTCTCTGTGTCTCCGTGTCTCCGTGGTGATAATTGCGGTTAGGTTTCTTTCCTCGAAGCCTCTGCCTCTGCCGTCACCTCATCCGCAGGCCGCAGCATTCTCTTCATCATTGATTCAACCAACGAGGGCCAGAGCCGGTAGAGGGCAATCGAGATGCGGTCTCGTCCGGGCACAATAACCTCGCGCTTACGGCTCAAATATCCTTTGAATACGGCGTTGGCGACCCGTTCAGCGCTGATGCCGGCTGCCGCACGGTTCAATCGTTGGCGGTCCTTTCCCTTCATGGCATTGGCGGCAAAATCGGTGGCGATATACCCCGGACAGACCGTCATGACGTGCACTCCAGTGCCCATCAGCTCCACCCGTGCCGCCTTGCCGATGGCGTTGAGTGCGTGCTTGGTGGCGCAATAAGCCGCCATGTACGGCAGAGCAATATGCCCAGCGACGCTGGAAATATTGATGATGGCTCCCTTGCCTTGCTTCTGCATCGCCGGAATGACCACCTGCATCGCTTCAATCGCGCCGAACAAATTCGTATCGAACATCGCTCGGCATTGCTGCATGTCCATCTGCGCCACCGAATCCTGCAGGCCGTGGCCGGCATTGTTTACCCATATATCCACGTGGCCAAATTGTTCGAGCGCTGCCTGCAGCAACTGTTCGATCTGTTCGCGCTGTCGCACGTCGCAGGCTGCGGCCAGCGTGCGCTCCATGTATCCGACTCTGCCCCGCGCCGCCTCTGCCCGGCTGCGATCGCGGGAAGAGAGCACAACATTGGCGCCCTCGTCCACGAATTTTTTTGCCAGCGCTTCCCCAATTCCCATGGAGGCGCCCGTTATGACCACAACTTTTCCGATAAGTCTCATTCTCTTGCTTTGTATTCTCTGAACCGGTCTGGCGTCAAGGGTACAATGTGATTGTGGTGAACCTGCTGCCCATCTTCCCGCTGCCGCTGGTCCTGTTTCCCACTATACCCCTGCCGCTGCATATCTTCGAGCCGCGCTATAAAGAGATGGTCGGTGAGTGCCTGGAAAAAAACGCGGTATTCGGCGTCATCCATGCAAAACAGGAAGAGATGGCCGAGGTTGGCTGTAGTGCCAGGATCCTCGATGTAATCAAACGATATGACGACGGCCGGCTCGATATTCTCACCCAGGGATTGCGCCGCTTCGAAATCCTGCGCGTAAACGAGGAGCGATCCTTCCTGCGCGCCGAGGTAAGCTTTTTCGATGATGAAGGGGAAGGCGACGCCACTGAAGCCGCTCGTAAACAGCTCGTGCATCTGCACAAACAGCTTCTGGCCCTCAGCGGAGAGCAAAATCCGGAGATCCCAACCGAAAATTCTCCGGCGCTCGCCTTCGAGATAGCAGCCAAGGTTCCATTGGACCTGGAATTTAAGCAATCGTTATTGGGAATACGCTCAGAAGCCGAGCGCGTCGCAACCCTCATCGCCTACTACGAAGCCCTGATCCCCAAAATCAGCCGAGCCCTGCATATCCGCACCAAGGCTGGAAGCAACGGCCACGCCCATTAGAGCGTAGTTGTGCAGCACAGCGCGGCCAAGCGCAAATACAAGAGCGTCGTTATCAACAGTCCAAGGGCCATGCCATACGCTTCTGTCATGTTGAGCGGAGCGCCTGAAAGAAACCAGCAGTACTAAAGCTGGTGGGGCGCAGAATCGAAACACCCCGAGAATGCTTCGGGCAGGAAATGCAGATTCAGGGAATTTTGTCTCATCAACGCGTCCCGGAACCGTTTTCGCTGCTGCACTTTGTCGCGGACAGCAACGATTTAGAACGACGATTTAAAGTCAGCCGTCGCCATCGCTGCATTCTGTTGTCGCTGCGATGATTTTCGAGAGCCAGCGCAGGTTGAAAGCTAAAAGCCAAGAGCTAACAGCTAAGAGCTTCTTTCAAGCGTATAATCGGCTCAAAGAGACCTGTTTTGTTTACAACAGGAGGTATTCTCCCCTATGAGTCTTCCTCGTACCCTGGGCGAACTGCGCCGCAGTGAATTTTCAGAAGAAAAGCTGGCCTGCCGCCGTGTTAAAGATGAGCTCCGCGATAATTTGTTGAAGCGGCTGCGCAATCATAAATCGGACCCCATTTTTCCCGGCATTGTCGGATACGACGATACTGTCATCCCGCAGATTGTCAACGCGGTTCTGTCGCGCCACAACTTCATTCTTCTCGGGCTCCGCGGACAGGCCAAAAGCCGCATCCTGCGCGCCCTGACCAGTTTGCTCGATAAGCACATGCCTTACGTCAGCGGATGCGAAATCCACGATAGTCCTTACGCTCCCATTTGCGCGCATTGCATCGAGATGATTGCCGAAAAGAAAGACGAGACGCCCATTGCCTATCTCACTTCCGGGCAGCGCTACGTGGAAAAACTGGCAACTCCAGATGTCACCATCGCCGACCTGATCGGCGATATTGATCCCATCAAGGCGGCGCGCGGCGGGCACGACCTTGCCAGCGAGCACACCGTACACTACGGCTTGCTGCCCCGCGCCAATCGCGGCATCTTTGCCATCAACGAGCTTCCCGATCTGGCCGGAAAAATACAGGTAGGCCTGTTCAACATCATGCAGGAAGGCGATGTGCAGATTAAGGGCTATCCCGTACGGCTCCCCTTGGATGTCGCCCTGGTCTTCAGCGCCAATCCCGAGGACTACACCGCGCGCGGCAAGATCATCACGCCTTTGAAAGACCGCATCGGCTCCGAGATTCGCACCCACTATCCCGCGACCGTGGAAGAAGGCATGGCGATCACGTCGCAGGAAGCATGGACGCAACGCAATGGCATGCCGCTGACCGTTCCGCAGTTTGTGCGTGAGGTGGTGGAGCACATCGCCTTTGCCGCCCGCGAAGATAAGAAAATCGATAAGCGCTCGGGCGTGAGCCAGCGGCTGCCCATCAGTTGCATGGAAAACGTGATCTCCAGCGCCGAACAGCGCACGCTGCGCAATGATGAAAAGATTGTCGTGCCCCGTATTGGCGATATCTATGCGGCGCTTCCCGCCATCACCGGCAAGCTCGAGCTAGAGTATGAAGGCGAGATGCGCGGGGCAGATAACGTTGCTCACGATCTCATCCGCGCCGCCATTGCCAAAACCTTCGATGGCTACTTCGATGGCGCCAACATGCAGCAGATTGTGCAGTGGTTTGATCTGGGAGGCGAAATCAAAGTCTCTGATACTGCGGCTGCCGCCGAGGTCTTCAGCACGCTGAAGAGCATTCAGGGACTCAGCGAGAAGCTGACCGCGCTGGGCGTCAAGACCAAAGACATGGTCGAAGAGCAGGTGGCGGCGGCGGAATTCGTACTGGAAGGGCTCTACGCCCACAAGAAGATCAGCCGCAGTGAAGAGCGCGTCTTCAAGGCCAGCGCCAAGCAGCAGCCGCGCCCTGAGCCGGAAAATCGTCCCGACTTTCCGGGCGGAAGAGGCAGAAGATCGTTTAACTGAAGTTGAATTAATTGAAGTTGAAATAGCTTTGAAGATTTCTGAGAACTGAGCACTGTGATACCAAAAGCTTGGCTATTTTGGAATTTCAGGCGATCATTTTGGGTTGAGGGTTCTCAGAGTTTAAGGACATGAGTTTGATAAACGATAACAGCTTATATCGCGTTGTGAGCCGAGGTTACTTAGATACCCGTATGTCATTGAATCTTAAGGGCTGAGGTTACTTAGCAACCCCCCACCCCCCATTACTGTCTGCCGCAGGGGGATGGAGGACGCAAGCAGCAAGCTCCTGAGAACTGAGAACCGAGAACTGAGAACTACTCATGAAGTTCACCCGTTACGGCAAATACGTTCCTAACCCGGCTTCGGAGATGAGCATGGAAGACCTGCTCAATGCTCTCTCCGATTATCTGCTGCAGAGCGGATTCCAGAATTCCTACATGGATTTCTACCAAGTGCCCGGCGAGCACACTCTCGACGATCTGCGCCGTGCGATTGAAGAGGCCCTGCTGAACGGCGAACTGCTCGACGAGCAAATGCAAGAGCAGATTAACCAGATGCAGATGGAAGGAACCCTGGAGCAGCTTATCGAAGAGCTCATCCAGCGGATGGAGCAGCAGGATTTTATCTCCATCGATCAGCCTCGCGATCCCTCGCAGCAATCTCTCACCGCCGGACAAACCGGCATGCCCCAGGGCCAGGCCCGCTTTGAAGTCACCGACAAAAGCCTCGACTTCCTCGGCTTCAAGACTTTGCGCGATCTGCTGGGTTCGCTGGGAAAATCAAGCTTTGGCCGCCACGATACCCGCGACATGGCCACCGGCGTGGAAGCCAGCGGGGCTTCGCGGACTTATGAATTCGGCGATACGCTCAACCTCGATATTACCGCTACCCTGAAGCGCGCCATCCGCCGTGAGGGCCTGCAGATGCCCTTGAACATCGAGTACTCTGATCTGCAGGTGCATCAGTGCGAGTATCAGTCTTCCTGCGCCACGGTAGTGATGCTCGACTGCTCTCATTCGATGATCCTCTACGGCGAAGACCGCTTCACTCCGGCCAAGAAAGTCGCGCTGGCGCTCTCGCACCTCATTCGCACGCAATATCCCGGCGATTCCCTTTCCCTGGTTCTCTTTCATGACTCAGCGGAAGAGGTCCCGCTCTCGCAGTTGGCCCGCGTACAGGTTGGACCGTATTACACCAATACGCGTGAAGGCCTGCGCCTGGCCCAACGTATCTTGCAGCGCCAAAGAAAAGACATGAAGCAGATTGTCATGATTACCGACGGCAAGCCCTCGGCGCTCACTCTGGAAGATGGAAGGATTTACAAGAACGCCTTTGGCCTCGACCCTCTGGTCGTCAGTCAGACCCTGGAAGAGGTTTCCAAGTGCAAGCGCGCCGGAGTTTTAATCAATACCTTCATGCTGGCCAGCGACTACGGCCTGGTGCAGTTTGTCCAGAAGGTAACGGAAATGTGCCGCGGCAAAGCCTACTTCACGACGCCCTACACCCTGGGCCAGTATCTGTTGATGGACTACATGTCGAGAAAAACTAAAACTATTCATTAGGCCGCACGGCTTCGATAACCTCTTCAGCCGTGCCATAACACTTCAATGAAGCCGAAGGGCGTTTAACCCATGAGATAAAACCGCTCGGCGCAGAATAGGAAAGCTAAATCTTGACGTTTTGAGCGGTAGGCGCGGCCGATTCTTCCTGGCGCACCGCAGCTTCCGCCGCCTGAAAGCCGATCTTGGAGTGGGTACCGTCGCAGAATGGTTTGGTTACTGAAGCTCCACAGCGGCAGAGAGAGAAAGCAGTCTTCCCTTTCAGGTCATACGGGTTGCCGTCTGCATCCACCAGTTGAATTGCGCCTTCGGGAGCCTCCACCCGGTAAGGTCCGTTCTTTTTGATTGTGATTTTCACTTCCGCCATGCGCCAGCTCCTTGTATCGAGATTTAAGTAGATTGCAATCTGTAAGACTACCACGAGCCCCATGCGCCGGAGATATTTCGCCCTTACTTTCGGAAGGCGACGTTGATAAACATCTTTTCGCCCTCGACCTCCACTACGTTGCAGAATGTGCGTTTGCCCTGGCGGGCGAAGTCGAGCCCAATACGTGTATTGCCCACGCGCAGGTTCCGGATCCTCAGATAATCCAGCCAATCAGGCAATGAAGGGTTCACGATGTTCAATTCTTTGCGATGGGCGCTGGGCCTGATGCCCAAGACCGAACTTAGGATGAGGAACATCGCCCCTGAAGCCCAGGCCTGCGGCGAACACGAGACCGGATAGTGCACCGGCTCATCGAACGGCCGGCGCTGGATACCGCAAAAAAGCTCCGGCAGGCGATAGTCGCGGAAGTTGAGCGCTGCCTGAAACAGGGAGGTGAAAATCTGCTGTGCCTGGTCGCGAAATTCGTTCAGGGCCATGCCATGGGCGACCAGGGAATTGTCGTGCGGCCAAACCGAACCCCGGTGATAGCTTAGCGGATTGAAGATGTTCTCATCTTGCGATAAAGTGCGCCATCCCCAGCCTGAAAACATGTCAGGCTTCATCAGCCGCTGCACCAGGGTGCGGGCGCGATCGCGATTGAGAATGCGAGTGAAGAGCAGGTGTCCTGGGTTCGATGAAATCGGGTCTACCGGCTTCTTCTCCGCATCCAGGGCCATGGCGTAAAAGCCGCGTTGTGGCTGCCAGAAAGCTTTTTCAAAGCGCTTGGCCAGCTCGACGGCTTCACGCTTCAACTGGTCTGCCTTTTGCACATCTCCAAAGGCCCGCAGTAACGATGCCATACGGTACTTGGCGTCATACACGTAACCCTGCACCTCGGCCAGGGCGATTGGAGGTTTGGCAACTACGCCGTCCCGATGCATGATTGCATCCCACGAATCCTTCCATCCCTGGTTGACCAGGCCACGGGGCGATCGCCGCGTATATTCGACGAAGCCGTCACCGTCAAGATCGCCGTATTGCTCGATCCAATCAAGCGCACGGTAGGCTGCCGGCAGCAGCTCGCGCACCATCTCTTCATCTGCCGTCCACTGAAATGTTTCGCCCAGCAGAATGAGGAACAAAGGGGTGGCGTCCACAGAGCCGTAGTAAGGGCCAAAAGGCATTTCACCGGCGCGGGTCATCTCGCCGGTGCGATACTCATGCAGAATCTTTCCAGGTTGTTCATCCTGCCAGTCGTTCATGCGCGTGCCCTGGTAGCGCGCCAGAACGCGCAACGTATCCACGGCCAGTTGCGGATTGACACAAAGCGCCTGATACGCGGAAATAACCGAGTCGCGCCCGAAAATGGTTGCGAACCATGGGATGCCTGCGGCAAGAATGTGCTGCTCACCGTCGGGAATTTGCAGAGCATGAAAATCGCCTATGCTGGTCTGCAGGGCCTCGTCAAAGACTTCGTTGCTCGACTCAAAGTGGGTTGAATTCTCTTCCCAGCCCTGGAAGGCTTCACGCCGCTTGCGAAGGCTCGCATCAAAATCGGGGAATGTAAAACTGCGTCGCTTGCGGGCCGGTGCTTGCCCGACCCGGGGAATCACCGTAACCCGAATCTCGACTTTTTTTAGTGGCGATAACTTAAGGCTCCACACGGCTTTCTTATCGCGAAACTCCTCCGGGTTCGGGTCGAGGTGAACCTCTGTCTCACGGAAGATGTCATCGAGACCGCGATAGCAAAACGTTATGCTGCCTTCCCTGACCACCGGCCGGTAGTAGTGGCCGGCGCGATGGCGGGCACAGCCGCGTGCCTGGAAAACATCTACGAAGTCGGCGTCGAGGGCCAGCTCTACCAGGAATTCCACCGGGGTCAAATTGAAATTTTCAAAAGTAAAAGTATCGAATACCGTGATGCCTGAGAGAAGCTGCTCGCGGCGGATATGCACCGTGTTTTCCGGCAGGTCAAGGGAATCGCGCAGGGTGACGCTCCCCGTGGTCAACTCGATGCGTGAGACAAAGGTTTTTTCCGTGCTCGAGCTGAGCACGACGGTGCGAAAGCCTCCGATCCGCAGCTCAAGCTCGCTGAGAAAGCGCGTGTCGTCATGAAAAAGACCGACGTCGGGCGCTCCCGCAGGAGTAATGTCACCGGCGACCGTCGTAGAAATAAAAGTCTTGCCGTCAATCAAAGTAAGATTGTTGAGCTTGCGCGGCTCAAAAGTCTGGTAGGCAAGGCGCGGCTCAACGTGGGGACAAGGAATCTCCTCCAACGGCTCTTCATCGCCTCTATAAAAAACCTCTGACAATGTGCTCATGCAACGGCTCTTGGCTCAATTTCGCTTTCAGAATCCTGCGGTCCGCTCAAAACCTCTTGATACAAATCAAGGTATCTGCCGACCATGGTTTCAAGGCTGAAGTTCTGTTCTGCGTAGGCGCGCACCTGCTCAGGGTTGAATCTCAGCTGGCGAGCATAGCCCACAAGCTCTTCTACCGAACGGCCAATATGGCCGGAAATTCCATCCCGCACAATTTCGGGCACCGAGCCGCTTGGGAGGGCCAGCACAGGAGTGCCGCATGCCATAGCCTCGATCATAACCAGGCCAAAAGGTTCATTCCACTGAATAGGAAACAACAGCGCCAAAGCGCCTCCCAGCAGCTTGTTTTTTGCTTCCAGGTCAACTTCACCGATGAACTCTATAAACTTTCCATCCACGTGAGGCAGTATTTCACGATCGAAATAATCTTTGAATACCGGCTGCACCTCTCCGGCAATTTTCAGGGGAATGCCGCTCTTTTTGGCAATTTCAATTGCCAGGTGAGTTCCCTTCATGGGTGCGATGCGGCCAAGAAATGCCAGGTAGCGGCGCGGGACCGCGGAAAGCCGATAGCTCCTCATATCGATGCCGTGATGGATAGTTCGCATGCGCGGCATGGTTTCACAACTGCGTTGAAAATCGCTGATGGTGACGTATTCCACTTTGGAGCAGTAACCGTACAACTGGCTCAGCTCCGGCACATGCGGATGATGAATGGTCGCCACCACGGGCACAGGAGAGAAACGCGAGCACAAGACGCCCGGAACATTGTTGACATGGATCAAATCGCAGGATTCAATGGCGTCGCGCACCGACCACAAGGTGTGATTGTAATCCGTAAGGTTATCGAAAATTTCGCCCTGGATCGGCCATTGCGCTTTGGCATATAACCAGCGGATTTCGGTTGCGATGGTAGACTCCCCGTTGCTGTACACCACCACATCCATCCCACGGGCCTTCAATCCCTCCGCCAGATGCCCAATGAACAGCTCTGTTCCTCCATACACCTTAGGAGGCACTGGGATAAAAGGCGGGGCGACAAGGGCTATTCTCAACAGGATTCTCCTCAGTGTTTCGCTGCGCTCTGTCAGGTTTCACTGGACTGTTTTCAAGCGCGATTTATATTCTCTGATTTCTAGGATGCTGAGATTTAGCTGCACGTTGGTTAGTTCAGGTACACGGCATTGCGTACGGTTGCGACATGATTTTCAAACTCCAACGCTCGTTGTTGGTTGGTGTGTCTTGCCAGCACACGCGCCTGTGCTCGTTCTCCTATTTCCCGCAGCTCACGTTCGGAATAGTCGCGCATGTAACGCACCACATCATCG
Source organism: Terriglobales bacterium (assembly GCA_035651775.1). Lineage (GTDB taxonomy): Bacteria > Acidobacteriota > Terriglobia > Terriglobales > Acidobacteriaceae > QIAW01. The sequence goes on from DASREY010000229.1 coordinate 21,426, forward strand.
GCGCCCGCCGGAATCAGGATCTCTGCTCCAGGCACGAAAAAAGTTTCCAGTCCCGGCCAGTTGTCAGAAACGATTGCCGCGCCGCAGGCAGCGGCCTCGAACAAGCGTACGGAAGGCGAGTAGCCGGCCATGACCATGTCGCGCCGGGTGACATTTAACGTCAGGCGGGAAGAAGAATATAAATCAGGATGCCAGCGTGGATTGAGATGAATAATTCGTTCCACATTCTTTGGCCACTCGATGCTCGAAGGATATTGCGGCCCAGCCACAATAAATCTTTGCTCTCCTGAACGGCGCGCGGGTTCACACAAAAATTCTTCGATCTTGGGCTGGCGATCAGGGGCATAGGTCCCCATATAGCTCATTACACACTCATATTCCTTGCTTGCGGGAAAGCGGCGATACTGATTCGGATCGAAGGAGCAATACAGTGGCACAGCACGCTGCGCCCGGAAGTCACGCTCGATTTCCGCCAGCAGGGGCCCGCCTGTAAAGCTGAAGTAAATATCAAAATTTGGAATCTGGTCGGCGCGCAGATAAGATGTGCCGCCTTGAGAGCGCAATTGCGCAATGGTGATAGGCGTATCGATGTCGTAGAAGACTTTGACCGCGGCGGAATCCGCGATCCGGTCAATGGCTTCCACCCCCTCTGGAAAATACGAGCCCACAACCGCAACCTCTGCATCTCTCAATTCCTGGCGAACGCGCGGCAAAATTTCGGTCCAGTTTTCATAGAGAACCAAGCCGCAGCACTCCGGCTCGGGAAGATCGCGATTCGAGCCGTACCATTCCACATCGTGTTCAAAAAAAGTGATGTCGTGTCCGCGCTCGGCCAGGGCGCGCGCCAGGGCGCGATATGTGGTCCCGTGGCCATTGCCCCAGGAAGAGGTGATGGTAAGCCCAAAAATTACAATTTTCACCGTGAACGCCTCACGCTATGCCACCGCCGAGCGCGCGCCCAACAACGCGTGGTACAGAGTCAAATAATCTTCGGCCATGCGTTCCGCGTTGTACCGCTGCAAGGCGCGTTTATAGGCGCGATTGCCATATTCGATGCGCATTCCTGCATCTGTCATCAGCTTTCGAATTACTTTCATCAGGCTTGCCCCGTCATCGCGCTGGAAATAGACGGCATCATCCGCCCATAATTCACGAAAGCTGGCAATATCGTTAGCCACGATGGCGCAACGCGAGAGGGCGGCCTCCACCGGAGCCAGCCCAAAGGGTTCATAACGCGACGTGGCGGCATAGACCGCCGCCCTGCCATAAAGCTGGCGCAACTGCGATTCAGTTTGGCTGCCTTTGAAATGCACGTTGGAAAGAGCGGCCCTTCCCGGCAAGGCTCCGGCGCGCAAAGCAGCGTCGGGATGGTGGTCAGAACCCGCAATATCAATCTGCACTTGCGGATTTTGCCTGCATAGCAAGGTAACCTGCTTGCCCGAATCCCACACGCGCCCCACCGTCAATACTCTGCTTGCTTTCGTCATATGCGGATTGAAACTATTGGGGCTGCGTCCGTTGTAAATCACAGCTGCATGCTTCGGTTTTCCGTACAAAGAAATAACGGAATCGAGCATCCAGCGCGAAGGCGCCACAACCGTATTGGCATGCTGAATGCTCCTGGCCAGCATGCCGCGGTACCACTCCAGCCATTTCGTCGGCGGAGGCTCGTGTTGATGAACCGCCAGCCACCAACTCACAACATCACTGTGGGCAACCACCACCCGCGGCAGTTCAACCGGAATCGCGCCATAGAAATACTGGTTGAAATGCAGCAAATCAGGGCGCACATCGCGAATAATGCCCTGCAAAAATTGCTGCGAGGCTTCCATATCGCGCTGCACATCGTGCATCCATTCCAGGGCAAACGCGGTTGCGCGGAAATCGAAGTTGGGCAGCCCTTCCATCCACAGCGTCTGCTCCGGACTGGGCATCTCGCCTAAGCTCACCAGCGTCAGCCGCACACCCCGGCGCACCAGGGCTGTAGCTAGTTCCTGAGCGTATGTCCAGACGCCGCCAACCGTATCCGCTGTCATTAAGACATGCATAAAAAATTACTCAAGCATTGTGTTCAACGATTTTTCGCTCCAACTCAGGCGACGGCTTGCGGACGCCAGAGGCATACCGCTCCACTGCCCAGACCGCGAACTCCGCAAAATCCTCCGGCGATTTTGGCGGGCTGGTGTAGTGGGGCATTACGCCCAAATGTTCAGGCGTAAAGCACAGCGTCATGGTGGTTTCAAATTCTTCCAGCCCTGCCATCTGGCGGTCGAACCACTCCTGCGCCTGCGGACGAAAATAATCTGCCCAGCTTACGCCGGTACGCAAATAACGGACATTGAGCCTGCGCAACCAGGCCACCCCCAACTCAAAGCGCGGGTCTTCAAAATGAAACCACTGGCAGATTCCCATGCCTTCGGGAAAATGTTCCGCCGCCGGCTTGGGCGTGCCGTCTTCCCGCACCAGTCCCATGTAATAGTGCCGATAGTAAGCGCTTCCCTCAGCTTCTTTGTGGCGAGTGGTCGCAGCCCAGGTTGCCGGCAAGTCAAAGAGGCTGTACCAATGTACTCGTTCCACGATGGGCAGCAACAGTTCCGCGGTCTTCTGCAGGCCGAAAACCTGGACCTCTTCCGCTCCGAACGATGATGCCCCTGCTTCGGAAACCCATATGGGAAGTTGGGTCACGGAGCGTATTTCCGCGATCTTCTTGGGCCACTCCTGTATTTTCCAGTGGTTCCAATCCAGGGGGAATCCGTGCACCGCGATGACGTCGACTGCATCCAGCACGCCATGAGAACCCAGCAGTTGGATGAAATGGGGATCTATGGGTGAGATTCCGCCCAGGGCAATCGTTAATGCAGGATTGACCCGGCGGATGGCCTTGGCTGCCGCAATGGCCATGGCGGCAAACATCTTCCACTCGGGATCGATCTTGAAATCCCAATGCGAAAGATTATTCGGTTCGTTCCACAACATCACCGCTTCCACCATGCTCCACCTTGCATTTTTGGATTAGAACTTATTTCAACATCAGTTTTTTAAAAAATAGGTTCGTGCCAGGGCACGACTTGGTAGCCATGCTTTTAGGCGTGGGAGAGCGAAGCGAACAGTGCCGTTGAGCCTCTAAAAATGTGGCCTTTAGCCCTTGCGGTCGCTCCATAAACTATCACCACGATATTTTGAAACATGTTTCAGGAATCTCTACAGGGTGCCCGCCAGCTCGGCATCCAGAATGTACTGCCCGTTGCGCAGCACGTTCTTAGGTTGGCAGATCCAGATCTCTGTCTCCGGATGAGCGACGATCTCAAGCCCGGAACTGCGCAACATCGCCTCGGCAGCAGAGCTATTTGGTATCCACCAGTTAGTCGGATCTTCGGCATAGCTGTTTTCGATAAAATACGCCCGCGGAAAGCTCGGATCAGAGAAGATACTCTTTTCCCAAAAGTTGTAGTTTTCATCCCACGAGCGCGCTTCTTCCGAGCCCCGGATCATGGTCTGGAAAACCAGCGTCCTTCTTACTTTTTTGATGATCCTGTCGAGCGCGTAGAGGGGATAACGCAAATGATAAAAAACTCCCATGAAGAGCACATAATCAAACTGCCCGAAAATGGAATCGGCCTCATAGACTGAGAGTTTTTTGAATTCAATTTGCAGTCCGAGCACGTCAGCAGCGAATCTTGCCTGGTTCAAATAGCGGTCATCTACATCCACGCCCACCACCCGGCCAGCTCCGCGGCGCTTCATCTCGATAGAGTAAAACCCCGCATTGCAGCCCAAATCGAGGACCGAAGCGCCATCCAGGTCCTCAGGAATGATGGAAGATAAATACTTCCACTTAATGTTGGGAAAATCGCCCAGGAAGTGATGGGGGGCAGTCCACACTCCATCCAGGTTGATATTGTGGAACCATTCTCCCAACTCGCCAATTTTGCGCTCTATTTCTTTTTGCTCCAGAGTCCTGGAGAGAGAGTCCGTATTTTGATTCATCGTTCCAGTAGTGGACATCGCGACAGATTTGTTACCTTTGTTTCAGCTAAGATGCCGCTCCCCTCCGGACGTTGCTCGGGCACAGCCGTAAACGCAAAGGGAGCGTAATGAATAACGCAGAGATGAACAAACAGAGGTTCAGGCCCCATCAGCTTTCCAAGCACTCGCAAGCCGGTTTGCGCATCACTACGCCAATTGCCGGGTTCTAAACAACTGTTCGCCGGCCCGTGAGCAGGTTAATGATCGCAATTACCAGGGCCACCACAAGCAGCAGATGAATCAAGCTGCCGGCAACGTGGAACCCCCAACCCAGAAGCCAGAGAATAAGAAGTATTACGAAAATAGTCCAAAGCATTTTTTCACCTCGGCCATCAGACAAATGGCTATGGAGACTAAGAGGCTGGGCAGGAATTCAGAGTTGTCTATTCAGTAAATGGAAATTGTGGCCGTTATGGCCGGCAGGTAAACCTTAGAGCGGGGGAATCTCTAAGATAACGGGGCGCCTACATTCTCTTTCTTGCCTTTTCGCAATTTTCCGCCATCCGGGTCAAGCCTTGCCCGTAATGCCAGGGCGAGTTGATAGATGTCTTGTACTTTGGCTTGCGCCGTTTTGGGAATATCGGGAGTTTCAAGCGCCAGTTGAGAGGAAAGCAGAATACCTGTGACTGTGTCTTTCACTTCGCCGCGCAGAATGCTCTCGGCGGCCTGCATGGCCTGAAACTGTTCTCTCTGATGCCTATGTAAAGCCATGCGAACTTCTCGGGTAATGCGTTCCATGCCGCTGATGGCGAAATTGATGAACACGGGAATGGCGGTCTCCATGGAATCGAGGAACTCTTGTGCGCTGATGGGTTCGGCATCAAGCATGCCTTCATCCATGACTACAACCGTGATCCTTCCCTGGAACTGTTCTTTTTCCCCTTCTCTTGACGGAATCTGGCGCGTGCTCTTGATCACCTGCACTTGCTCACCCGTCGCCTTCTGCACGACACTGGCGCATTCCTCTCCGCGCTCACACGTTGTCACTAATAGAATCATCGCTTCCTCACATTCTGATCCCGAAATCTTCCAGGTGGTACTCCCTGATCTTGCGGTAGAGGGTGGTTTTGCCCATTCCCAGTTTTTTTGCCGCTTCGAGCTTATCGCCTTTGAGCTGGCGCAATGCGTTGAGAATGGCCTCTCTTTCCAGTTGCGCGATGGGGATGATCGTGGTCTGGCGCACATCTGCCGACGCCTGGTGCCGCATAGCATTCTGCAGCGCCGTTGGCAGATCGGCCGAGTGGATGAGCGGCCCTGAGCTCATTGCGCTGGCCCGCTCCAGGCAATTCTCAAGCTCACGCACGTTGCCAGGCCAATCGTAGGCCAACATGATTTTGAGGGCTTCATCGCTGATGATGCGTTGCGCACCTGTAAGGCGCGATAAGCGATCCAGAAAATGCCCGACCAGCAGCGGGATATCCTGCTTGCGCTCGCGCAAAGGCGGTATGCGCAGGGAAAGCACGTTCAGGCGAAAATATAGATCTTTGCGGAAGCTTCCCTGCTCGACCGCGGCCTCCAGATTCCGATTGGTGGCGGCCAGAATGCGGACATTAATTGGAACCGGACGCGTCGCCCCTACAGGCCGAATTTCTTTCTCCTGCAACGCCCGCAGCAGTTTTACCTGCAGGTCGGTGCCTAATTCTCCGATTTCGTCGAGAAAGACCGTTCCCCCATTGGCCAGGGAAAGCAGCCCTTCCTTGGACCGCGTTGCGCCGGTAAACGCGCCTTTGACGTATCCAAACAATTCGCTTTCGATCAAAGTTGGAACCAGCGATCCGCAATCGACAGGAATAAAAGGCTTGTCCTGGTTGGGGCCGGAGAAATGAATGGACCGCGCCACCATCTCTTTGCCTGTCCCGCTCTCGCCTTGGATCAGCACCGGATATGTACTGCTCGCCGCTTTGCAAATAAAGCGGTACAGCTTTTCCATCTCCGGCGCGCGGCCGATAATATTGCCCAGTCCTTCTTTGGATTTAATTTTCTGGCGCAACAGGCGATTTTCACTCGCCAATTTCACATGCCCCGCCACCCGTTCGAGCAACAGCTTCAGCTCATCCAGATCGAATGGCTTGGTCACGTAGTCGTAGGCCCCATACTTCATGGCCTGCACCGCCGATTCCACGGTGGCGTTGCTGGTGATTACAATTACCTCCGCCTGTGGACGGCGACGTTTAACCTCGCGTAATAACTCAAAACCACTGCTGCCAGGAACCTTGAGGTCAATCATGACCACATCGATTCCATGGGTTTCCAGTAACTTGTACGCAGCTTCTGCGCTCTCTGAGACGAAAGTCTGATACCCAAGCGAGACGGCGGCTTCCCGGCATCCTTCCCGAACTGCGCGCTCGTCGTCAAGAATCAACAGACTTAACAGCTCAATTGGGGGGTGCTCAATACTTGAGGAAATCAGTGTATTTGCGGCCATTGTTTGTTTCCTAGTGCACGTCAACTTCCCTTTGAAGGGGAAAGTTTATAACTCTTTTATTTATAGTGACTTACATATACTTCCGACGAAAGCCACTAATCCTTACTTTTATCGCTATATTCCCAAAAGGGGAAAGTTCGCTACTTATACAACGGATTTTAGTGCAATATGCTATTTATTTTCAATATTTTATTGAAATCTTCTCATTATGAAACCAAGTCTCATTTCGGGAAAGTTGTTCGCTTCTCCGACCGGACTATCGAGACAGCATTAACTTGTTTATTTTCTTTAGTTTGAAGAGATTCTTAGCCGTGGGTTACCAAAGGTTGGGTCAAACGAAAGGTCACGTGGCGCTCCACCTCTATGACGACATCTTTTTTTCTCGTGGTGAGGGCGGCGCCCGTACCAGGGCCTGCTCCCGCAGCGCCGCCAATCAGCGCCCCTTTACCATCACTTGCTAATGCGCCGCTTGAGGCGCCAGCGCCAATTAATGCCCAGTTAGGCTTTTTATAGGAAGCGCCTTGCACAAAAAAACTGGAGGTGGACAAAGATACCGGCTGTCCGTTCAGGTCGAGAGACACCAGGGTGATCCGCAGATATCCCAGCTCATGCAATTTGCCAGAGTGGCGTACCGCCACAACCTGGCCGATCACATTGGCTCCGCTGGGAGCTATGATTTTTCCATCAATCGCGAGCGGCTCCTGCAACATTGCTTCAAAATGTTCGCCAGGTGAAGCCGTCGCGCTCGAGAGCGGACTTCGCATACAGACCTCCAACTCCGTTCCTGCCGGTACGGTTATTTCAGGAGTTGAACTTGGAGTCGGATTCGCGGGACTGTTCGTCGAATCGTTATGGTGAAATGGAAGAAGCTCGGCCTGCTCCTCATTGGGAGCCGCCGCCTGCGCGGAGCCGGTCTGGCGCGAACGACTAAGATTTAGCGCCAACAAAGCCACGGCCAACAAAGCGGCCAAAACCGGCACGAACTGAAGCTTTAACCTCATCAGAAATCAAATATTCCAGAAGCTGGCAAACCAAGGGGTTTTGAAGTTGAAATTGCATTTGGAGGGCCATGATAAGTCATTGCTTATCAATAGGTTACAAGAAGCCTGGCAGGCTTTGTGATGTAATTTTTGCCGAAGATGAGGAAACTTTCTGTTGTGCCGCAATGCTATAAGCTGGCCGCAAAGCGGAAGGTGTATCCGGAAGACATTATTTCCGCAGCCTCGTTAAGCAGTCGGGTGCTCCGGAAGAATCGAACCAAAAACTGGCCTGGCTTTCTCAAACTAGAACCAGAAGCTCGAAACTGCTTCACCTCGCTTTTCCGTACTTCTTCAACGTGATCGCCGCGAAAGCGGCATTCTCGCTATCGGTCAGCGCGCTATCCTGGTGCTTAAGGTATCTGTCAAAAAAAGCGACCGTATACGTTTCGATGGGTTCAAGAGCGTGTGACGCCCGGTTGAAATCTTCCTGTCTTTCAGCTTCGAGCAGCGGCCAGTCTGTAAAGCTGTAATGCGTGGTCCCTGCATCGTTAATCATCAGATGATAGCTGCCGCTGGGACAAGCTTGTAACTCTTGCTCCTGCTCTTTGGCAGCGAGTCCCATCCCTGAATCATGATGTTTGATCTTATACGAAGTGAGTATGGAATCGATGGTGGGAGGTAGCTGCGAAGCTTCGATCCACATAAAAGGCTGCCGGGGCAGGCTGGCGCCCTCATAAGGAAAAACCGGCCCATCGGGGCCAACTCCATCGGCATTAAGGCATGCTCTGATTCGCGCGTCCAATTGGCATGCTCTAGCTGCGGCCCGTCCGCCGATTGAGTGTCCCCAAACTCCAATATTGTGCAAATCAACCCGGCCGGCAAACGGGGCGGTTGCTGCTGGCATGTTGTTTAAAGCGGTGATCTGATCAATTACAAAGCGAATATCGGCGGCATGCTGCTCCACCTGGGGCATTCCCAAAGTGTGCATCCGGTTAAGATATCCGTCCCAGGATTCGCCCGGCAAAGGTCTGCGTGTGCCCAGCGCCTCGATGGTCGGGCGGATTACGCGGCCATCAGGAAGCGCCACTGTGCTCTCATAGAGCGGTTCGATGGAAGCCACAACGTACCCATGACTGGTGACTTCCTGTATCAACGAGGTGTAGCTGGTGCCCGAAAGATTCAATCCTGGAGAAAAAATGAGCAAGGGAAAGCGTTCGCTGCCCAAGGCCACCGGGCTGCGTTCGTATGTGTCTGTAAGCACCCTTCCGGTGAACACGCGATGCCACGCGCTTCCCCACTCGTCCTGCAGCTCGGTGGGCGACAATTTTTTTGCAATAAGATCAGCGTGTGGCAGGTACTCTGCCACACTGCTCTGCGATGGCCTGTGGCTGATGGGATACCAGACATATACCATCAGTTCGTGCGTGGCATCAGGACGCTTCGCCGAAGATACAAAACCATTACCCCGTACCCAGTCATAAGCGACCCTCGCCACTCCATATCTTCCGGAAGGGTGCGGCAGTTGGATCCTGATGTTAGCAGGCGGTTGCGCAGTCCCAGGAATACCCGCGGCACTACTATGCTGTGAATTCACCGCCTGGGCAACGGGTTCACCGCCGCCTTGGCCATGCGCATTCGTACTGCCACGAGGTTGCCGCGTTGCCCATTCGGAAGGCTTGCCAAGCGCAAACAGAAATTTGGACCAGACTGTGTGCACTCCCTGGTTTTCGGGACCTAATGTCGTCTCTGCTTTCGACCGGCGCGACGCCTCGGCTTTCATATTCGCTGCGCCGCCATATGAAGTGCGCGAGCTTTGAGAGTTGGAAACACTGGAGTTGCTACCAGCTTCAATGCCGCTGTGCCGGGCGCGCAAAGCTTCGTGTATGCCATAGTTAAACGTGATGCAGAATAGCGTGAAAGTTGCTACCGACAATAACACTCCGTAGATCAGCGCTCCCCCGCGCGGCTTGTAGTTTTCAAAGCTATGGAAGTGGGGAATGCCATCTTCGGCCGCTCGCGCCGGTTGCTCCCAGAAATCTGGACGTAATATCCACTGTCTTCCCAACGAGATGACGCAATCTGCCAGCAGTTGGAGGGCTGCCAGTTTGCCATGAGGCGCAGTTCCATCAGGCGTGGCTGTACTTTCCGCGGTTCTATCTGCCGCGGTTGCATCAAAGATTGACAGCATTTCATCCCCAAAACGCTGTCTGAAGTAGGGTGGGTGCATGCGAAGCAAAAAGCAGTACCAGCGTCGAAGCATTATGCCCTCCTTGGTCTCACTGCCTGCAGGCGCGATTTCGCCTCCCGGACTACTCCCTCCAGCCGCGAAGTCTCAGCAGAAAGAACGGCCCTTCCCGCTGAACTCAGCCGGTAGTAACGCCGCCGCGAATCTTCATCGCCGGGCCTCTGGCCAATCTCTTGCACCAATCCACGCTCAATCAGCTTTTGCAGGTTGTCATAGAGTGTGCCCGGCCCCATCTTGTAGCGCCCTTCAGACTGGCGCGAGACCTCTTGCATGATGCCGTAGCCGTGCAAATCTTCGCCGGCCAGAGAAAGCAGAATATGCAGCGTTGCCGGCGATAAAGGAAGAAATTCGTCGTAATCCAGGTTGTCCTTCATACTCGGAGGTCGTTATATCGCTTTCCGAGCTAGTTGTCAAGGGCCGGGTGACGGCAATTTATGCCGCAGGGGGAGCCCGGTGTGGGCCGCACGAATACATCAACTTTAGGGATTTAATTCCTGACATCCGCCAGCAACTTCTCTACTTCCTGCTTGACGTCAGCCGTAACCGGCAATAGCGGCAGCCGGGGAGGCCCGCCGTAATATCCATTCAGGTCGAGTCCGTACTTGATGCCGGGAACTCCGAGTTGCCCTACGATCCTTTGCGAAGCGGCGGCAATGCGTTGCTGCTTCTCTTCCGCCAGCTTGGGGTCGCGGTCTTTCCATGCCGTATAAACCTCAAAGCACGCCGTGGGAGCAATGCAGGCGAAAGCAATCAGCGCGCCGGCGGCGCCTTTCTCGAAGGCATGCAGCGCGTGATGCGCCGAGCCGCACAGCACCTGGAAGCCCGCGTTTTTAGTTCGGGTCTTGAGCTTTGGCTTGGCCGCAATTGCGGTAGCCGTGCTGCCAGCCAACGACTCAACCGGCACCACATTTTCAGCTTTTTCTGAATTGGCCTCCGCCAGCATGCGGGCCGTCACCGCCGTAAAGACTTCGGTCACCGGAACTTCGTATTGCACATGGCGCGTGCTCTCGACCAGGCGCTCGATTTTTTCCAGGCTGCCGCCCGATTCCTTGATGCCGATGATCCGAGGATGCTCCGCCAGTTCGGCCACGATCTCTACCGGCATATCGTAGCCGGTGAACACCGGAGAGTTATAGATCACCACCGGCAAAGGCGAGCGATCGGCCACAAAGCGATAGAAAGCCAGAATGTTTTCCGGCTTCATCTGCGGCTTGTAATAATGCGGCGGACGCAACAGGGCGGCGTCATAGCTAAGCGATGCTGCATATTCGGTGAGCTCAAGGGTGGCGATTGCCGATTCCGCGCTCGTGCCCGCCAGAAGCACCGTATGACTGGCAGCCGTATTGCGCGCCTCGCGCAACACTTCGCGCCGCTCCTGGTCAGAGAGCATGATGGCCTCGCCCGTTGAACCCAGCACTGCAATGCCGGAAATCGGCGTGCGCGAGTAGCGGTCTACGTTGTGCTCAATCTTGCGAAAATAGATTTTTCCATCCGGATAGAACGGTGTGGTGATCGCGGCAAAGATTCCATTCAGCAGCATAGTTAGCAGTGTCTGTTGCCAGTTTACTTTAATTTAGGATTTTCGATTTACGAATTACGATTTGGGGATTTTTCTTTTCAATCGAAAATCGTAATTCTTAAATCGAAATTACTATACCCAGATTTGCCCCAATGCCCGGGCAAAATTTCCGCCGAGAATTTTTTCAATATCGGCGTCGGAATACTTACGGCGGATGAGTCCCTCCGTCAAGTCAAACATGCGCTTGGGGTGATCGAGGCCGTCAATCTCTCCGCGAAAAGTCTTGTCGGTCTTGAAGCCGGTCAGCATCTTGCGCTTGAGCGCAGGCGGCAGCTTGTCGTAGCCATCGAGATCAATATCACTGCCTACTCCGACGTGCTCCACGCCGACAAGCCTGGTTACATGATCGAAGTGGTCAAGCACATTTTCGATTGTGACCGGTTCGCTCGAGCGCACAAACTGGCGAACTCCGGTGATGCCAATCACGCCGCCGGTAGCAGCCATTTTCCTGATAGCATCATCAGTCTTGTTGCGTGGATGCGGACTCAGCGCGCGACAGTTGGCATGGGTGAACAGCACAGGACGCGTGGAAAGCTTGCAGGTATCTGCCGTGGTGCGCGGTCCGCAGTGCGAGAGATCAATGGCCATGCCGGTGCTGTTCATGCTGGCAACAACGTCAATGCCATAGGGGGTGAGTCCCGTATCGACATCTACGTATCCGCTGCCAATAGCGTTGCGCATGTTATAGGTAAGCTGCGAGACACGCTGTCCTAGAGCATAAAATTCGCGGATGTCCTCGGTTTTGCGGAAGTGGTCGGCGCCCTGAAATCCTAAAATGATGCCGATCTTATTCTCCCGTTTCAAGCGAATGAAGTCATCTGCTCGCGTCACCCGCAAAAAGTCGCGGTTGAAATGTCCGATGAAGCCATCCCACGCCTCCAAGACTCTCTTGGCGTCTTCATAGGGCTGAATTCGTCCTGTACCCCATCCGATGTGAAAGACGTTGATAGAAGATTCCTTGTAGCGCGCAAGATCGGCCGGTGTAAACGTCTCCGGATGCGACCACCATGTGACTGTAGGCTTGTTAGCATCGGGGATCACATCGGGAAACGCGCCCAGCTTGAATTGGCTGAGCATGTCAATGACTAAAGAACGGTGAACCAGGTCAACGCATCGCGCGGAATAACTTTCGGTTGTATCGGCAAAAAGCTCAAAGCAGCCCCGATTAACGAAAGGAGCGGCAACAATTCCCGCTCCGAATGCCGCAGCGGTCTTGAGCAACGCCCGTCGGTTCATCCCTGATCGTCCTTCGGAATACGATTATCGCGCCGCAGCCGCCCGCTCCGCTTGCAGATGTTGCAGCGCGCGCACGCTGATCTGCCCTTGCTGCAGTGCGGCAATTCCATCGGCGGCGGCCAATGCTGCGGCCAGGGTAGTGATGGTTGGGATCCTCTGCGTTACCGCCGCTCGCCGGATCGCTTTCTCATCGAACCATGGGTCGGGGCCATAGGGCGTATTAATGACGAGCTGAATACGGTCGCCCTTGATCAGGTCCACCACATTGGGCCTTCCCTCCTGCACCTTGTACACGCGATCGACCACCAATCCAGCCTTCTCCAGAACCGCTGCCGTGCCATGCGTGGCCACCAACTTGAAGCCCAACTCGAAGAAGCGCCGGGCCATTTCCGCAACATGCGGCTTGTCGCGTTCATTAACGCTCACGAACACCGTTCCACTGCGCGGCAAGGTCTGCCCGGCTGAGAGTTGAGCCTTGGCAAAGGCCTCGCCGAAGTTATCGGCCACGCCCATGACTTCGCCCGTCGATTTCATCTCCGGACCCAGGACCGTATCTACTCCGGGGAATTTGTTCCAGGGAAAGACCGGCGACTTCACGTAGTAGCAGCTTCCTGTTCCCAAATCGGACTTGCGCTCGATATTTTCCGGAAGAAACTCGCGCAGTTTGCGCCCCGTCATCAGGCGCGCGGCAATCTTCGCGAGAGGCACCCCTGTGGCCTTGGAGACGTAGGGCACAGTACGCGATGCGCGAGGATTCACCTCGATCACATATACCGTATCGCGCTGAATGGCGAATTGGATATTCATCAACCCAATCACCTTCAGGGCACGCGCCAGTTTGAAGGCGTAGTCGCGCATTGTATCCAACAGGTGGGGAGCGATGCTCACCGCGGGCAGCACGCAGGAGGAATCTCCTGAGTGGATGCCGGCCTCTTCAATATGCTGCATGATGCCGGCAATCACTACGTCTTCGCCGTCGGAAAGCGCGTCCACATCGACTTCAATGGCGTCTTGCAGGAAGTGGTCCACCAGGACAGGCCGCTCCTGCGAATATTCCACCGCCTCTTTCATGTAGCGGGTCACCGTGTCTTCGTCGTAGGCAATCACCATGGCCCTGCCGCCCAGCACATACGAAGGCCTCACCAACACCGGGAACGTAACCTTGCGCGCCCCGGCAACGGCCTCTTCTACGCTGGTGGCCATCGCACCCGGCGGCTGGGGGATGTTCAGGTCTTCCAGCAGCTTGCCAAAGCGCTTGCGGTCCTCCGCCAGGTCAATGGATTCCGGCGAGGTTCCTATGATGGGAACACCCGCCGCCTTGAGAGGAAGAGCGAGATTCAGGGGCGTCTGCCCGCCAAATTGCACGTTGACGCCGATTTGCGCGCCGCTTGAGGCCTCATGTTCATAAACGGCCAGCACATCTTCCAGCGTCAGCGGCTCAAAGTAGAGGCGATCGCTGGTGTCGTAGTCGGTCGAGACCGTCTCCGGATTGCAATTCACCATGATGGTCTCGTAGCCATCTTCACGCAGGGCAAAGGCCGCATGGCAGCAGCAGTAATCGAATTCAATTCCCTGCCCGATGCGGTTCGGCCCGCTTCCTAAAATGATAACTTTCTTTTTCGCGGTAGGCTTGGCTTCATCTTCCGTTTCGTACGTCGAATATAAATAAGGCGTGAAGCTTTCGAACTCGGCCGCGCAAGTATCCACGTGCTTGTACACCGGCGTGATGCCGTACTTCTTGCGCAGGTGCCGCACTTTTTCCGCCGAACCTTTCTCGCCGGCAATACGCCAGGTATCGGCCAGCCTTAGATCAGAGACACCCATGCGTTTGGCCTGACGCACAACCGCTTCCGGCACTGACTCGATAGGATGTTTTTCCAGCTCAAGCTGCATGTCGGTGATTTCTTTCAATTGATAGAGAAACCAGGGATCGATCCCGGTCATCTTGGCCAGCTCTTTCACCGTGAACCCCTGGCGCAAAGCATAGCGAAGATAGTCAATGCGCTCCGGATGCGGAGTCACCAGCCGTTGCGTAAGAATTCGCGGCTCGATCTTCTGAGCAACGGAGCGTTTGCCTGTCTCAAGCGACCGCAGACCTTTCATCAGCGCTTCTTTAAAGGTGCGCCCAATGGCCATCACCTCGCCGACGGACTTCATCTGCGGCCCCAGGCTCTCATCGGCTCCTGGGAACTTCTCGAACTGCCACTTGGGAATTTTAACCACCACGTAATCGAGTGTCGGCTCGAAGCATGCCGGGGTCTTGCGCGTAATGTCGTTGCTGATCTCATCCAGCGTGTAGCCCACAGCCAGCTTGGCCGCGATCTTGGCAATGGGAAAACCTGTGGCTTTGGAGGCCAAAGCGGAAGAGCGCGAGACGCGCGGGTTCATCTCGATTACGGTCATGCGCCCGTTGCTGGGATGCACGGCAAATTGGATATTCGAGCCGCCGGTCTCGACCCCGATTTCGCGGATTACTTTAATCGCCGCATCGCGCATCGCCTGGTATTCGCGGTCGGTAAGCGTCTGCGCCGGGGCGACGGTAATCGAATCCCCGGTATGCACGCCCATGGGATCGAAGTTCTCGATCGAGCAAATGATGATCACGTTATCGGCGAGATCGCGCATCACCTCGAGTTCATATTCTTTCCATCCCAGCACCGATTCTTCGATCAGGACCTGGTGCACCGGGGAAAGATCGAGGCCCCGCGTGACAATTTCCAAAAGCTCCTCGCGGTTGTAGGCGATGCCGCCGCCAGAGCCGCCCAGGGTGAACGAAGGACGAATGATGACCGGAAACCCAATCTTGCCGGAGAAGTCCAGGCCGTCTTTCAAGTTATTCACAAGTGCCGATTTGGGAACATCAAGCCCAATCTTCTGCATGGCATCTTTGAATACGAGGCGGTCTTCGGCCTTGTTGATGGCGCGAATCTTGGCGCCGATCAACTCAATATTGTATTTTTCCAGCACACCTGCATCGTCAAGCTCAACGGCAAGATTCAAAGCCGTCTGGCCGCCGACCGTGGGCAGCAACGCGAAGCCGCGCCCGCCGCACATTTCCGATTCAATGCGAATGATCTCTTCCACATAGGTGCGGGTCAGCGGCTCGATGTAAGTGCGGTCGGCCATCTCCGGATCGGTCATGATGGTGGCCGGGTTTGAGTTCACCAGCACAACCTCATAGCCCTCGGACCTCAGCGCCTTGCAGGCCTGGGCACCCGAGTAGTCAAACTCGGCCGATTGGCCAATGATGATCGGCCCCGAACCAATGATTAGGACTTTTGATATATCAGTACGGCGTGGCATATTAGTTTTTTTTAGCCTTGTATTGAATAATATTCGCTCCCGCAATCCTCCGCGTCTCAGCGCCTCCGCGGTAATTCCCCAATCAGCGTTTATCCGCGTTCATCCGCGGCGAAAATTTCCTTTCAATTCCTTGTCACCTCAAATGCATTGCACTCAATTCCCAGCAAGCGAACTTTAATCTCATGGCTTGCATTCTGCGAACGTGGGGTAACACTTGCCAGCAATGTCCTTTCGAATCTTGCGGCTTTGATCTCAAGAAAATACGTTCCCGGCCTGATGGATGAAAGATCAAAAGCGCCCTGGGAGTCGGTCGAAACCGAGATCAGCGATTTTGCCGTCTTGCGCCAAATCTGGCTATTGGGACGCTGAACGGCGGCGAAAAATCTGACCTGGGCGCTGGCCACCGGCTGGTTCGAAAAATTGACCAGCACGCCGCGCGCGGCCTCAATCTCTCCTGGTGGAGTCGGCACGCAACTGGCAAAAAGGACGGCGGAGAGTGGAATCACGAACACAAGAGCTGAGATTCCCCTCCTCATTTGCCGTGAAACTCCTCCATCATCTTTATGAAGTCTTTGAACAGGTAATAGGAGTCATGTGGACCCGGCGAAGCTTCCGGATGATATTGCACGCTGAACAAGGGCAGATTCCTGTGACGCAGACCCTCGAGCGTGTCATCGTTCAGGTCAATATGGGTCTTTTCAACTTCGCTCTCGGGCAACGAATCCGGATCGACGGCAAAGTTGTGGTTGTGCGCGGTGATCTCAACCTTGCCGGTCAGCAGTTGTTTCACGGGATGGTTGCCGCCATGATGTCCAAATTTGAGCTTGTAAGTTTTGCCGCCAAGCGCCAGGCCGATAAGCTGATGTCCGAGGCAGATGCCGAAGATAGGCGTGCGTCCCATCAAGCGGCGGATATTATCGGCCGCGTAGGTGCACGGCTCCGGATCACCCGGGCCATTGGAGAGAAAGACACCATCGGGTTTCAGTGCGAGCACGTCTTCCGACTTGGTTTCAGCCGGAACCACAGTGATGCGACAGCCCTCGGAGGCCAGCTTGCGCAGAATATTGTGCTTGATGCCGAAGTCGTACGCTACAACATGAAAGCGCGCGGGCTCGTCTTTGACGCCGACCACCTCTGTAGGCTCATGCGAGCGCTCACCGGTCTCCCAGACGTAGCGCTGCTTGGTGGTAACGACCTTGGCGAGGTCGGTGCCATCCATCTTGGGGATAGCACGCGCCTTGGCGACTAGCTTATCAACGTCACTTTCGAGCGACGAGATAACGCCCCGCATGACGCCCCGGTCGCGCAGATGGCGGACAAGGGCGCGAGTGTCAATATCGGCGATGACGGGAATCTTGAAGCGCTCCAGATATTCGTCGGCGACTTGCTGCGAGCGCCAGTTGGAACTCACCGGAGAAAACTCGCGCACAATCAGCCCCTCGATATAGGGACGGGTCGCTTCATTGTCTTCCGGATTCGTTCCGTAATTACCGATTTGAGGATTGGTAAGAACAACAATTTGCCCGGCATAGGAAGGATCGGTGAAAATTTCCTGATATCCGGTGATGGAAGTATTAAAAACAACTTCGCCGTAACATTCTGCTTTGGCGCCGTAACCTTTGCCGTGGAAGACCCTACCATCTTCCAGCGCAAGGAGGGTTTGCATTCGATCTCCAAGACGTGGATTTTATTGATTTTAGCAGAACGCGGGTTGAACCACAAAGCACGCATGCAGGAAGACACCTGGGGCTTTAGTGATGAACGCAGATTACTGGAATTTCACTGTGGAGGGCAAACAAAATGGCTCGGCAATAAAAGTTGCAAGCTTCTATGTGTGGGTCGGATAAGCTCTTACTTTTTGGCTCTTAGCTGTTCTATTCTAGTAACTATGAGTTCGACACAGGCGAAGACCACAATTCAAAAAGAAAATCATACTAAAGACCAATGGACTGCGGTTGACCATTACATCGGCGATCTGCTGGTGCAGCACGATCCGGCGCTTGATGCCGCGCTGGAGGCGAGCACGGTAGCGGGGTTGCCGGCAATCCAGGTTTCACCAACCCAGGGCAAGCTGCTGCACCTTCTCGCGTTGAGCCACGGCGCACGCAATATTCTCGAACTGGGCACCCTCGGCGGCTACAGCACGATCTGGCTGGCGCGAGCGCTGCCTGCCGACGGACGGCTGATCACGCTTGAAGCTGACGCCAAGCACGCCGAAGTCGCCCGCGCAAATATCGCGCGCGCCGGTCTGGCTAGCGTGGTCGAGCTGCGCCTGGGACGGGCGCAGGAAACCTTGCCGAATCTCGCAGCCGAGAAGCGCGAGCCGTTTGATTTCATATTTATTGATGCCGACAAGACAGGATATCCCGAGTACTTCACCTGGGCGCTCAAGCTCTCGCGGCCGGGAACCATGATCATCGCAGATAACGTGGTGCGTAAGGGAGCCGTGGTTGACGGCAGCAGCAGCGATGCCGACGTACAAGGAGTGCGGCGCTTCTACGAACTGGTGGCCCGTGAGCCGCGTGTGAGTGCAACCGCGATCCAGACCGTAGGAAGCAAAGGATATGACGGCTTTGCCATGGTGGTGGTGAAGTAGTTCTCGGTTCTCAGTTCTCGGTTCTCAGAAAAGTCAAAACCTGCCGCAGATCAACCCCGAAGGGTGACGCATTATAGCCCAGCGCTTCAGCGCTGGGTGCACGCAAGAGTAATGTTAGTCCCGTAGGGAACGACGCCTTTCGAGTTCTCACGCAAGCTCGGAAGGCCTGCGCAAGGGTAGAAACCGATACCGAGCCCCCGTAGTGCCACACAAACCTGGGATACTGCTAATCCTAAAATGGTTCAGCAATTGGCGTTGAGCGTTTCGCTTTTTTTCGTTTGTGATGCCGGGGTTCCCTGCGCGCAGAACAACTCTGCAATCTGCACGGCGTTGAGGGCGGCGCCCTTCAGAAGCTGGTCTCCGGCGACGAACATTGAGATCGAACGGCCGCTGGGGTCGCTGGTGTCCTGGCGAATGCGGCCCACCAGGATCTTGTCCTGGTTGCTGGCATCGATCGGCATGGGAAAGTAATTCTTCTGGCGGTCATCCACGACCTTCACCCCGGGAGCGTCTTCCAGCAACGCGCGCACGTCAGCCGGCGAGATAGGATTTGCGCATTCAAAGGTAAGCGATTCGGCGTGCGCTCGCAGCACCGGCACGCGCACGCACGTTGCGGAGATGGCAATGTGAGGATCGGAAAAAATCTTCCTGGTTTCGGCAACGATCTTCAGCTCTTCGCCGTTGTAGCCGCTGTCCAGGTCAACCGCCGAATCATGGTTGAAGACATTGAAGGCGTAAGGATGAGGCAGGACTTTGGGTGTATAGGTCTGGCCCTCCAAAAACGCTTTGGTAGATTCGCGCAGCTCGTTCATGGCGGGCGCTCCCGCGCCGGAAGCAGCCTGGTAGGTGCTGATAATGAGGCGGCGGATTTTGTATTTTTTGTGGATCGGCCACAGCGGCGTAATAGCGATGATGGCGCAACAGTTCGGATTGGCGATCAGCCCCTTGTGGCGGCGCACCGCCTCAGGATTAATCTCAGGGATAATCAGCGGAATATCAGGCGAGAGCCGGTAGGCGGAAGAATTGTCAATCACTACCGCTCCGTGTTTGACCGCGATGGGCACATAGGTGCGCGCGGTCTCATTGTCCACGGCGAAGAAGGCGATATCCACGCCCTTGAGCGACGGCTCGGCCAGCTCTTCCACCAGGCGCTCGGCATTGCGAAAGCGCACCGTGCTTCCAACCGAACGCTTGGAAGCCAGCAGACGGATTTCGGAAATTGGAAAATTGCGGCGATCGAGGCACTGCAACAACTCCGTACCAACGGCGCCAGTGACGCCGACGATTGCAACTGAATAGCCTGACATATGAAATCTCCCCAATACAGTTTCCAGCTACTAGCTATCAGCTTCGAGCTGTATCAAATCGCTTTTTAGCTCTTAGCCCGTAGCTTTTAGCTGGCATCACCTTTACTTCTTACTCTTCTTACTTTTTACTTCTTACTTCTTACTTTCCCCAGCCGGCTTCCCTACTCGCTGGCAATGCGCAACAGCAGCACAGGTTGAAGCAAACAATCCAGCTTGTTGATTTCTTTCACGACTCTGCGTATCTCCGGCTCCGGCGTCGGTTCGACGGTAATCACGAAAGAAAGCTCTTCTTTCGCCATGTTGGGCTGCTGCAGCACCGCGTCAATATTCATCCCCGCCTTGGATATGATTTGCGCCACATGCGCCAGAATTCCAGGACGGTCGCTTACGGTGAGCCGCAAGTACCAGCTTGCCGGGCTGAAAGTTTTTGCCAGGGGAAGCGGCTTCATCTCCTGAAAGCCGTGCAGTTCCCTGCCGCGTAGCGCACCATTGGCCATGCTGCGGCCGATTTCTACCAGGTCTGAAATTACCGCGGTGCTGGTGGCGCGCGGGCCGGCGCCGGGGCCATAGAACATCTGGCGTCCGATGCGTTCGCCCACGAGAAACACGGCGTTGTTCACGCCTTCGGCCTTGGCCATCATGCTGCGGCGGTGCACAAGCCACGGGCGCACCGAAATTTCCAGGCCATGCTTGCTGAGTTCCGCGTAGGCTATCAGGCGGATGGTGCTCTTCAACATGCGCGCATAGCAGAAATCAATGGCGGCAATGCTGCGGATTCCGTCCGTGGGAATTTTGTCTTCACGCAGCCAGCCATGAAAGGCGAGGCGGGCAAGAATGCAGAGCTTATCGCGCGTATCAATGCCATCCACGTCGGAAGATGGATCGGGCTCCGCGTATCCCGCCGCTTGTGCCTGGCTCAGTGCCTGCTCAAAGCTGAGGCCGTTGCGTTCCATCTGCGTAAGGATGTAGTTGGTGGTCCCGTTGAGGATGCCATAGACCGCTTGCAGGCGGTCTCCGGTCATGCCATCGGTGATGGCGCGGACCACCGGAACGCCCCCGGCGACAGCAGCTTCGATGCCCACAGGAATATTTTTTTGCGCTGCCAGGGCCTGGATCTCGTGTCCATATTTGGCGAGCAGGTTTTTGTTGGCGGTGACCACAGGCTTGCCGCTTTCGAGCGCGCCCAAAACAACTTCGCGGGCGGCTTCGGTGCCTCCCATGGTTTCGACAATCAGATCAACGTTCGCATCGCGGACAACCTGTTTCCAGTCTTTAACCAGGCGCACGCCCGCAGGCAGTTGCTTGGCAGCAACCGGAGTCCGGCGGCACACAGCCACAACCTGCAGCCCGACCCCGGCGCGCTGCTTGATCTGCTCGGCGTTGGCTATAAGGCTGTCGGCAGTAGCCTGCCCTACGTTGCCGAAGCCGACGATGCCGATTCTTATATTCTTTGTCATGCTTTTTTGCTCTTCGTTCTTGCTTTGGAACCTGCCGGTTTCATGGTTTCGCCTGCGCCGTGTTTTTCGATCTCTGTGGGGATCAGTTCGGCCTTGTGTCCGCGCTCCTTAAGATGAGCGCCGACAAACTGCATGATCTGCCGCATCGAAACCGTGGGACTCAACAGCAACAGCACCGACGGGCCGGCGCCACTTAACACGACGCCCAGAATTCCCTTCGCGCCCGAGAGCTCGCGCAACTCAGGCAGCAGCGGACACAGCGAAGCGCGATAGGGCTGGTGGAGCTCGTCTTGCACCGCATATGCCAGCAGTTCGTCCCGCCCTTGCGCAAAGGCGGCCGCCAGCAGCATTGCAGACTGAATATTGGCTACTGCCTGAAAGCGAGAAAAATCGGCGGGCAGCACGCGGCGAGATTCTTCCGTGGGCAGAGCTTCTTGCGGCACAACCAAAAGCAACGGCCAGGATTTTTTGATAGCGACTTTGTAGGCATACAGGCTCTGGTTTCGAGCAGCGCTCTGTGAGCTCCCATTTTGACTATGGCTTTGCGGTTTCTGCCACTGCGAAACGGCAAAGCCGCCCAGCCAGCAGGCAGCGACGTTATCGGCATGTCCTTCACGCTTCGCCGCCTCTTCCATAATGCGCTCGGCAGGCCAGCGCAGGTCGCCGAAGTGCACGGCAAGCGCGATGCCGGCAAGACGGGCAGCAGCCGATGAGCCGGTTCCCTTACCGATAGGCATGCTGTTATTCACTTTGAGTGCAAGCGCCAGCGGAGCCTTACCCTCGGCCTGCATGACGTCCTTATACGTTTCAAGAATCAGGTTGCGCTCGAGCTTGCCGCAAATTTCCCGGTCGCGGCCGGTGGCGGTGATGGAAAATTCCGCTGCAACAGCGGCATGGACATTCAAATGAAGCTTCAAGGCCAAAGCAGCGGAATCAAAGGCGGGGCCGAGGTTGGCCGACGTAGCGGGCAGAACCAGATTGAGCGGAGCAGAATATTTTTTCATTCCCCGCTTCATATCGGCTTTCATATCGGCGCTCTTCATGCGAGTGCCCTCGCCGGTTCATTGGTAAAGCGCTCCAGCACTTCGATTACCGATTTGGGATTCGCGTCTGCCTGAATAGGAGGATTACAGAACGACTTCATGGCGGCGGAAGCCTCAGGCAAAAGCTGGCCACTGTGGAAGCGGATGACATAATCGGCATCTTTAAGCACATGGCCGGTAAGCATCATGACCACGGTCTCATTGGGTTTTACGAAACCCTGCTTGCACAGGTTATACAAGCCCGCCAGGGTCACCGCCGATGCCGGTTCGCACCCAATACCCTCGGCGCCAAGTTGCGCTTTGGCGGCGGCGATCTCCTGTTCGCTGACGTATTCGCAGGCGCCGCCGGTCGAGCGCAGAACGTTCACCGCTTTTCTCCACGAAACCGGACTGCCAATGCGAATAGCCGTTGCCAGGGTCTCGGCTTTGACCGGGACAAGCGATTCGCCTTTAGTCTCTTGCATGGTGCGCACCAAGGCCCGCGAACCTTCCGCCTGAATGATGGAAACTTTGGGCAGAGTAGAAATAAAACCGAGCTCATGCAGTTCTAAAAGAGCTTTCCCAATTGCGGAAGAGTTGCCGAGGTTGCCCCCGGGAACAATCACGTGGTCAGGCACCCTCCAGCCCAATTGCTCAAGCATTTCGACAGCCGCAGTCTTTTGCCCTTCAAGGCGGTAAGGGTTGGCGGAGTTGACAAGGTAAACCGGAGCTTGCTGTACAACCTCACTCAAAATCTTCAGGCATTCGTCAAAGTCGGTGGGCAACTGGCAAACTACGGCGCCGTATTCGAGTGTTTGCGAAAGCTTCCCGACAGAGATTTTGTCTTGCGGCACAAGCACCAGGCATCGCATTCCGGCGCGGGCAGCGTAGGCGGCCATAGATGAAGATGTATTCCCGGTAGAAGCGCAGGCCACCCATTTGACGCCCAACTCGCGTGCCTTGGAGATGACCGTAGTCATGCCCGTATCTTTAAACGACCCAGTAGGGTTCATGCCGAGATGCTTTACATAAAGCTGCTCTACCCCGCTCTGGCGCGCGCTCTGGTGAAGCCTGTAAAGTGGCGTATTCCCTTCCGCCAGGGTGACGGCATTGTTGATATCAGACAAAATAGGCAGCAACTCGCGAAAACGCCACACGCCGCTTTGGTCCAGTGCATCGAGCGAGGTACGGCGCTGCTGCCAGAGATTTTTAAGCGCAACCGGATTGGGCTGCTGGCTGCCTCGTTTTTGCCACGTCGGATAGACCGCCTCCAGCAACTCGCGGCATTTAGTGCAGCGAAGGTCTGCCGTGGGCGCGCCTTCAATGGATCCGCATCCCATGCAGCGCAGTTGCGCGATATTTTGTTTTCTAGCCATAAAAAGCAGTTCTCAGCTCCCGGTTCTCAGTTGCCAGCCATCGTGTCTCAGGTACAACACATCATTCTCTGGAGCTTGCTCAAAAACAGGTTTGTATTTTTCTAGCCAACCTACTTCTCAATGAAAAAATTCTTTGTGGATCGCCTGAATCACATCGGGCGCATTGGCTGCCGGCACGGCGAAACAGATGCTCAACTCGCTCGCCCCCTGCGCCACCGCCGTCACGCTTACCCGGCGCGCGCCGACGGCGCTGAAGATTCTGCCGATGACGCCATAGCTCCCCTTCATGGCCTCGCCGAGCACGGTGATCACAGCCAGGTCGCGCTCGACGTCCACTGATTTAAGTACACCATGGCGCAGCTCAGTTCGAAACATCCGTTCAATCGAAGCGGTGACCCGGTCGGTATCTTCTCCGCGCACCACCAGCCCGAGGGAATTCTCAGCCGAAGACTGGGTGGAGAACAGGATATCAACATGATCATGCCCGAGGCGAAGAAACATCCTGCCCAGAATGTCGGAGGCTACATAAAGATCGTTTTGCGCCACCAGGGTAACCAGGCTTGCCTTGGTAACCGCGGTCACGGCTTTGACCGGAGTGCCATTCAGGTAAGGAGCGCCGGTGACTTTGGTCCCGGCAATCTCAGGCCGGAAAGAATTCTTGATCCACACCGGGATTTTCTTTTCCATCGTCGGACGAATGGCCTTGTGATGGATGACCTTGGCGCCGTAATAGGAAAGTTCGATGGCCTCGGTGAAGCTGATCTCGGGAAGAACGCGGGCATCAGGGCAGATGCGCGGATCAGCACTGAGGACTCCGTCAACATCGGTCCAAATCCAGACCTCATCGCATTCCAGGACAGCGCCAAGAATGGTGGCTGAAGAGTCTGATCCGCCGCGTCCCAGCGTCGTAGGCTGGCCCTGCTTGGTAGCGCCGCTGAAGCCGGTGACCACGGGAACCCGGCCTTCATCCAGCAACGGAAAAATCACGGCGTGGGCTTTAGGACGGGTAGCTTCATAATCGGCGGCGGCATCGCCAAAGTGGTCGTCGGTAACTAAGATTTCGGTGGAATCAACGTAACGGCTGGGGGTGTTGGATTGCTCAAGGATGGCGGAAAATATCTGGGCTGAAAGTTTCTCACCCATCGGCAGAGCCACGTCCAATAACTGCGGGGTCAGAGAACGGAGCTGCAGCAACGCGAAACACAGATCATGCAGTTGCCGAATCATCGTGCCAACCTGCTCGCGCACCTTGGGAGCGTTTGCAGCATTGAAAAGCGAGGCGATCACCTCTTCGTGGCGGGCTTCAATCTCCTGCAGCGCGCTGGCCACGGCGGCCTGCTCTCCTTTGCCGGCAGCCTTCACGCAGTTCAGGATGCGATCCGTAATGCCTGCCAGGGCTGAGACCACGACAACAATTCGGTCCCGGGCAGCGGCCTCCTGTACGATGCGGGCCGAGCTGAGGATCCGGGCCGCATTCCCCACAGAAGTACCGCCAAACTTCATCACTATCGTCTTCTTCATATTGCCTCTTGACTTGCCCAAAGCGGCTATTTTCAGCTCAAAATCAAAAAGCCCACCGTCAGTTGCTTCTGGCGGTGGGCTTTTTGGAATTTTTACTTTTTATTCCGTTATGTCACCCGAGGCCAGAAGCGCATAGATGTGCCTGTACCTGTGGATGTTGTTGTCATCCGCTTGGAGGTAACCGGCTTCTGGCTCGTGGAAAGCATGAAGAAAATACTTTATTAGGGAAATAGCATTCTGTCAAGGAGTAGCGCCCGCATCTTGCTGGCGGTCGCTTGGGCATCTTGCCTATGCTCCCCTATGCAGGATATTCCAAACTGTACCACTACGAAGTTCAAGCTTGCCTGATAACTACTTAGCTTCAATGTTGAACTTTGTCGGGCCATCGTCAAAGATCACAATCTGCTGTTCGCGGGTAAGCCCGTTGTAGCTGCTGGCGATAACGTGCGGGCCAACTGCGAGCGTGGTCTTAAGCTTGCGTTCGGGTAACTCTTTGCCATCCACCAGCAAGGTGGCCTTGTCGGGCTTGGCTTCGAGTTCAACGTTGACGAAACGAGTTTTCTCGGCCATGGTCAGTTCGCCACGAGCAATGCGATCAATATCCGAGCGGCGCGTGGGATACCAGGTTTGGAAGTCCTGAAAGCGGCTGATGGCTTCATTCACGGGCGGAGCTATCCGTGGCGCAGGCGGATCAAACGACGAGCCCCAGCGCCCAAAACCATTCATTGACTGCGCCCGTGACTGCAACGACGAACGATCAGAGCACAGCATGCTTGAGATATATTGCATGCGGGGCTGCTGTTGTCCCTTGGGCGCTTTAGGCAGAGAGCTCTGCTCCGGCACCAGCGCCAGCCAGCGGAGCGCGCCGGCCAGCGAGGCGTCTTCACGTTGGTCGCGTTGTGCTCTCCAGGCAAGCCAGTTCCCCAAGCTGTCAGCATCTGCCTGCTGCTGGCGCTCATCGGTCGGCAGCGGTGCATAAGAAGGCCCCGAACTGAAAATTCTGGCCCAGAATGACGGCTTTTTGCCGAGGGCCACCGTCTTCTCATATTCATAAAGCTGGCGCTTCTGATCTTTAATGTAGCTATCGCATGCCTCAGCCAGAGGGAATGCGTCGCTATGGCCGAGCAGATTGTGCGCGCTTTCGAGTGCGGTAATTGCAATCAGGCCATCGGGCCCGGGATTCGCGCGCGGATCATTTTTCGCCAGTTGCGCGAGATAGTCGGCCGCCTGCTGTTGCGTGAGCCCCAGGTTTTGCAGGGCAAGCTGTGGCTGAGTAAACCAGTCAACCAATCCTGAAGTCAGTACAACATAATGGCTGGTGCTAAAAGCATCGGGAACCTTGTCGCGCACGATTACGACTTTCTGCTCAGGCTGCTCATATGCAAAATCTGCAGAGAGCGCGCCGAAATGCCGGGCATAGGAGCTAAGCCACTCCTGGTCTCTCCAATATTCGCGGTCATAAGGGCTGATCGCGCTTTTGCCGCCCAGCACGTCAGCTTCAATCGCATCGAGCGAGCCGAACATCTGCCGCTGAGGCCCTACCAGCACACTGCAAGCCTTCTCGCCCGGCAAACGGCTCTTGATGGCGCTCACAATCTGCTGCTGCCAATCGCATTGCGCATGCGCCGGTAAAGAATAGAGCAAGGCCAGAGTAATGACTGAGGCGATGGAACCGATGCCCAAGACAGTTCTTTTCATGGAATTATGAGCTTAGGTTAGCCCGAAGCCGGGCAAGGCGCAACAAATTAAACGATCAATTAGAGCTGATGTGACTCTGATGTCCTCGCAATTTGTTTTTTTAGAACCCAATTTAGAAAGTGTCATCCCGAGTCCGCGTATCCGTCTGCCTGTGAAGGCGCAGTAAACGACGGAGTGGGCGTATTTTTCGCCGCATGCGTTGCCAGCGCAACGCTGAGCAGGCGAATTTCCCAAAAGCGGAAAAATGTCCTGTTCTCATATTGAAATTCCCATTTTAGCTTGAAAATTACGGACATTCGAGCAGCGGGCTGTTAATGTTCGTTTATATGCCTTGACTTTCCGGCCATTCTGGGCTTCAATGGAGCATCTCCTGTTTACTAAGGCCCCTCACGAACCCCCGCAGTTGAACCCTTTTAACCCCCAACGTACACCCCCTGATAAAGCTGCGACCTTGGAAATTACGGTCTCCATTACGGACTGCAATGTCGAAGTGGAAGCACGTTCCAGCAGGCCGCAGGGTGCCTTGTTGCGGATAAATTCCTCTCTCGGCTCACAAATGCGAAGGAAGCTCGTTCATATTGTGGGAATGGGAAAAATTCTGCAACGCCGCCCGAGGAAAGATGATGTATGATTCTGCTGACAATCCGCATATGAAAAAGCTTAACTTTCTGGTTTCGTTGATCACTCGCGATAACGATTACCAGCAGGAACAGGCACAGGCCGCGGAAGAAGCCGCTCGACGGCTGAATGTAGATGTACAGATCGTTTACGCCGATAACGACGCTATCAATCAAAGCCAACAGTTGCTAAAGGCCATCCAGTCGCCGGCAGAGTCGCGCCCGCATGGCATCATCTTTGAAGCAGTCAGCGGCATCGGTCTGCCGCAAGTGGCCCGGGCTGCTGTTTCGGCCGGCATAGGATGGGTGGTGCTCAACTGCGACGTGGATTATCTTGCCGAATTACGCAGCCGCGGCGGCGCCCCCGCGTTTACCATCAGTTCAGACCACGAAGAAATTGGGCGCATCCAGGGACGCCAGTTTGGCGCGTTGCTGCCTCAAGGCGGCACAGCTTTATATCTCCAGGGCCCTTCCAATAGCCGCCCTGCCGAGCAGCGAACCATCGGTATGTCTGAGACCAAACCCGTGAACGTAGATGTGAGAATGATCAGAGGGCAGTGGACCGAGGCCAGCGCACACCGGGCAATCGGCGCATGGCTGCGCCTCTCTACCTCGCACAAGGCGAATATTGACCTGGTTGCGTGCCAGAACGACGCTATGGCCGCAGGCGCGAGAAAAGCATTCGAGGAGCTGACCACAGGCATAGAGCAAAAAAGATGGCTCAGCTTGCCCTACATTGGCTGTGATGGTGTTCCTAAAACCGGTCAGGCCTGGGTAAAGAGCGGCCAGCTTGCTGCCACTGTTGTCATGCCACCCAGTACGGGTCTCGCAATCAAGATGCTGTCCGAAGCCATCCAGAGCGGCTCCCAACCTGCGGAGCGCATGCTGACTGAGCTTACTTCCTATCCATCGCTGGAAATCCTTTCCTTGAGAAAGGCGGAAAAGAAGAACATCCTTGCCATTTGAGAATAGAGTTGATCAGAGCCATCCCGTTGTCGTCCTGTTGAAATCTTGGGTAGTGGTTCAATTTGAGTAACGCCGGCATCTTGCCCACGCTCTCCCTCTGCAGGGATTCTAAACTGTACTACCACCAATCCTTCGTCAGCTTGGGATCAGTTCAGTTTTTTTATACTAGACTGCTGGAGCCCGATTTTCAGGACACATGAATGGCGACAACCCCAAAGGGGGATGTACATAACCCAGCGTTTTAGCACCTGGAGTTTTCATGGCCAACGATGAGCTTGATGAAGCCCTCAGAGAAATCATTCTTCTGCAACTGCAATGTTCAGCAACGCGGCTGGTGGACGGAGAATATCAATCCTGCGTAAGAAAGCGCGGACACGAGGGGAAGCATAGAAACCTCGCTGGCGAGGTGTGGGAAGACTAGAAAGCCAGGAGTACGATTTACGAAGTTCGGTTTTTGACTTACCCAGATACTCGATTCAACCCAAATCAAAATCGTAAAACACACTTCATAAATCGTGCTTCGTAAATCAGACTTCGTACTTCCTCTTTATTTCATTCCAAACAGCGTATTCACATGCGCCGTCACCGTGACCTTTTGTGCTCCAAACTCTTCGGTTGGAGCCTGGGCGGCGGGAGCGGCTTCGGCGCGCATGGATGCCATGACCATGGGACGCGGCCTGGGCTGCTCGAATGTATCCACCGAGGCATACAGCAGCTCGCTGACGGTTTTGCCGGCGGCCTGA
Organism: Terriglobales bacterium; assembly: GCA_035651775.1. Classification (GTDB taxonomy): domain Bacteria; phylum Acidobacteriota; class Terriglobia; order Terriglobales; family Acidobacteriaceae; genus QIAW01. The sequence continues at coordinate 50,523 of DASREY010000229.1, forward strand.
GCTATAGTTTCGGCTGAAGCTCGCGCCCGCTGGTAGGCATCCTGCACCGCCTTCTGCTTGGCGACATCAATATTTTCCAGGGTGTAACTCAACGATTGGTCGCCGCTGATGTCAATGTCTCCGAGTCCCTGCACCAGGGGGGCGATCTTGGCAAAATCCTTGATCTTCACCGATACATTTGAACTGACGCGATAGCCCACGATTTTCCGCTTAGGATCGCGGTAGTCATAAACCAGCTGAAACTCAAAAGAAGAAAGTTGGGCCGATTTGGGATCGATGCCATCGTTTTTCAGCAACTGCCTCACCTGCTCGGCAGCGCGGCTGGCATGGTCATAGGCATCTTTGGAGTTGGATTCCTGCGCCGCAATATTGAATTGCACCAGCGCCGTATCGGGGTCGGCCTCATACTTTCCATCGGCGCCGACATAAAGCGTGTTCTGTTCCACCTTCGGAGCAGGCTGTTGTTGCGCAAACATAGCCATACACGACAACACCAGAAAAACCAACGGGCAATACCGCCGCATATCGTCTCCTTCGTTGCAGTTTTCTGAAAAACTCTAATTGAATTATACCGGTTTAAAAATGAGAAAAATGCCGGGTAGCGACGAAGCTCGCTGCCTCTGTTGTCGACAGCGTATAGAGCGCCTGCGATTGACGACGCGATTTGAAGCCGCACTCTTCATTAGATCAAAGAACGAACCGCCGTATATGAAGGCCGGGGGCAAGGGTCAAAAGTCCGGCCTCCATTGTACGGCGGTTCCGTTGTAACGCCGTTCGCCGCCAAAGCCATCTCGGCTTTGCGGATATAAGAGCAGGCAGCAGATTCCAGGTAATCTCGCTTGCAATACTTGGATGCAGCATGAAAGCTGATTGGCTGCATGGCCGCGCCTGATAGATGGCCATGCCTTCGAACATGCAAAGGTACTATTTTTTGACGATGAATTTTGCAACTTTAGTACCGTAGATGTGTCCAAATAATTGAAGTATCTTAAGAATCGGGCCGCAATGCCTGGCAGAGATTAGGCCACAATATTTGAGTATGGAGTAGCAGGAATGAAAAATTGGATTTTGCCTCTTACAGTCTTCGGAATGGGAAGCCTGGGAGTATTGGCATTAACAGATAGGGGATTGGAAGTGGTCCGCTGGACTGTACAACGGATTACCGAAGCTCCTATACGGTTTGTGGAGTGGAATGAAGCCGCCCAGCATGAACTGGATCGGTTGCAGCAGGCGCTCAACGAGATGGCCAGTACACTGGAAGCATGAAGTAAAATTTACGACTTGTGATTTAAGAATTTCGATTTACGATTTTTCGATTTTTGCACGGTAAGTCTAAGGTGAGCCACAATTCAGGTGATCGTAATCCGTAAATCAAAATCGTACTTCGTACTTACCTTCCCGAGAGTTGATTGATCTTTCTCGCCATCTTGATGTCGCGTTGAGTTATTCCGCCGGAATCATGCGAGGTCAGCACGAAACTCACCTTGTTGTAATGAATCGTGATATCAGGATGATGATTGGCCGCCTCTGCGGCTTCGGCCACCGCATTCACAAATTTCATCGCCGCCTTGAAATCGGGGAATTCCAACTGGCGCTCGATGGCCTTGCCCGTAAGCTTCCATCCCGGCAAAGCCTCCAGATTTTTTCGTATTTCATCTTCGTTGAGTAATGGCATGGTGTATCGAAGAAGCTGTGAGTTGCCAGCTTCTACCCGTGTGCAAGCATTTTAGATTACGACACTCAGAAACCGCTAGTGGCCAGGAGCTAAGACTTTACACAATCACGTGGGCTGTTACTTTCTCTTTGGCAAAGCTGATGACTTGGGCATCGATTTCTTTGCGCAGGTCCTGCCAAATGCTCTCTGGCATCGCCTGGAAGGTGCGCACCACCTCGGGATCGAATTGCGAACCTGCGTGGCGAATAATTTCCTCACGCGCGGCCCGTATGCTTTGCGCTCCTCGATAGGGGCGGTCTGAGGTGATGGCGTCCAGGGTATCGGCCACGGCAAATATTCGCGCTCCCAGTGGGATTTCTTCCCCACGCAGGCCGCGTGGATAGCCGCTGCCGTCATATCTTTCCTGGTGTGAATAGACGATCTCCGATGCTTCCGACAGGAACGGTATCTTGCGCAGCATCTGGTAGCCGCGGAAGCAGTGCTCGCGCATGATGGAGCGCTCTTCTTCCGAGAGCGGCCCAGATTTGCGCAGGATGGCGTCTGGAATGGCCATCTTGCCAATATCATGCAGAAACGCTCCCCGGGCAATCACCCGGATGCGCTCGGCGCTCAATCCCATGGCACGGGCAATGGCAATGGTAAAGGCAGTTACGCGCTTGGAATGTCCTTCGGTTTCCGAATCTTTGAGATCGAGGGCGTCACCCAGCGCTTCGAGCGTAATGTCATAAGAGCGCTCCAGGTCCGCCATGGTTTGCCGCAACTGCTCGGTGCGGGCCGAAACCAGGGACTCAAGATTCATCTGGTAGGCGCGATTTTCCATCCGCAGACGCCGGGTTTCAATCGCGCGGCGCACCGAAGCCAGCAACTGCTCGCGTTCAAAAGGCTTGAGCAGATAATCGTAGGCTCCGTTTCGGATGGCCCCCAAGGCAACAGAGACATCATGCACCGCCGTGACCATAATGACCGGCATCTCGGGATATTTGAGCTTGGTTTGTTCGAGAAGACCTATGCCGTCGAGGTCGCGCATCATCAAATCTGAGAGGACCAGCGAAAATTCCTCGCCGCTCGCCAGAACGTCAAGTGCTTCTATCCCCGAAGCCGCCTTGCGGCACAGGTAGCCGGCGGCGGTCAGCATGGAAGACACGATTTCGCGAATCGAATCCTCGTCATCTACGACCAGAATTTTATCTACACTCATGGATGACCATCAGGTGAGGCTTTCGGGGGTTTCTCATTATCACACGACATGGCAAATTTCTGCCTCAAACTTTTATGATTGTTACTATTGATTTGTAAGTAACTGGTATCTTTAATATAAAAATTGACAAATTCCGCTCCTCCAACCTTAATGTGTGTATCCATATACCATTAGAGTGTATTTTCCGTCACAGTCAACTTGCGCCACGAGCTCTGAAAATTGGGCTGTAGTTTCGGAGCGCCGGGGCTGACAATTCCTAGACTTGAAAGCTAAATCTACTGCTTTTCAATCACTTAGATGCTCATTGTCCTTTTTCTGACCTAACCAGGTGCTCGACTGGATGGCCATATGACGAATATTTCAGCTCTCTGTATAGAAATTGGCCACTCAAGTGCTATCACTTAGGTAGCAGAAGTGATTTTTTTGAGAGGCTAAATCCAAATGGCGTCGCAAATCCTCCCTCGACAACACGCAAAAATTGCTGGGTTCGTAGATTTTCTTCCAGCAACCCACGCAATTCCAGCCGGAAAGGCAAAGGATATTTACGAGCAGAACAAACATCGCGTCTACTCTCTTGCATTCTGGATGACCGACAACGAACTGGAAGCCGAAGAACTTAGCGCCACTGTCTTTTGCAGGGCATTCGCAGCCAGCGCCGAGCCCAACGCAGAAACCATTGATCGCGCCCTCATCGCCGAATTGCGCGCGGGCCAACCCATCGGAATTCTGACTCTACAGTGTGATGAAGTGAAACAGGTGCTTCAGGTTCGCACCAATACCATGAGGGTTCACCTGGAGCGGGCGGTAGTCCAGCTTCCGGCCACCGAACGCCTGATTTTTCTTCTCCATGATGTGGAACAGCACGACCACGCCAGCATCGCCCGGCTTCTGGGACTGAACGAAACAGAAAGCCGCCACGGACTGCATCAAGCCCGCCTGCGTATGCGCGAGTTGCTGGCCGCAATGCAATCTTAATCTCTAATCTCCTCTCTCTCCTAAACTATATGCCCCTCGTAAGAGGGGCTTTTTTTGTACAAGCATTTAGCACTTGGTATTTAGCATTTAGCCCTTAGAGATGGTGGTAGCCGCAGCAAGTGTCCCAAGCTGTTTAGGGGCCAAATGCTAATTGCCCACATGCTAAGTGCTTTTTGATTTGGCTGAATGCTGAGCGCTGAGTGCTGACTGCTGTTTTTTCTTCACCCAGCCTTCTTTATTGACCTGCTGGCCGCGAGCAATAGCCAGTGATTCGGCAGGAACATCGTCCGTGATGCACGAAGCCGCCGCCACGTAAGCGCCGCGTCCTACGCGTACAGGTGCAACCAGGGTCGAGTCGCTGCCGATAAAGGCGCCGTCTTCGATTACGGTGGTGTGTTTGTGAACTCCATCGTAGTTGCAGGTAATGGTCCCGGCTCCAACATTGACGTTATCGCCAATCTGCGCGTCGCCGAGGTAAGTAAGATGATTGGCTTTCGATCCTTTGCCTAGCCGCGCTTTCTTGGTTTCCACAAAGTTGCCAACGTGAGCGCCTTCGCCGATGTCGCTGCCCGGCCGCACGTGCGCGTAAGGACCGAGCACCGCGCCATTGCCAATGCGAGATTCGCTCAGGATGCATCCTGGCCTTATCTCCACCTTCTCGCCAATCTCGCAATCGCGTATGACCGAGTATGAGCGAATGTAGCAATCGCTTCCAATGCGCGTGTTGCCGAAAATCTGGACATAAGGATCGATCGTAGTATCGGGCGCAATCTGCACGCTGGAATCAATCATCGTGGTCTGCGGCTGGAACAAAGTCACGCCCGCCTGCATCAGTTCCAGGTTCTTGCGCATGCGGAGCGCCGCATCGAGTTGCGCCAGTTCAGCCCGGGTATTGATTCCCAGGGTCTCTTGCACGTCCAGCGTAAGCAGAGCCACCACTTTCTTTTTGGTACGCACCAGCAGAGAAGCGATGTCGGTCAGGTAGTATTCCTGATGGGCATTGTCGGTGGTGAGCTTGTTCAGGTTTTCCAGCAGCGGCTTGACCTGAAATCCGTAAATTCCGGTATTGATCTCGCGGATCTTCTCCTGAGAGCCGCGCAGGGATTTCTGCTCAACAATAGCCGAAACGTCATTTCCCGTGCTCGTTTTCCGCACTACCCGCCCGTAGTTGGTTGGATCTGCCAGGACCGCCGTCAAAATCGTCATGGCCGCCCGTTGTTCCAGGTGAAAGTCGCGCAGCCGTGTAATTGTCTCCGCCTGGATGAGGGGCACATCGCCAGAGAGCACCAGCACATTGTCGTACCCAGCTAGCGCATTGCTGGCCGACATGATGGCATGACCAGTGCCGCGCTGCTCGCTCTGCAGCGCAAAACGTATACCCGTGTGTTGCACCTGCGCCCGCACCCGCTCGGCCTCATGTCCAATGATGACGTACACATCCTCTGCCGGAACCACCTTCGTTGCGGCCACAATCACATGCTCCAGCAGGGTCTTGCCGGCAATCGAATGCAGTACCTTGGGGTGCTTGGATTTGAGCCGCGTGCCTTTTCCCGCAGCCATAATGGCGATGGCCACTTTGCCGGCGTTCGGGGGAAGTGTCTTGCGGATAGCGCTGTGTGCGACATCCTCAATCCTGCCAAGAACGCCCTCACGCGGATACCCGCGCCGATCGCCCGGCTGTTTCTTTATGCGAATCGTTTTGGAAGCTTTCATTGCTCCCGACATCTTAACAGTTTGCGGAAAAACTCTATATTTGCCCGAGTCAATGATGGGGGCATAGCAAGATGGATTGAATTTGGCATTAACTTCTATGTCTTTTATGTCTTTTGCTGAAGTCTCTCTTTTCAATAACCGGGTGGCCAGCGCTCCGAAGCCCTCGACAATTGTGGCCATAGCCTGATCGACTTTATCCACGCATTTTGAAGCTTGCCAACATATCAAGAAGAAACCGTCGCTCTTACCGCTTTTGGCTGAGTGCAGAATGCCGAGCGCTGACGGCTATATCAAGCAATGCCATGGCCAGCCGATCGGTTGCATGCCGCGCAACACCGGCTTCTTCTTCCAGAAAGTCGCCGCAAATGGGCTCTACACCCATCTTGCGAATCGCGTCGAGGTCTATATGAATCTGTTCTGCCCCTTCGGCGGCATATTTTTGCTTGAGTTCGTCGGAAACCGGACTGGTATTCACAAGAGCATAGTCAAATATCTGTGATTTGGCGTGATCATCAAGGGCGCGCAGGTGATCGGCGGCAGTGAGCCCAAGGCTCTCGTTGGCCTGGGTCATGAGGTTGCATACGAAAATTTTGACGGCCCTCGAAGCTGCAATCGCCTGCGGAATGCCGCTCACAATCAGGTTTGAAATCAGGCTGGTATACAGCGAACCCGGACCGAGGGTTATAAGGTCGGCATTGGCAATCGCCTCCAGAGCCTGCGGCAAGGGCTGGGCATCGGGTGGGATCATGTACAGCTCCACCACACGTTGTTTGCTCCGGGTGATGGTGGTTTCGCCGCGTACACGGCTGCCGTCGTCCATCAGGGCTTCCAGTTGCACATTGGAAACCGTTGAAGGATAAATCACGCCTCGCGTCTTCAGAATGGCCGATGAAACCTTCACCGCCATGGCAAAGTCACCGGTGATTTCCGTCAATGCCGTGACAAACAGATTGCCGAAATTGTGGCCTTCGAGGCCGGCCCCGGCTTTAAAGCGATACTGGAAGAGTTGCGAGAGAAGTTCTTCATCTTCAGAGAGTGCGACCAGGCAGTTGCGGATGTCTCCAGGCGGCAGGATGCCAAACTCTTTGCGCAAGCGGCCGCTGGAACCGCCATCATCGGTCACAGTCACAATGGCCGTAAGGTCGCCGACAACAATCTCCCGCCCCGATTGAGCATCGCGATGGGCCCCAGGCCGGTCAAAATGCTTAAGTCCCTTCAGCAGGGTTGAAAGTCCCGTCCCGCCGCCGATGGCCACGACTTTGATCGATGCTGGCTCTCTTAACATCCCTGATTCAAATTCCCCACGTTATGTAATTTCCCCGGCAGGAGCTCTTATGAACTGTTTTGCGGGCTTAGCCCTGGGGGGAAGGAGCTTCTGCCCTCGACTCATTTATGAGACTACCTCTGGAGTACTGCTTTCTTCACCGCCGCTTGATCTTGGCTGCGGCAGGTGTAGCCGGTGCGGGAGCTGCGGAGGCCTCAAGTTCCTCCGGATAGAGCAATTCCGTAAAACGCGGATCGTCGGCCATATTCTGGAAGTCCGATTCATTGCGCGCGTGGTATCGGTTAGCGGCATTCAGTTTGATGGCTTGTTCCAGGTTCTTCAATGCTGCTTCATAATGGTGAGTAAGGCAATCCAGCAACGCCATGCCATACCAGACATAGTCTGCCTTGGGTATCTGCTTCTGCAATTTCTCCAGATGAGAACGTGCTCCGTCATAATCAGAGGCATTCATCAGAGAAATGGCGTAATCGTAGTGCTCCTCGGTGGACTTGAACCCGCTGTTAGATGCCCGCGCCAACTGCTGCTGGCAGGTGTTTAAATGGACCGTCGCCCTGTCAGCCAGTTCGCGGCTGCCAGAGCTCATTACCTTCTCTAAAAGTGTCTTGGCGCGCTCAAATTTGCGCTCCTGCATGGCCTTCACCCCGGACTCGTAATTTTGCACAGCCTGTGTAAAACGCGGGTCCTGAGTCAGCGTGAAGCTGCTCTTGGCTGAGGAGGCGGCTGGCGGCTTGGGAGTTTTGTTCTTGTGTAACACTTTTATTTTCTTTAATTTAACTACAGTTCTTTTAACCTTTGCTGAGGCCTTCTTGGTCATCGGAATACCCTTTCCTTGCGGCCCCCTGCGGCTCTTTTACAGCGAGCTGTGGAAATCTGGCTAGGGTCGAATTCAACAACTTAAAGCAGGAGTTTATACGCGTATTTGCCCCCCACGTCAACTTTCAGTGTAATTGGATGTATATCAGGCTTGGATGGTAAGCATCAACCCCCACTTGAGCGAGAGAAAAGGGGGCGCGCAGGACACCCGCCACTCACCTGCCGAGACCACCATCTATGAAAAGGGCTGAATGCTAAGTGCTGGATGCTTCTATATGCCCGCAGAGGATTTCTTCTTAGCCGTCTTATGGACCGGCGGATCTGGAGTCAATCCAATGGAGGCAGCCGTATCCAAATCAACCTGCTGCCACTCTCCAGAAACAATACCCATGCGAATCTGCTCCGGCGTTTTCTTCTGCTGGGTCATCAGATAGCTGTAGTAGAGCTCTTTGAGGCAGGCAGCGCAGTTGCCGCCATGTTCGACCTCAAAGCAGCTATGCAGGCTCTTGTGCCCGTGGCCCCGGTCGCAGTAGCAATAGCAGGGCTGCTGGTAGATAACCTGGGGAATCTTGGCCGCCAGTTCATAGGCATGCACCTGTACCGGCCTCATTTTGCCCGCAGGATAGTCCAATTGCGAGGCGGTTAGGATCGGGGGGACATTGTCCGTCTTCTTGAAACCCGTATCGTGATACGCCGGGACATCGGTAGGCCGTCCCATCCACTGGGCTGGGCTGGAGATGATTGCAGCTAAAATAACACAAAGCACAGAGAGCAGTCGTTTCGTGTTCATCTTTAAAATTACCTTGATGTTTATACTTCGATGAGAATATTGTACTCCCTTTGAAAGCAAAATCACGTCTACATAAGAGCAGGATTTTTATACAAACGTAGCGCTAACGTTTCGTTACATGGGCTGTCCGAAATATTGGAAGAGCGAGTCAACAGTAAAAGCCAAGAGCTAAAAGCTGTAACTAAAACCTGATAACGAAGAGCCAATTCTGCATTAAAATTAGATTCAATAAGACATGAATAGCGCCCCAGCTCCTGCCACTTCCGCCAGTACAGAGAAAAAGCCCGTAGCTGCTCCCTATGCGCAGTTGCGCCTGTGGCTGCGCGATCTAAGCATCTCGCTCGTTCTTGCCGTCTTTGTCATTATTTTTCTCTACCAGCCGGTGAAGGTGGAAGGCACCAGCATGCTGCCGCAGCTGCAGGACCAGGAGCGCATTTTTATCAATAAATTTGTCTACCGCCTCGAGCCTATCGAGCGCGGCGATATTGTTGTTTTCCATTATCCGCGCGATCTTTCCAAGAGCTTCATCAAGCGCGTGGTCGGCGTTGCCGGCGACCGCATTCGCATTGTGGAAGGCGAAGTCTATCTGAACGGACGCCCGCTCAACGAAAGCTACGTTCCCGCCGAGTACTCCGACCAGCGCTCCATGCCTGAAATTACCGTCCCCCCCGATTCCTATTTCGTGCTCGGAGACCACCGCAGCATGTCTGACGACAGCCGTGAGTTTGGCTCCGTAGATGGCCAATACATTTACGGCAAAGCCGTCTTCGTCTATTGGCCCATGGAAAAACTAGGCCGCGTGCGCTAGGCAGCGGATCATCTTGAATACCTCCCTCTGCATGACGGAATCAAGGCAATTAGAGAGAGGCCATGATCTAAAAATCGAAAACTTCCTGAAACGAAATATCCAGCTTCCACACTATGAGTTGGGGAAGGAAAGATGGTTTTTGGGGGCCGGATACAAATCTCAGGATTAGGGCCCGGTCCCCTGAAAACCAGAGTTACCGCTCCGGCGCCGGTGTAAGCACCACCGGATGATCGTCTGTCCGCCGGTTTCTGTCGGGGATAGTAAACCTGTGGGAAGACTGCGACAGCGGAGGCCCGGAGTAATACCGCGTGTGCGAATTTACATCGTTCAGCACCAGCGGCCGCTGCAGCACCATTTCAACTGTGGCTCCCTGCTCCAGGCGAACGTCATTTCCACGGGTCAACAGCACTGTCGCCAAGCCAACCAGCCCGCCTGCTCCAGCGCCGATTCCCGCTCCCTTGGCGCCGCCCGCGATGGCTCCAACCGCTGCGCCGCCGCCAGTGGATTCGGCGATGGTAGCCGCATCGTGTCCTTTGGTGCCATTAGCCTGCACCGTGCCTTCTTTATCTTTCACTGTGGAATTCTCCTCTCCAGGGACGTTGTTCAGCGCACCCGGAATGGAGAACGTGTATCCATCAGGATAGATCAGCGTGGTAAAGCGGAAGAGCACCTCAGCGCGTCCGCTCACCTTCCCCGGCCGCTTGACCTCGGTAATCACCCCCTGGACGTAGGTGCCCACCGGAATGACCATGGTGTTATTTACAGCTACGGGAAATATGGTGCGCAGGTAGACTCCATCGCCAGCGCGCGCCGACTTGGTGGAAATTGAGTTTTCAAGCCGTAAGGGAATCTTGGTGCCCGCGGGCACCGTGATCGCATCCGGCCCGGCCACGGCCGGCTGAGTCAACGGCGCGGGTTGAGGCTTGCCATCATAGTAAGGCTGATCGGGGTAAGGCTGATCGGGGCCATTATTTTGGCCCTGGGCCGGCGCTTGATTCTGGGCCGGAGCTTGCGCGAATGCCACGATAGAACTGAGCAAAAACACACATGCGAGACGAATCATAAACTCTCCTCTGCGTCCATCAGCCTGACCCGAAGAAACATAGCTCGTTAAGTCTCCTCAGGTTTTTGAAATGTGGGTTCCCTGCTGCACTTAGACGCCAAAAACCGCCTGAAGTGTTATCCAGCAACTCAGATTATTTCTTAATCGGGTTGCAAGCAGACGGGAAGATCCGATGTCTAAACGCCCCAATTGTACCCCGTTCCGTACCGCAAGGAAGGAGTTTCCACGCCGTTCTCCGGTGCAAGGAAAAGCCTTGCGATGTCTTAACGCATTGGAGGATTTGAAAGTTTTTGGCTCTGGCCCCCTTGCGCGCAAGGGTCTGTGGCATAAACCATTCGGGTTCAATAACCTGCGAGTAGTTCCACTCTCTCTCCAAGCCCAAGTGAAAACATGAACTAAACCGCGGAGACGCAGAGGCGCGGAGGAAAGCAAAGCCTTTTTCGCCGCGGATGAACGCTGATTTGCGCGGATTTAGCGACCAAATCCCCACTCTTTAGCTACTCAGGCATGGGGATAAGCTGCAAGAAAGGAGTAGCTTCCGGCAGTAGAATCCAATGAGTTGGGGGCACGACATGATCCAATTCGCGCGGATGGCTATTCTGGCCGTATTGCTTCTCTTTTCCACTCTTCTCCTCGGGCAAACCGGCCGGATTGTTGTCTCTGGCAACCATCATTTCCTGCAGCACGAGGACGGCAGGCCGTTCTTCTGGCAGGGCGATACCGCGTGGCTGTTATTCAGCAAACTGGATCGCTTTGAAACGGAAAAGTATCTGGAAGACCGGCGGAGCAAAGGATTCAACGTCATTCAGGTCATGCTCCTGCACAGTGTTGATATGAAGAATGTCTACGGCGCAACCGCGCTGGTGGCTGGCGATCCCGCCAGGCCCAACGTCATGCCGTTCGCACATTCCTCCAAAGCCGACGAACATAACTTTTGGGACCACGTGGACTGGGTGCTCGACCGCGCAGCGGCGAAGGGGATCTACGTCGCCCTGGTGCCGGCCTGGGGATCGGTGGTCAAGGCCGGTCAGCTCAATGCCGATAATGTGGGAACCTATGCGGAATTTCTCGCCAAGCGCTATAGGGATCGTCCTAACCTCTTCTGGATCGTGGGCGGCGACATACAGGGCGACCGCAACCTTGACGTGTGGAACCGAATGGGACGCACGCTGAAGGCGCTTGATCCTAACCACCTGATTACCTTCCATCCTTACGGACGCATGCAGTCCTCCACATGGTTCCACAATGAGGCTTGGCTCGATTTCAACATGTTCCAGTCCGGACATCGCCGCTACGATCAGGACACTGATTCACCACACCGCTATGGCGAAGACAACTGGCGCTACGTGGCGGCCGACTATGTGCGTGAACCGGTGAAACCGGTGCTCGATGGCGAGCCATCCTACGAAAATATCCCCCAAGGCTTGCACGATCTCACGCAGCCATATTGGCAGGCCGCCGACTGCCGCCGCTATGCCTATTGGTCAGTCTTTTCCGGAGCGTTTGGACATACTTACGGACACAACGCGGTGATGCAATTCCATAAACCCGCGCCCGCTGGTTCGGGCGAGCAGAAGCCTGACTTCACCGACGGCAACTACGGCGTGAAGGACTACTGGTACGATGCCCTAGACCATCCGGGCGCGCGCCAGATGCAATTCCTGCAACGGCTTATGCTTTCGCGTCCGTACTTTGAGCGGATTCCAGACCAGAGCGCGTTGAGTGGACCCAATGGCACGAAATACGATTATGCCGCTGTCACCCGCGGCAAGAGCTATTTGTTTGCTTACACCTATACGGACAAAACGCTCCACCTGCAGCTGGGCGTGCTCACCGGCCGCAAGTTGCAGGTGTGGTGGTACAACCCGCGTGACGGCTCCAGCCAAAACGCAGGAAAGATTGCCAACCGCGGCGTACGCACCTTCACCCCGCCCGGTGCGACGGGCGCAGCCAACGATTGGGTGCTGGTGCTTGACGATGCAGGGAAACAGTATGGAGCGCCTGGAAAGCCGTGAGATTTAAAGCTCTCAAGAGTTTGATCACGTGGCTTTCATTGCACAATGAAATTTGTTCCCTCACACTCCCCCACACGCTTGGCGGGCGAGTGAGGCGACCCCTCTTTTCTAGTGGTGGAGCAGATATCTAGCGATAAAGCAGATACGGCGTCCGCTGCTTCTCGAAGCTTTCTACCTCATCCTGCCAGTCTTCGGCAATGCGGCGGGGGTCTTCGCCGGCGACCAGGGCGTCGAAGGCCTTCTGATTGGCAAGGATCTGGATCATCCTGTCGATCTTGTAATCGTTGGGATAAAGCGTGCGCAGGGCCGAGGCCAGCTCAATTCCCATTTCGGGAGTATCCACGACATTGCGATCGGTCACGACCATGTTTACGCCCTGGCAAAGCTGGTTGGCATAGTTGCTGGCGGTCGGAGTAAAAGTGGTTGGCACAAAACGGATTCCGGCCAGATCGCGGGCGTTGAGATAAGCGGCTAGCTGGCGGGAGTTGATCCAAGGCGCTCCTAAAACTTCAAAGGGGGTGTCAGTCCCCCGGCCTACGGAAACATTTGTCCCTTCGACCAGTGCCACGCCGGGATACAGCGTCGCTTCGTTCAGGCTGCGCAGATTCGGGGAGGGATTCACCCACATGACCGAAGTGGAATCGAACCAGTCGCCGCGCAGCCAGCCTTGCATGGGGACCACCGTGAGCCTGGCGCCAATCTTGCGCTCGCTATTGAACATGCGCGCCAGCTCGCCCATAGTCATGCCATGGCGAACGGGTACAGGATGGTAGCTAGTAAAGAAAAGATGAGCAGAATCGGCAAGCGGACCCTGTACGACAACGCCGGTGATGGGATTGGGACGGTCGAGCACGATGACTTCAATTCCAGCCTTGGCCGCCGACTCTAGAAAAAAACCCATCGTGGTTTCATAGGTGTAAAAGCGGACGCCGGCATCCTGCAGGTCTATCACGACTGCGTCCAGGTTCTTGAGCACGTCGAGCGATAGATGCCGCAGCGCATCGGTCGCGCCGTAAACGCTGTAGATAGGAACGTGCGTGGCAGCATCCACGGAATCTGCCACGTCGGTCGTATCCAACTGGCCAGTCGCGCCGTGCTCGGGAGCAAAAATTGCGGCCAACTGAATCCCCGGCGCTTGGGAGAGAACGTCAATGGTGCGGCGTCCCTGGGCGTCAACTCCGGTCTGGTTCGTTAGCACGCCAATGCGGCGTGGGGTTGGACTTTTTGAATTCCGCAATGAAGAAAAATTCTGGGCCTCAAGCACATCAATTCCCGTCAGGACCGAGCCGTTGCGTCTGGTCAGCCGCCTCTCGCCGGCCAGGGTTTCGTTGTAGCCGGTAATGGCGGCGAGTTTGGCCTTGTCTTCGTCTTTGACGTCGAGTTGCAGGGCGTCGGCAACGGCGGTGGCCACGCGGGAGCGCAGCGAGACGGTGCTCGCGCCGCCGCGAGGGTGCACGGCGTTGCTCAGGATCATGATGTAGGTCTGGGTGAGCGGGTCGATCCAGAGAGAGGTCCCGGTAAATCCGGTATGGCCGAAGGAGCCGATGGGTAGCAAGTCGCCGCGGTTGCTGGCAAAGGGAGAATCAATATCCCATCCCAGACCGCGGAGAACTGTGGAATTGGCGGGCTGCTGCGGCGTGGTCATCTTCTCGATAATTTCCGGGGAGAGGATCTTGTCGCCATCGAGCAACGCCTGGGCGAAGCGGCTGAGATCATCGGCCGTGGAAAACAGACCGGCATGGCCGGCGATGCCTCCCATGCGACGCGCGCGAGGATCGTGCACTACGCCGCGCAGCATGACACCGCGCTCGTCATATTGTGTAGGCGCGATTTGCGGCAGCCACGACTGCGGAGGCAGAAACGTGGTGTGCGCCATGTGCAGCACCCGGAAGATATGGGCTTCCGAGTATTCCTTCAACGACATGCCCGAGAGGCGCTCGACTAGGGCGCCCAAAACGATGTAGTTGGTGTCGCTGTAATGAAATTGCGAGCCGGGCGGTGAAATGGGCTTTTCATCAAAGGCCAGCTCGAAGGCCCGCTGCTTGCCCTGCCAGGGCGGGTTGAGATCAATGTCGTCGCGCAGTCCGGAAAAGTGAGTCAGCAATTGGCGGATGGTGATCTCTTCTTTGCCATTGCGTCCGAATTCGGGAAGATAGTGGGCCACGGGATCGTTCAGCCTTATCTGTCCGAGCTGGACCATGCGCATGATCGAAGGCGCGGTGGCGATGGATTTGGTAAGCGAAGCCAGATCGAAGATCGTGTCCAGCGTCATGGGCTCGCGGCGGGGCTCAAGCGAGCGAGAGCCAAAGGCGCGGCGATAGACGACTTCACCTTTATGCCCGACCAGAACGACCGCGCCGGGGATTTGTCCGGTGGCAACGGCTTGTTCGATGATATTGTCCACGGTGGCGAAGCGCGGGTCGCGCTTTTCACCTTCATCCCCCAGGGCAAATGAGCCGAGCAACAAGACGAAACTGATAACAAGAAGGACAGACGAAGTACACCTTTTGCGCATAATGTGTCTGGTCTTTTATAAAGCCGCAGGGATATTCCGGCAAGGGCACGGAAATCGCTGCGTGTAGAATAGAGATTCCGTTGAAAGGAACGGTCCTACGCACTGCAACCCTGGAATAATCCTGTTTCCCTGAAGAATGCCTACGGTGGGCAAGCACAACGCTTTGCACGCGCCTTCGAAATATTGAAGCAGGGTATCGCAGAATCTGCCTTCCCCGGTGCGTCCGTAGCCGTGACCCATCGCAATGAATTGGTCGCTTTGGCTGGAGTGGGCCATTTCACTTATGATGCAGAGGCCCCGGCCGTAGACGAAAATACAATTTATGACCTCGCCTCTGTAACCAAAGTCATCGCAACTACGACGCTGATCATGATTCTGCATGAGCGGCGAAAGCTGCGCCTGGATATGCCGGTCAAAGAGGCCATTCCTGAATTTGCGGGCAACGATCCGCGGCGGGAGCAGGTGACGATCAGGATGCTGTTAAACCATACCTCCGGATTGCCCGCCTACCTGCGACTGTTCGAGCAGGCCCATGATCGGGAGCGGCTGGCGGAGACCGCCTTTCGCGCTCCTCTTACCGCGGATCCGGGAACGCGCGCCGACTATAGCGATATTGGCTTTATTATCCTGGGTGAATTGCTGGCGCGCACCACGGGTGAGCCTTTGGAAATCTCGTGCCGTAAAGAGATTCTTAAGCCGCTGGGAATGCGTACAACTACCTACAATCCTCCGCTGAGTTGGAAGCAACGGATTCCGCCTACGGTGAATGATCGCTCGTTCCGCAAGCGGGTTGTGCACGGAGAAGTGCACGATGAGAATGCCAGCATCTTGCGAGGAGTCTCGGGCCACGCCGGCCTGTTCGCCAGCGCCCACGATGTCGCCCTGTTTGCGCAATGCATGCTCGATGGAGGAGCGCCGATTCTCAAGCAAGAAACGGTGGGATTATTCACCGCGCGCGATACTTCCACACCAGGCTCGTACGCGCTGGGCTGGGATACGCCTTCGGCGCCCTCGCAATCGGGAAAACATTTCTCGCCAAAATCCTATGGACACCTGGGCTATACCGGGACTTCGCTCTGGATTGATCCCGAACGACAACTCTCAGTGACATTGCTGACCAACCGCACCTGGCCCGACCGCGCTTCAGACAAAATCAAAACGGTGCGCCCGGCCTTCCACGATGCGATACTGGAAGCTTTGGTATGAACGACGAAATCTAATGAGCCCTCGTAACCAGCTCCACAAACTCAGCACAGAGCAGCGCAACCGGGCCTCCCGGCATCTGGATTTGCGTTCGGCAGCCGAGATTGCCCGAATCATCAACCGCGAGGACCGCAAAGTGGCCGCGGCTGTAGCCCATGCGTTGCCACAGATCGCCCAAGCTATGGAAGCGATTGCGCGCACGATCGGCGCAGGCGGCCGTTTGATCTACGTAGGCGCGGGTACCAGCGGACGATTGGCGGCCCTCGATGCCGCCGAGTGCGCTCCAACATTCAATATCGATCCGAAGATTGTGCAATACGTGATGGCGGGCGGAGATAGAGCGCTGGGCCGGGCGACAGAATCGAGTGAAGACTCACGCCAGGAGGGAGAACGGGACCTGGCCAGGCGCAGGCCGACCCAACGCGACGTGGTGGTTGGACTGGCTGCCAGCGGATGCACTCCCTACACCGTCGCTGCCCTGCAGCTTGCACGCAAACGCGGCTCTTACACCATCGCTGTGACCTGCAATTACAATACACCGCTGGCTCGGGTCGCCGATATCGCAATTGTGGCCGCCGTCGGACCCGAGGTGGTCACGGGTTCAACCCGCTTGAAGGCGGGCACCGCACAAAAACTGATCTTGAACATGCTCACCACGGGCGCCATGACGCGCCTGGGATATGTTTTTGACAACCTGATGATCAACGTCACGCCGAAAAACTCAAAGCTGACCGAGCGCGGCATCGGCATTCTGCAAACTATGGCCAAGGTATCGCGGGCGCAAGCCGTGCGGGCCCTCAAAGCCTCGGGAAAGAGCGTTCCTGTGGCGCTGGTCATGTTGCTGGGCGGAGTGCAGCGACCCGCGGCCGAGAAGCTATTGCGGAGCGTCAGGGGCAATGTGCGGCAGGCGGTGGAAGCGGCGCTGGACAGCAGGTAAAACTGCGCGGCGGCATAGGCTTCAGTCCCATTCCGGAGCAAATTCCTCGTACAATAACTTAGCCACGGCGGAAGTCTGAAAACCACAGGAAAACGACAATGGATAAATTCGTCATTCGCGGCGGGAATCCGCTGCTGGGAACGATTCGCGTAAGCGGCGCAAAGAATGCCGCTCTTCCCGCCATGGCTGCTGCCCTGCTCACCGATGAACCCGTGATTCTGGAAAATATTCCGGACGTGCGTGATATCGAGACCACGCGCAAACTTTTGGTGGCCATGGGCGCCGAAGTGGAACTGGGCTACGGGCGCGCTCATCACCGCACCACGATCAACTGCAAAAACCTGAGCACCACGCCTGAAGCCTCTTACGAACTGGTGAAGACCATGCGCTCCTCCACGCTGGTTTTGGGGCCGTTGGTGGCGCGCACCGGGTGCGCGCGCGTTTCCCTGCCCGGAGGCTGCGCCATTGGAGCGCGTCCTATTGACTTGCATATCAAGGGTCTGGAACGGCTGGGCGCAGCCATTACCCAGGAGCACGGCTACGTGGAGGCCCGCGCTGAACGCCTGCGCGGCAATCGCATTGTTTTTGACAAGATCACAGTCACCGGCACCGAAGACCTGATGATGGCCGCGGCCCTCGCCGAGGGCGAAACCATGATGGAAAATTGCGCCCGCGAACCAGAGGTTTCAGATCTGGCAGCGCTGCTCAGCAAGATGGGCGCAAAGATTGAAGGCGCGGGGACCGGGACGATCCGCATTCAGGGAGTGGAAAGGCTACGTGGCGCGCGCCATCGTATTATCCCTGACCGAATCGAGGCCGGAACCTTCATCATCGCTGGAGCGCTTACCGGGGGCGATTTGATGGTCGCCAACTGCGATCCCAAACATCTGGGCGCACTGCTGCAAAAACTGCAGGAGGTCGGCATCACCATTCATGAATCACAGGATGCGGTGCGCGTAATTGCCGGAAACCGCAATTCCATCAAGGCCGTGGACATGAGCACGGAAGAGTATCCCGGCTTCCCCACCGACATGCAGGCGCAATATATGACCCTGGCCACCCAGGCCGACGGCACTTCTATCGTTACGGAAAATATCTTCGAGAACCGTTTCATGCATGCGCAGGAGCTGGTACGCATGGGAGCCAATATTAAGATTGAAGGACGGCGCGCTGTAGTGCGGGGAAAAACCCCGCTAAGCTCGGCTGCGGTCTTGGCTTCGGATTTGCGCGCCTCCGCATCATTGGTCCTGGCGGCGCTGGTGGCCGATGGCGAAACCATCATTGACCGCGTCTATCACATTGACCGCGGCTATGAGCGCATTGAAGAAAAACTGCGGGGTGTGGGAGCGCAGATGAAGCGGATCGGTGAAATGTTCTCGCGCAAAAGCAGCGCACTACCGGTAGGAACAAATTAGCACTGTTTCATAAGTTAATTCCTAAAAGCGAACTGGCCAGCACGATCAGCAGGACCACAAAAGAAATCAGCACGTATTTCCAATCGCGGGCGTGGAGATAGACGACCAAAAGCGTCACGATGCGCACCACAGGTGTCGCCATGAGGACCAGCACCCCGACGCGCATCACCTGAAGGCCAATCGGTCCTGGGAATGCCGCCCAAAGCAGCAACCCGAGCAGCAGCAGAGCGACAGAACCATAGGCTCCGATGCGCAAGATGAGCGCAACCGTATGATCGATGTTAGATTTTTGCGGAGACCTTTCGGGCAGCATTAATTCAGACCTCCGGAGGCGATCCGCAGCGCCATCTGAACCGCCAGGAAGATCATTACTCCAATCAATAGAAACTGCACGTAAGCGGCACGTATGTGCGGGGCCAATCGGGCTCCCAACATGGATCCGGAAAACACCCCGATAACTAATGGCACAACGACGTCGAGGCGAATGTCGCCATGACCATAATAGATATAGGCGCTGGTAGCAGCAGTCACGCCAATCATGAAATTGCTGGTGGCGGTGGCGACTCGCAGAGGAACTCCCATGAACAGATACATGACAGGAACTTTGATGGGGCCTCCGCCAACGCCAAGCAAACCGGAGAACGCTCCCGCCACGAATGACGCCGCCATTCCTATTGGATAATTCCGGACAGTGTAGACAGGGATTTCTGATTCATTCTTTTCTAAACGAGAGGCCCAGGCACGCCGCATCAGCGACAAGGCGCTATAGAGGAGAAACGCAATGAACAGCACACCCAGAATCTTACGATTCACGGAGTGTGCCAACATGGCTGCAATAGCTGCACCCATGGTCGTGCCCAGTTCCAGAGTCATGCCCAGTTTCATATCGGTAACATGGCCCTCGACGTGAACTGAGGAAGTAGCGGTCGAGGTAGCAATCACAGAGACCAGACTGGCACCGATGGCCTGAGGAAATGGCAGATGAAAATAAAGCGCCAGGACGGGAATGATGATGATGCCGCCACCTAGCCCCACAACTGCTCCCAAAGAACCAGCCAGAAAACCAAGAACTGACAGGATGAGAGCAAAGGCAAAAGTCATGGAA
This sequence comes from Terriglobales bacterium, assembly GCA_035651775.1. Classification (GTDB taxonomy): domain Bacteria; phylum Acidobacteriota; class Terriglobia; order Terriglobales; family Acidobacteriaceae; genus QIAW01. The sequence goes on from DASREY010000229.1 coordinate 70,033, forward strand.
AGTAAAGGATGATTATAAAGCAACAAGAAAAAAGCCTTCCCCGAATGGAAAGGCTTTAAAGCAAAGGGCTTCGATTAACGATCTTCTGTAACCAAAGCCGCCACCCGCTATGCGTAGTAGAGGTTACTGTGGCGCGATGGGTGTGCCATTGGGCGCCCCGGGGCCGGAATTGTAGTTATTTCCAAATGATTGAATGACGCCAATGGTGGTTATGAACAAACCGCTGGGATTGTGAAAAGCATAAGGCCAGTGATACGGGCTGACGAAGAGTCAGCAACTGCTGGGTTCCGAGAGTACGAACAAAGCGGATCTACCAAAAAAATCCTCATGGGGATGCCCATGAGGATTTTGAAAGCGTTTTGACTGGAGTAAGGCTTACAGACGGCAATTTCAGTGACGATGTCCGCCGCCACCACCACCGCCGCGATGGCCGCCGCCGTTGCGACCGCCACGTCCGCCGCGGCGACCGCCGCGACCGCCACGGTCACCACCACGATCTCCGCCACGATGCTGTGGCCGACCGGCGTGGGCGTGTTCGCCCTCGGCACGATTGAAGTTGGGTTCCCCCTCCTGAGGCTCATCGGCGGCACTGAATTCGCCGTCTCCGCCTTCAAGAGTCATACTGCCCCCGACTGGGCCAGGGGCTTCGCCACCGCCCATCTTGGCGCGCTGCTCCTTGAGAATGGCCTTACGGGAGAGCCGAATGCGGTTGCCTTCAATCGAAAGCACCTTGACCAGCACCTGATCGCCTTCTTTCAACTCGTCGTGAATATCGGCGATGCGATGTTCGGCCACTTCGCTGATGTGCAGCAAGCCGTCTGTACCCGGAAAAATTTCCACGAAGGCACCGAATTCAGCAAGGCGAACGACTTTGCCGAGATAGGTCTTCCCTACTTCGG
>DASREY010000230.1:0-5200 GCA_035651775.1 Terriglobales bacterium
TACCAGCCCTTTTTCTTCTCCGGCAAAAGATATGAACCTGAAAGAATAGCGCCGCGGCTCATTCTTGAGCGCCTGGTAAAGACTGGGTAGCATGGAGGCCCCGCTCCAGTTGTCCACCACCCCATCGCCCCGGTCCACGTGGTCGAAGTGCGCCCCCACCACGATCACAGAATCGGTCGTTCCCGGCAGTTCACAAATAATGTTCGGCTGCTTCAATCCTTTGACGGGTTGCTCGATCAGCTTGTCTTCAGTGCATCCCTCCTCCTGGAAGAATCCCTTGAGCGTGGCCTCTCGCTGGCTGTCGTTTCCCTTGTAGCTCTTCAATCGCGCTTCAACAATATCGCGATCCACCGTGCTGAACTGCAACTGTGTCGCCGCCGCAGCCAAGAGCATGCTGATGGTTGGAATGAGGAGCAGACACGTCCTGCCGAGCGCCTTTGACAATGTACGTTGCAATGGAACTCCTCCCATGCCGAGTTTACGAATATTAAGAGATTCTGGAGTTGGTTGCAAAAATCAAGAAAGATATCCCGGCCTTCGTGTGCTGAGTAAATAAGTTCTAGCTCCACAGTGGCAACTGTTTATCTACCGCTGCGTTCTGATAGCGGTCCCCAATGTACCAAGCTTTAGCTCAGCGCCTTTAACAATTCTTTCATTGGCTTTTTCTATGTTCGGGGCCAGGGCTGGGTTTTGGATTTTAATGGCATTTAATTTCGACAAGACGCGCCCTGCCAGCTCTGGCTGTCCGCTCTGTACTGCAGCTTCCCCAATCTTCTGCAGGCTTTCAACCGTCGTATCGGGAGCCTTATCCGATGCTTTGCTCACCTGGTCCACCGCCTCATTCGATTGTTGCACCAATTTCTGCTTTAACTCACGGTCCTGCACCGTGGACAAGCTAGACAGTACCTCGGTGGTTGCGTTGGCGGTCTCATCCAGCTTGGTTTTCACCGTGTTCTGGTCGCCGCTCGCAACCACCGCCGCCAGGTTCTGCGTCATGCTCTGCTGCTCTGAGCCCTGGCGCACAGTTACCGAGTGCTGCACATAGAGTTTCGCTGCATCGAAAATCGGCTGCCAGAATACCCCGCAGAGCAGGGCAAAAGCCAGGGTGTGGGGAAGCTCTTTGATATCTGAATTAGCGATCAGATATACGCCAAAAATAGCGGCGACCCCGCCCACAATAATCAGCGCCGGGATTCCCAGAGATGCCGGTTTTTGAAAGGGCGCTAATCCGGCAAGCCATTGCAAAAGCCAACTGGTAAAGCCTCCCACCGCGCCGGCGATCGCCACAAATAACAAAGACCTGATTTCTGGCTTCATCCTGCACTCCTCTATGGGTCCGGAAAATGACGCTTATATTCTAGTGATAGAACCCAGCGTGGCGTTTCGGTCCTGATGTTGATGGTGGATTTTTTCGACATTTATGGGGTACTTATGCCCAGTCGCCAATCATTCTCAATTGGGAATCATGCCTGCTTGGGAATGACTTGATTGAGCACTGGTTAAGATTTCAAATTCGCAGGAGTAAGGGAAGGAATGGGAGAGTAACCTAATTGGGCACCGGCAACTACTTTTTGATGGAGTTCCTCCCGGCGCAAGAATAACGCCCCGCTGAAAAGCGGGGCGTTATGTATCTCTCTACACTGGCAGCTAAAACTCGAAACTGTACTTAGGCAATTTTCATAGGCTGCTCTGCAGCCATCATCGCGTCTTTGCTTTCCGCGCTGCCGTTGGTCTTTTCCCCGGATGGTCCTGGTTTACGGACGTCAATCTTGCCCTTGAAGAAGGCGCCATCTTCCACGCTGATTCGTTGCGCCACCACGTCGCCGGTGAGCGATCCTTCACCGCGAACGTCCAGGCGGTCGCTGGCGTTCACATTGCCAACAATCTTGCCGTGCACAACAATTTCACGCGCCGCGATGTCGGCGGCAACCTGTCCGCTGCGGCCCACGGTCACGCGATTTCCGGGAAGGTTGATCGAACCTTCCACCTTGCCCTCAATATAGAGTGATTCCGAACCGGTGATCTCGCCTTTAAAGACGAGCGACTTGCCGATCATGGCAGTCTGTTCGGTTGAAGCGGTGTTCCCCAACGTTGTGCGGGTCAATACCGGTTCGCTGGCGACTGCGCCACCGTTTGGCATGGCCGGCTTGCTGGAGACCTGGGGCGGCAGCGTAGCCGTCTCTGGCGAATTTGTCTGTTTCCACATCTTCCTGATTCCTCACTTTCTCTGGCTGGCCTCGGGAAACATGTCACCACAACATGTCTTGGCGAGGAGTTAGATATTGGTTAATGTCCGACTGCTGGGGATGCAAGCGATAGTAGTGCTACATTGCCCTGCGCAATAGGTCACGAAGGTACAGCCCACCATCGGGTGAGATCTGGATGACTATCTAGTTGAAGGCTCGATGGTGAGGGTTCATCCGGGCACGGTGTCGAAACCACTTTTACTCAATAACAACGAGAAGCTAGCGGCTGGAAGTTTGGCTTCGCTTTTCATTTTCAGACAAAGCCCGGCTAACTGCTTACCCCGAAGGCGCGGGAGTGGAAAAGCAGCGACGCGGGCAAGTGCTCGGCAAAATAACTCCAATCATGCCCGCCCGGATAGATATGGAACTCATGCGGAATTCCACGCGCAGCCAGCAATTTATGCAGCGCCCCTGCTCCGGCCTCAAAGCCGTAATCATCTTCTGAGCCGCAATCAAAATAGATGTGCAGTCCGGTCAGGTGGCCAGTGCGAGCCAGTGTGAGGGGGTTGTTGCGTTCCCAGAAAACCCGGTCTACAGGCGAGCCAAAAACTCCACCCAGGGCTCGCGATAAAGAATTTTGTGGCAAGCTGGCTCCGCTGACCGCGGGCAGCTTCTCTATCAGGGCAGCGCTCTGCGCACTCACCGAACCAAACAGCTCCGGATGCCGAAAGGCCAGGTGCAGCGCACCATAGCCGCCCATGGAAATTCCGGCAATGCCGCGCGATGCCCGCCCCGCGCGGATGCGGTACTGATGTTCAATGTAGGGCAAAAACTCCTGCACAAAAAAATCTTCATAGCGCCGGCGGCCGTCATGTGAGTTGATATAGAAGCTGGTGTCCCCGGCCGGCGTCACGATGATATATTCCCTCATCTTGCGCTGTTCCCACAGGTCTTCGGTCAGGTTCCACGCGCCAGAGTCAAGGAACATCTGTTCATTGGCGCCCAGGCCATGCAGAAAGTAGAGCACCGGATATCGCTGTGTCTTCCCTTGATCGGTGTCATAGCCAGGCGGCAGCAGGACGCAGTAGGGAACCTGCTGGTGCATAGCCTGGCTCTGCACAGCATGGCACTCAGCGCGCCCAGTGGCGTGTGCAGGATGGGATAGGAAGATGCACAGCACTAGCGCCACAACACTTGAAACTTGAAACCTGAAACTCGAAACTGCCTTACTCATACCGCAGCGCCTCAACCGGATTGAGTTTCGCCGCCCGCGACGCCGGATACAAACCTGCACACAGGCTCACCATTACCGCGAAAGCAATTGCTCCCAGCACCAGCCACCAGGGCACAGCAAAAACATTGGTCGCCGGCAGACTCTGACGCCGCAGATAAATATTGGTGCCCACCGTGACCGCCCGCCCGATTAGCCAGCCAATGCCCACCCCAAGAGCTCCGCCCAGGAGCCCCATTACTCCTGCTTCGAGGAAGAAAAGCTGCTTTACATCGCGATCAGCCGCGCCCAGGGCTTTAAGGATTCCGATCTCGCGCCGGCGCTCCAGAATCGCCATTACCAGCGTGTTGACGATGCCGAGCATGGCCACTGCCAGCGCTAGGCTGCCAAAAATCCCCAGCAGCAGATCAAACACCGCAAAGAAGATTCGCAGGTTGCGGGTAGCGTCAAGCAGGGAAAAGGCGGCAAACCCCATATTCTTGACAGCGGTTTCAATCGCCTCGACTTGTCCCGGGCTCTGCGCCCGAACCGTCAAACTCGGATACGTCGGTTTCTTTCCCGGCCCGCGCAAGACGTCGCGCAGGTCGTTGCCCTGGGCGGCGCGTAATTTTTCTCCAAGCTGGATCGGGATCAGCACTCGCCCGCTTCCCAGGCCGCCAAATCCGGCCGCCGGTTCGGTATCGACGATTCCCACGATGCGCAATATTTTGTCGCGCGGCACAATTGAAATGCCCGGGTTGCCGGAGATCTCGCCGGAGTTGTCGCCAGAAGCGTTGCCACTGCTGTTTCCAGCCTTGGGATCGCTGCCCTCCGCCTGTGTTGCGCCAGCCTGTGTCCCCAAAACCTGCCGCTCGGCATACCGCAATACCAGCTCTTTCCCGATAAGGGAAGAGGGCTGGTCAGAAAGATCTTTGGCGAATTCCATCTGCAGGATAGCTTCGTCTGCCGAAGGACTGGAAAAAAATGAGCCTTGCATCCCGTCGAAAGCGCCGCTACCGCGCGCCGAGCCCGGTATCGCCGCTACCATCGTCGTATAAGGATTGCCGGCATAACGTATCTCGGTGGGGAAGCGCACTTGCGGATACACCTCAACTACATGAGGCAGGTGTTCCAACTCCTGGCGGGCCTCTTCATCGAGGCGCCGGGCTTCGCGCGCCTTGCTGTTGGCATTGGGATTTGAAGACGCGCCCTCGGGAGCGTCTGACGAAGTACCAGGAGAATTGGATGGAGCGTTCGACGAAGATCCGTTGGATGTCCCCTGCCGCCCAAATCCGCGCAGGTTCTGCTTTGAATATACGAACACCGTGTCAAACAGCCCTGAGCTTGCCAGCTTGCGATTGGCGAGCTGCTGCAATCCCACGCCCAGGGAGAGCATGGCAACCAGGGACGCCACGCCTACGCCGATGCCCAGGGTGGTCAACGAGTTCCGCAACACGGCCTCACGCAGATTACGCACCGCGAGTTCGGTAAGATCGCCGGCCTTCATACCTTCACCTCGCTCGTGCGCTTGATTCCACTGCTCACCAGCTTGCCATCCGCCAGTTCGACAATGCGATGGGCAAACTTTTCCGCCAGCGGGCGCTCGTGCGTTACCAGCACAATCGTCATCCCCAGCGAGCGGTTGATCTCCTGCAAAAGATTCATGATCTCAAGTCCGGTTGCGCTGTCCAGGTTTCCCGTGGGCTCATCTGCCAGCAAAATCGTTGGCCGGTTCACTAATGCCCGTGCCAGCGCCGCCCGCTGCTGCTCACCGCCAGAAAGTTCGCTTGGCCTGTGAGTGAGG
>DASREY010000231.1:0-19123 GCA_035651775.1 Terriglobales bacterium
ATGGTGTCTCTCGATGCGCCCATGGAGAGCGGTAACGCAACCGGCACAAACGAGGAATCGTTCACCGCGAAGCTTGCTGACCACAGCAGCCCATCACCTTTTGAGTTGGCGGCCCGGAGCGAAGATGCCGCGCGCCTGGCCCAGGCATTGCTTTTGCTGGCTCCCATCTACCGCGAGGTGCTGGTTTTGCGCTTCCAGGAGCAGCTGTCCCTGCAGGAAGTCGGCCGGGTAATTGGCGCGCCGGTGGCGACCGTCTCATCGCGGCTGCGGCGCGGCCTGGCAGCGCTGCGTTCACACCTGGAAGGAGTTGCCCATGTCCGCTGACCTTCACGCCCGGGCCCGCGAGTTCGTGGATCGCAACCAAGACCTTTCCCCAGCAGAACAAGCCTGGCTTGAAGACCATCTTCGCCAGTGTGCCCAATGCAACGATTATGCGGAACTCACGGCCCGCGCTATTCAGGGGCTGGGCTCGTTCTCGTTCTCTGTAGGTCCCGCTCTGGTAGCACGCACACAGGAAGCGCTCACACGGCGGGCGCGAGAAATGGAAGCCGAGCGGAGCAGACGCCGTATGTATTTGCTAGGTTTTGTTATCGCGTGTTTGTTCACGGCAGCTGGCTCTGTGCTGGGCTGGCAGGGCTGGGCCTGGGTCGCGCAGCGATTGCAACTTGTCCCCTGGGAATGGCAGCTTGGGTTTTCACTGTTCTGGGTTTTTCCGTCAGCGACCATTGCCATGCTGCTGCTTGTAGGTCTGGGGTTAGAGAGAAGTCGGATCCATGAAAGGAGCCTGGTATGAACGATAAAAATATTTCCGCTAGGCTGAAGCAAGAAAGCGCGGTAGTTCCCAGGAAGGTAGTCATATTTGCCAAGTTCCTTGCCATCATGGGTTCGGTGATTTTTGCCTGCTTGTTGATTGCGTCTGCCGCCATGTTTTTCTCGTCACTCTCTGAGGGACGCCACCTGGACATGGGCCATAATGGCGAGCTCATTGTAGGAGCCCTGGCAATCGCGATCGGCAGCTTGTTTGTTGCGGGATACATCATGCTGGTTGGTTATGTTTATGGAGACGCACGCCGCCGAGGCATGCCGCCTGTGCTCTGGACCTTGCTGGTCGTGCTGATCCCGAACATGATTGGATTTATCGTCTATTTCATCTTGCGCCGAGGCATCTTCGCTCCCTGCCCGCAGTGCGGGCGCGGGGCCGAAGTCGGACAGATTTATTGCTCTGCCTGCGGTCACAAACTTGAGATGAAAGCATCCTGATCTTGACGTTCGGCATTTAGGAAGGGGGGAAGCCCTGAGCGTGGAATTGGCCAGGCAGGATTGAAGCAACCTGAGAAAACCTAGGCCCTTCCACTTCGCCGCGAAGCGCGGCTTTGGTCAGGATGACAAAAGTCGGACTAGGGAACAAACATGTCAACAAAGCCAATAAAGCTCAAAACCCGAAACTGCTTTCTTCTACTCATCTGATTTGCTGGATTTCTGATCTTTGTTTTCCGAGGTCTGCTCACCCTTTCGGATCTCAATATCGGCGTGCTCGGTAGAGAGTTGTATTTTTCTACCGCCGGCGCCTACGGTCCCGCTGGCCACGCGATTTTCCTCGGAGCTTTTATCGATTTTGATTTCCGGGAAGTCGGATTCTATGTCGCCTCCGCGGGCATTGGCTTCGATTTGGAAGGCGCTCTGGACGGGCAGCGCGATTTCTATCCCTCCATCTTTATTGCTGATCAAGATATTTCCCGCCGACGCCCTGGTGGCGCGCAGCTCCACGCTCCCGTTCTTATTGTTCACTTCAATATCGCCGGTCACCTCTTCCAGGTGAATGTCTTTGGAGCGGGTGCTCACTCTTAAGCCGCTGGCATTGCTGACCCGCAGGTCGCCGCTATCCATGCGCAGCTCACCCTGAATTTTTCCCGTCTCCATATCGGTGCGCGAAGAATTGAAGCGGAAGCCCTGTCCCAGGTTCTGCACATTGGTTTCACCCATGTAATCGCCGTTCATGGCTACCAGGCCGCTCACGTTCGTAATATTGGTTTCGTCCGCGTGGCCATCCACGGTGACGTTGCCCTGGACGTTGCGAACGTTCAAATCTCCTCCCTTCATTCCGCCATGCATGGTTATGACGGCGTTGCCAGTGAGGTCATCCACAGTCACGTCGCCATGAAAGGCGGTGAGTTTCACGTCGGCTTGCCGGCTGCGCACTTCAATGTTGCCGTGCTGGGTGCTCAATTCCAGGGGGAGCGCAGGTGGAACATGCAGCTCAATATCGGTCTGGACAAAGCTGTTGGAGGGCGGCGCGATATTCAACTGGATGATTTCCTGGCGCGCACGTTCGGCCTCAACTCTGGCGCGCGCGGCTTCCGACTTGGCGCGCTCCACCTCGTTGCGTGCCCGCTCGATTTCCGAACGAATTTTGGCTTTTTCGGCAGGAGAAAGCCCGGGCACATCCGGGACCGCCGGCAGCGAGGGAATTTCGTCGCTCTTGATTTGCGGCTGCGTGGCCTGGTCAATCCGGTCGGCCTCTTCTTTGGAAGAGGCAACAATGGTCTTGTGCACGGAGACGTGCACTTTTTCATCGGTGGAAGGCAGCACCGTGATCGAACCGTGCTGCAGAGCCAAACGGAAAGCTCCATGGGAAGCTACAGGCTGATCGATCTGATTGGAATACTCGTATTTGTTTCCAAACGGCAACCACGGGCTATTGACACCCATTTCCTGTTGAACGGCAGCCCAATCCACCTTTTCCAGTCCATCGGCAACAAGGCCGCAAACGATGATCAAAACGACAAGAAAACCCCCGCCAAAACCTATGCCCGCCGGCTGGTAGCCCTGGCGACGTGCCTGCATGTGCTCAAACAGCTTGATCGCTCCCCAGAGAATGAGCAGCAGCGGCCAGTAGTGGGCAAACCACCAACCCAGACCTGACCAGGTGATGACATGCATGTTCCCCAGGAGAAAAACCACGCCCACGATAATCAGAATGACGGGGCCGGCGAAGCTGCGACGGCGCGGAAGAACATTGGGAACCGGGGCACTAGCCATGGCTCACCTCGTTTTGCGAAGAGGGCGTGGTTGGAGTGTCGGGCGGCGGGACCACAGGACGCGGAATCTCTCGCTCGATGTGTCCCTCACGCGAACCGGTGATCTGGAGAAATTTCAATACTCCGATCACAATCAAAATGAGCGGCCAGCTCTCTTTCCAGCGCACGGGAGTGAATTCGTCCAGCAAACCCATAATGCCAATCGTCACCAGAATGACCGGCCCCATAAGGCTGATGGCTGTGCAGGCGACGCAGTGGCAGATCATCCTTTGAGATCGCTGGTAAATCAACGATCCACCGATTGCTAACAGGATCAAGGGCCAAAGCTTCGCCAGGTGGAAGAAGTGGGGGATCAGCCCCATCGTATGCAATAGAAAAAGAACACCTAATGCGATCAGCACCAGGGGGCCTAGCGGCAAATTTTGACTTCGCTTCGGGTCAAGCAACGGAGGAACGCTTGTAGTCGGAACATTGGGAGCGGCAGCCGGAGCAGCGCTCAATGCGCTAAATCCAAAAACATCCGGCACCGGCCGGCCTTCTCGCTTGGCCTTTGCCGTCTGGTAGGAATCGAAAGCCATATAGAAAAACCAGAAGGGAAAGCCCAACGCGAAATAGTCGCTGGCTTCATTGGCGGCAACCACCAGTGCGACAAAAACGGCCACGTGAATGAACGCCTTTTTGAACTCGCCGGAATACATCGCTCCCACTCCGGGAATGAAGCCCAGAGCAAAAGCAACCCATGGATTGGGCCCTTTCGGATTCATCGAGTCCGGCTCGGCTTGTACCCGGGAGGCAAGGCAATCTTCGCAATAAATGATGCCGCGCACCTCGCGCTTGCAGCTTTCACACAGCGGCTTGCCGCAAGTCCGGCAATAAGCTATCGCCGGGGTTTGTTGATGGGTAGCGCAATTCATGCGGTCCTCCGGTTTTGTGCGCTGAAGAAATAGGGGGGACCAAATTCGTGAAGCGCATAGGATGCCAGCAGGGCGCTATTGCCCTGCTGGGCGTAATTTTCTTGTTTTTGTTCAGGGTCGGGTTCGGGCTGCACACTAATATCCTTATTGTTCTTTTCTTTCTTTTCCTCACGTTGCTGTTGCTGCGGCTGGCTATTTTCCTCCGGCAGCATGCTCTTGAGCTCGCGCATGCGCGCTTGCAATTCATAGACAAAGCGCATGCTGTCGTAATATCTCACTACTCGAGTCCGGTTTGTGTAATAGGCACGCGCCACTTCGCTTCGCAGGGCGCCTGGATGCCAATTAACATAGCGCAGGTCAACCCCAGCCAGATTAAGCATCAGGGTCACCGAGAAAAACGCCATGGCGAAGGTGGCGGCAAAGCGCGGATGACGCATGGGGGCGAGCAATGGCCGCAGCCACGCCCCGAGCTGCCGGCTCCTCGATTGGGGCACGCGAACCTGGGCGGGCGTGGATGCCGGCATAACGCCGGTCGTGGCGGCAAGAATGTTATGCGCCAGGTAAACCGGGGCTTCCACCGCTTCGAGCGACCGCAACCATTGATAGCCGGCCAGGGCTTCTGCAAACAAAGCCGCGCAGGCCGGGCATGTGGCTGCGTGCGCCCGGAAGTTCCGCATCTGCTCTTCACCGAGCGAGCTTTCTACCGCCTCGGTCAGAAGGGCCTCGAACTCCATGCACTGCATGCCGTATTGCTGGTCCTGATTCATCCTACACCTGCCTATAGGTACGTTGTAAAAGGCGCGCTAGTTCCGTGCGCCCGCGATTGATTCTGGATTTTACGGTCCCTTCAGGCACCCTTAAAATAGCCGCAATTTCGCGGTAGTCAAGCTCCTGCAGGTCGCGCAAAATCACCGCCTCGCGCAGGTCGGGTGAAAGCTTCGCCAAAGCCGCCTGCACCAGCTTCTGCGTGTCTTTTTGCTGCACGTGCGATTCCGGGCTGGGAGCCGCATCCGGCAGCCGGTCACCCAGGGTGAGCGCATCCTCGTGGCCCGCGGGCGCAGCTTCCAGCGAATCGGTAAGCCGGTCATTCTTGCGCGAGCGGTAATGATCTACCAGGAGGTTGCGGGTCACGGTGGTAATCCAGGTGGTAAACGCTCCCCGGCTTCCGTCGTAGGTCTTCAAAGTCCGGTAAATTTTGATGAAGACCTCTTGCGCCAGGTCCTGAGCGTCTTCCGATGAGCCGGTGAAACGATAACAGATGTTATAGATTCTGCGGCTATGAAGTTGAACGACCTCAGCCCAGGCAGCGGCGTCGCCGCTGACACAACGGCGTAGAAGGGCAGCGGATTGTTGCTGCTCATTGTGCCCCTCCGCACTCGAAGATTGACTCGGTACAGCCAGCCTCGTCTCCTGCACCTCAGAGTTCAACCGAACCATGGGCGCTCGCATTACCCGGATTGGCGCGAAACTAGCCACCCAAACCGGTTATACGCACATTTGGTCCTAATAGTTCCTGATTCTACAAGTAGTTCTCAGTTCTCGGTTCTCAGTTCTTAGTTGGCACACTCGCGACTTTAATCGGACGTCCGAACATTTTTTATCAGGAAATTAAAACCTCATGGGGGCCCCCCCCTTGCTCGCAAGGGTCGACCTGTTTTCGAGTTTCGAGTAATGGCAGGCCCCCCATTACATCGAGTAGTGAATTTTGCGTTAAGTGTTTTAGATTCAATTAGATATACAGTATGGGAGAGTAGTCAAAAACAGTTTCAAGTGTCGAACTTGGCAGGCAGTCGCAGGCGCCCGAGCATGTAACGAGTTCTGATGTTCGGTAATTTTTCAAAGAACTACCAAGGTTCGGCGGTCTGAGCCGCTTTTAGGCACACGTTCAGAACAATCATGGCGTGTGGTCATCGGAGAATCAAGATTTTGATATCAATCGGCATAAAGATAACCGCAAAGGACACAAAAGATACACAACACACGGATTGTAGCGGGTGTGCGGCACCCAGGCTTCATATGGACCACTCGTCCCAGCCTTGTTTCCAATCAATCCGTTTGTTGAGTGTGTCGCACCGTCACGGTAAGAGCTGTTGTGTGCTGCAGGTCTCCGCTTCGAGAGGTGATTGTGAGTCGATATTGGCGGTTCACGGGGCGCCTCGGTGAAGAGCCTTCGAGTCCGGGAAGCCACATTGGAAGCGCCCAAGCACGCACCCAAGAAGCCACAGCAATGGTGACCTTAACCGCGACGGCAGACTCTCCTGAGAGCGTGATCTGATGTTTCGCTAAGCTGCATTTCAAGCCTGTGGGCATATCTCCGCATTCCAGATTGACATTACCGCTGAAGCCGTTCTGCGGCATCAGAATCAGAGTCGTATTTCCACTCCGGCCGGGCAAAATGGACAACGCACTCGGGTTAGCAGAAACGGTGAAATCACTCGCGCTAAAAGCCATTCCACTCAAAGCCACAATCAGCGGAGCGGTAGAAGCGGAGGTCGTTACTGAAAGCTCTCCTCGCAATTTTCTTGCGATCTTAGGTTGAAATGAAACTAGCAAAGAACACTGCTCACCTCCGTGCAACAGGCTCGGACAGTCGTTTGCGACGGTGAAGTCGGCGCTGGCCGACACAGTTGAAATGCGCAAGGCATCCAGCCGCGGATTGGTAAGCATGACCATCAGCGGCGTGGAGGTGTCGCCAACTCTTGTTTTCGCGAAATTGAGGCTGCCTGGCTCGATGGTTGGCAGTGGTGGCGGGGGAAGCGAGGCGGTCCACATGCCTCGTCCATAGGTTGCGGCATAAAGGGTACGCGTTACAGGGTCAATCCCAAGTCCGGCGACGCGCGTATTTGGAAGTCCGGCGCCGAATGGATTCCAGGTAGCCCCAGAGTCGTAGCTAACGAGCACACGGCCAAAGCTGGCCCCGTACACTGTGTTAGGGATAGCTGGATCGAATGCCACGTCAAACAACTGCGAACCATCGCCGGGCGAAACCGACATCTGGCTCCGGCATGGACCTATGATGCGCAGCGAAGAGTCTTTGCGACCCGGCCAACCTTCGTACGCGCCGAGTAACCATACGTCATCGTTGTAAGGGTTCACGCGCAAGCCGAAGGGCGAGTTCGTCTCGTGATTCCCGCCGCAAGTGTTGAAAAATGAAGATGGCGGCGAATTTGTCGGCACGTGTGCCATGACCACATAATCGGGATTATAGGTATCGACACTGAAAACCGTAGCCGGATCGAAAGCATCACCAGCGAGAAAATAGAAATAGCGTATCGAGTTTAGAGTCTGGGTCCACGTATCGCCATCATCGCTGGAACGGAATATTGAGTATTCGGACGACAGCGTGTTAACGGGGAACTCTCGCACATAGATCGTGTGTGGATCCGCCGGCGAAACCGCAAGCGACGATGGATCCACGCCGTCTTGAACGACGGTCTGCCAGGAGTTGGGATCAAGGGGCCTGAAAGATCGACTGAGTGTAGATGTTGAAGAGTAGATGTTAAGAGGGAATACAAAAGCGGCATAGGCCGTGCCGTCCGATGAGAGCGCAGCACCGACGCCACGGCCGCGAACCTCCTGCTGCCACCCTCGTCCGGGGCTTCCTGCGATGGCGCCGGTCGTCGGTGTGCCGGCGACGATCAGTCCTGAGCCATCCTGCGCAACGGAGAAGTCGCGGCGCAACTGCATATTGCGAAGCGTGCGATTCAAGTTTCGCCAAGCAACGATCTCGATGGGAAACCCATAGGAATCGGTTCCCGATTCGAGAGTGCCGGGAAGGAGTTTGCTGCTCCAAATACCGTAGTGATTTCCCGCATAGAGCGTTCCATCGCTGCCGAACGCGAGGGCCGTTGTCTCAGGGCCGATCGTCGTGCCTACATCCGTGAAGGTCAAACCCCCATCTCGCGATAGACACAGACTCGCTCCCAACATACACGTTGCAACGATCATGTTGGAATCAGCTGGGTTGACCAGTAACCCGCCGATCCACCAGGATTCTGAAGCGATGGTCCAGGTTGCGCCACGGTCATTACTTCGTGCCAGTCGCGGCACCAGGTTCGACCCTTGCCAAGCCAGACCTGTGAAATACAGCGCGCCCGAATCTGACGCGCCAACAATTGCCCCATTGCCGGGATAGGCGGCATAGGGGGTAATTTTCGTCCAACGCTCCCCGCCGTCATCAGAGCGCCATAACTCGAGATCGTTAGGATACGTTTTACAGACTACATAGGCGCTCGGTCGTGCGTAGAGCAGAGAATAAACAGAGTCACAAGCGAGTGCTCGCTGCCATGTGAGACCGCCATCAGTAGAGCGATAGACGTTTCCGACCAAGCTGCTAATAAGAACAGACAAAGGGTGGCCTGGCTGCACCGCGATTTTAGGATAGTAAGATACAGGCGGCCGGCCCAAATCCACCCACGTCGCGCCGCCATCTGTCGAGCCAAATAGTCCCCAATCCCAATTCCAGTATCCATATATGTCCGCCGGCGTAGCGCCGGCTATCGCATACACCGTGTCAGGATCGTCCGCGTCGAGAGCAACCGCGCCAATTTCCAGGGTGCGGTTGCGATCAAAGGTGGGCCGCCAATGCGCTCCGCTGTCCGTGGTCTTCCAGACCCCTCCGCCCATGCTCGATGTATAAACCACTTCGGAGTTGCGCGGATCAACAACGATCCCGCTCACTGCGCCGGCAATGGAGCCCAGATGGTCCAGTCCTTTAACCGGCCCCCATCTGAGTTCTGACCACCGCGTTGGGAAGCTCGAGGCCGTTGGCGCCAAAGCTTTATCAATCTGCCCGGCGATAAGCTGAGCTGGGGCTTGCGCTGTTCGCAATCTGTCGCGCAAGCGAAGATCATTGCTGTTCAAGCCTGATTGTCCGCTCAGAAAAGGAGACTGTAGTAGAAGGAAAAGAACGAACGCGCGCCAAACCATGACTCGGTACCCCACGAAGGACGATATGTGCGAGGCAGGTACTCTGGTGCGAGATGCTCACCAGAGATCTGGGCTCGCAGCCTTGGCATAGATCACTGGGACAGTAGACCAGAACGAACCACTCTACGTCGTGGCGTGGGCTGAGACGCGCAGCTTTTCTGCGATGATGCGGTCGACCTGCTCGATCACCTGCTCAATGGTGAGGTTTGTGGAATCTATGACCACGGCATCGGGCGCGGGGGCGAGGGGAGAGTTGGCGCGGGAGCGATCGCGCTCGTCTCTTTCGCGCATCTCGGCAGCTACGGCGGCGGCCTTTTTTTGCTCGGCCTCCGATACTGCCGTTGGGGCCGCGGGGGCTTGCTGGCGAAAGCGGCGCTCGCCGCGGACCTCGGGCGCTGCATCAAGAAAAACCTTAACATCGGCATCGGGGAAGACCTTAGTGCCGATATCGCGGCCTTCCATCACGACACCGCCGGCCAGGCCCATCTGGCGCTGGCGAGACACCATCCACTGACGCACGCCGGGATGGACTGAAACCTGAGAAGCAGCCTCGGTGACATCACGCTCGCGTATGCGGCGGGTGACATCCTGGCCATCAAGGATGACGCGATTGCCGTCAATGGTCGGCTCCAGATTAATGTGAGATCCATGCGCGAGGGAGACCAGGGCCTGCGCCTCCTCAAAGCCCACGTCAGACTCGATCGCCTTTAAAGCCAAGGCACGGTACATGGCCCCGGTTTCAATGTTCACGTATCCCAACTGGCGCGCCAGCCTGGAAGCAATGGTGCTCTTGCCCGCGCCGGCGGGGCCATCAATCGCGATGATGAGTTTTTTGACGCTCATGAAAAGATTGCATTCTAGTTTAACGGGTACGGGCAAAATTGCGCTGCCGGGGTTCGACCGGGGGCGTGTTTTGAATCAGCGTTCTTCCCCCGGCTTGCATAAAACTGAATTGCCGGGCGGCCAGCAAGGCATGAATGGCCTCGCGCACGCGGGAGCGGGCCACCATGGGCTGGAAGAATGCTTCAATTTCGCCCTGCTCGGCGGCAATGACCGCCTCAAGATATTTGGAAAGCAGCGCGGAAAGCCCCTCGCCTACCGAGAGCCCTATACCTTCCTTGACCGCGTCGGGCGACCAGCGATAGAGCACGTCCCATAAAACGCCTTCCTGGGGGCGGTAATCCACGCGGGTAATACGAAGATGTGACCACAACTCGGTAAGAGAACGATCAAGAGCAGCCTCCGATGGGGCGCCTCCCAGCACCTCTGCCAGGTGACGATTGGAAATAGGCCCCTCGCGCTGGATGATAGCAAAGGCATCCTGGGTCAAAGGAGAAATTTTTCGGCCGGCAATATCGCTGCGCAGATCTTTCTTAGGGTTGCGGTCTCCCACCAGCGCATAAAAATAAGGGAAGGTCTGCGGCGAGAGCAGGAGAGTCCCTTCACCCTCGATGTTGGCCTCGTAGGCCAGGCGCTGGCGCAGCAGACGCACCATGAGTTCTCGCGCCTCCGCCACACGCGGATCGCGATATGCCTGTTGCGCTGTCGGCAAATCGTGGTCGCTGCCGGTATAGGCCCCCAAGAAAGTAGGCGCAAGCAGCGGCGGATTTACGGGATGCACCAGGCATAGCCCTACCGATTGCACAAATTCGGAGGCCTCTTCCAGAGTGCGAGCTGGACGCCCGATGCGCCACTTGCTCCGGCGTTGCTCTTGAATTTCTACTTCAGACATTAAGTTAGTTCTCGGTTCTCAGTTCTCAGTTCTCAGTTCTCAGTTGTCGGTTGCCAGTTGCCAGTTGCCAGTTGCCAGTTAAGGCTAATGCAACTTGCCATTAATGGAACCAGCTTGTTTCTAATCCTTTAATTTTTCCCTAAATCCTTTTGAATGCCTTCTGAATGTCTCTTACAGAATACCGCAGCAGCACTGGACGGCCATGCGGACATGACATGGGGCATTGCGTCTTGCTCAATTCGACCAGGAGCCACTCCATCTTGGAATGCTCCAGCGGCATGTTTATTTTGATAGCGGCATGGCAGGCGATGGAGGCGGCAATCTCGCCACGCAGCTTTTCCAGGTTGATGGCCTGCTCCTCTGTTTCAAAGTGCTCGAGCAGCTCGTGCAGCAGGCGCTCAACATCGGCAGGGTCGATTCCGCCGGGTGCGGCTTTGACGGCGATTGTCCCCGCGCCGAAGGGCTCCACTTCAAAGCCGTTGCGGCGCAGCTCGCCGCTGATCTCGGCAAAAACAGCCTGCTGGCCGGGGGTCAGATCAACGATCAGAGGCATGAGCATGCGCTGGCTCTCAACCTGACGCGCCTCCCGTTGCCGCAGGATGCGCTCAAAGAGTATGCGCTCATGGGCGACGTGCTGGTCAATGATCCACAAACCACTGGGATCGGCGGCGATAATGAACGAATCGCGGACCTGGCCCAGAGGTTTGAGATCGGCAAGAGCGACCGGCGCATCGCTTCCTTCCGGCATGGCTTCCTGCTGCGTGCTTAAAATTCCACTGCAGGAGGATCCGTTGCGCTCCAACATCGGCACTGCCGGTAGTGGCGCCAGAAGAGCGGTGGCGGCGTTGGCATCAATCGGAATTCCTTCCTGGAATGAAAACCTTTCATTATGCGGCGGCAGCGTGGGCGGTTGCAGCGAAAAGTCATCGCCCGATACAGAAACCGTGAAATCAGCATTTGGGGCAAATGCCTGGCGCGCCGTGGGCTGGGCGTGGATCTCGCGCGTGAACTGCGGCACCGGCCGGGCCTGCATCAGGGCCTCGCGCAACGAGTCACGCACAAAATCGTGGATCATTGAACTCTGCCGGAAGCGGACCTCGGTCTTGGAAGGATGCACATTCACATCAACTTCTTCCCCGGGCATCTCCAGAAAGAGCAGCACCACGGGATAAACCGTGGGCGGCATGATATTGCGGTAGGCTTCGATAATGGCGTGCTGCACCACACGGTCGCGGATGAGACGGCGGTTGACGAATACGAAAATAGAATTGCGGTTGAGCTTCTGCACCTCAGGCTTGCTCACAAAACCATGGAAGCGCAATTCCCCGGGCGCGGCCGGCTGGTAATCTTCACCGCGCTTCCAGGGGGGAGGCTCAGGCAGTCCTGTGCGCTCCAGCGGCAACTCCGCCGAGACCGGGATGAGCTGATCCAGCATTTCTTTTCCAAAGACTTGAAATACGCGTTCCGAATGGCCTGCAACCGGCGGCGCAACCAGCATGGCATTGCTCATGGAATGCAGCTCAAAATGCATCTCGGGATGGGCCAGCGCATAGTGGGTGACCAGTGAGGCAATGTGCGACAGCTCGGTGGATTCTGCGCGCAAAAATTTTCTGCGGGCCGGAATGTTGAAGAATAGATCGCGCACTGTAATGGAAGTACCCGGCGGGACCCCGGCGTCTTCCACGCGCTGCATCTTGCCGCCGTTAATTTCGATCAAGGTTCCGCTGCTCTCATCGGCGGCGCGGGTTTCGAGCAGCAGCCGCGAGACCGAAGCGATGGAAGGCAGCGCTTCGCCACGAAACCCGAGCGTGGCAATACTTAGCAGGTCATCCGCATTTTTAATTTTGGAAGTAGCGTGGCGCTCAAAGGCGAGCAAGGCATCGTCGCGCACCATGCCGCAACCGTCGTCGATGATTTGGATCAGCTTTTTTCCGCCAGCCTCAACCTGGAGCGTGATGCGGCGCGCACCGGCATCAAGGGAGTTCTCCAGCAGCTCTTTGACGACCGAAGCGGGACGCTCCACCACTTCGCCGGCCGCAATCTTGTTGGCTACGTGCTCAGGGAGGACATGAATGCGCGCCATCTTGTGATTGATTGTAACCGCTGCGGAATCCGGTTGCCGCTATTGTTTCAGGCGGTGCGGCGGTAAACTTCGTGGCACTCGAAATTGGGCTTAATGCGGAAGTTGACGAACGCTCCCATGGAATCCGCTTCGCAGAATTCCTGGTAGATCGCGGGCGGCACGCCGTAGTAATCGTAAACACTGCCGTTGATGTATTCGATTTCAAGAACCAGCGACTTCGGATCGTAACCGATCGAGCGAAGGGCGCTGGAATCTACAGGGAGACGCTTCATAAGGCTTTTGATGCGCGAACAGGGAAAACGGTATCAAGAAATCTGGGAGAACGGCAAATTTAAAGCCGTATTCAGAGCTGCTTACTTTTTTATGCCAATAGAACAGTATCTCCCGGATAAGCAAACAGCAAGACCCTTCGCGCCAAAAAACGGCGCTCAGGACGACAAGACATAAGCAGAGTTATTGACCCCTAAAATCCCGGCAGTTTCCAATAAGCAAAACCCTTAGTCAGCTTTTGGTTTTGATTCCCAGCTCCCGCAACTGCGCCTCGCTGACGGGGGTGGGGGCGTCCACCATCATGTCCACCGCTTTCGCAGTCTTGGGGAATGGGATGACCTCGCGCAGGCTCTCAGCCCCGGCGAGAATCATGACTATGCGGTCGAGGCCCAGGGCAATGCCACCGTGCGGCGGCGTGCCATATTCCAATGCTTCCAGGAAAAACCCGAAGCGCGATTTTGCCTCTTCTTCCGTCATTCCCAGCGCACTGAAGATTTGCTTCTGCACGTCCTGACGGTGAATACGAATCGAGCCTGAGCCCAACTCGGTGCCGTTCATGACCACGTCATAGGCGAGGGCACGCACCGAGCCCAAATCTTTGTGCGCCAGAACCTTCTCCATGTCGCTTTCATGCGGCGAGGTGAAAGGATGGTGCGCCGGCACCCAACGATCTTCCTCCTGCTCGAACATTGGGAAATCTGTCACCCATAGCAGGTGATAGGACTTAGGATCTTTGAGGTCGCCGGCAAAAGCCTTGTGGCGGTCGGCATATTCTTCCGCAAGGCGCAGGCGATAGGCCCCAGCCGCTTTCGATACACCGGCAGTGCTCAACTCCTGAACCGACGACTTTCTGCCGGCCACGACCACCACCAGATCGCCGGGTGAGCTTTGCGCCCTCTCGCGCAGCTTTTCTTCAATGCCGGGAAAAGATTTATCGAGCCGCTTCAGGTCATCGAACACATGCAGATTGAGGTGCCCGGCCCAAAGTTTTTCGCGGGCTGTCTCGCGCTCCTTCCGCGAAAGTTCGCCCACGGAGGGAATGCGAATGGCGACGACAGGCATTTCGTCGGCAATATCGAGTGTTTGCATCATCTCAGGCGTGAAGCACGGCTTTACATCGGTCATGGCCGGCAGGCGCATATCTGGCTTGTCAATGCCATAAAGCCGGATAGCGTCATCGTAGGTCATGCGCGGAAATGGAGCAGGCAGGTCAATGCCCGCGGCCTTGAATGCGGCTTTCAAGAATCCTTCCACGACCTCGAAGACGCGCTCCTGCTGGGGAAAGGTCATCTCCAAGTCAATCTGGGTGAACTCGGGCTGGCGGTCGGCGCGCAGGTCTTCATCGCGGAAGCAGCGCACGATCTGAAAATATTTGTCAAAACCTGAGATCATCAGGATCTGCTTGAACAATTGCGGCGATTGCGGCAGCGCATAGAACGACCCGGGATACACCCTGCTCGGGACCAAATAATCACGCGCGCCTTCCGGCGTTGAGCGCGTCATGAACGGGGTCTCGATTTCGAAGAAACCCTGCCCGGCCAGGTGATTGCGGATGGCCAGGGCGACCTTGTGCCGCATTTCAATGTTGGCCTGCATAGCGGGACGGCGCAAATCAAGATAACGGTACTTCAGGCGGACTTCCTCATTGGGTAGCTGCGTAGAATCGGGTTCGCCGGGAAGAAAGGGCAGTACTTTGGATTCATTCAGCAGCCTCAGCTCACGCGCCACCACTTCGACCTCGCCCGTAGGAATATTCTTGTTGAAGGTGCTGGGGTCGCGCTGCTTCACCTTGCCCAGGACGGCAATCACGTATTCGGAGCGCAACTCGGACGCTTTCTCATGCAGCGCGGCATTGGACTCGCGGTTGAAGACAACCTGGCTGACGCCGCTGCGGTCACGGATATCAATGAAGATCAGGTTGCCCAGGTCGCGGCGGCGGTTCACCCAGCCCATGAGCACAACTTCTTTATCCGCGTCAGAGGCGCGCAATGCCCCGCAGGTGTGAGTGCGTTGAAGATCGCCTAGAAAATCGAGTTGCAAGCGTTTGTCCTTACAGGAGATGTCTGTCGTCATAAAGCTGAATTAGAGATTATATAAGGTCGCTCATACTCGCAGAATAGCCGGCAAGATACAAGCCATAGCGGCACACAGCCGAGGACGGCTGCGCCACACGAGTCTCGCGCTATAAATCGGTATCCTGAAACGCTATGTCCAGAGAAAATTTTCGGCAAATTCTATAAACGCGAGAGCGCTTTTTCCGCCAAGAAAAGCTCCGCCTTTTCGTCACGCTGGTAATTGATGACGCCATAAATCTGCATGTAGATATTGCCCTTGCGCGCCCACACGCCTAACTGCCCGGCATTGATGGCATCGTCGCCGAGACCGGGGATGGGGGTGCTCTTATCCTGCGCGTAGGTCTTTTTTAACGCTTCCCAATCCTGCTGAGTGGTATCGTGCAGAACAATCGTGATGTGGTCCATGTCGCCCCCGTGGACTGGGACCAGAGTGCACTCCTCAATTCCAGTGCGCGGATTGGCGGCGTCACGCATGGTCGCCTTCTTGCCCAAGGCAGATTCCAATTCATCCTGGGTAATGAGGGAACAAGGCTTGGGCAGATTCACAGGCGCTGTGTTCTTCGCGCTGGCGGGGACGGAGCCGGAATTCGATTTGGAACATCCGGCCACAAGCAAAGCCAGAGTGCATGAAATGATCATGGCCAAGAAAAGCAAACATCTTTGAAACATATAGACTCCTCAGTGTGGCAAACAATATACCCCGCCTGCCAGCCCGACAAATTTATTCTTTGCTGCTATGGCTTACCGATTGAATTCTAGCGGATAGCTCAGTTCGGGGAACCGTGGCCTGCTCTCCGGTGGAAAGGTTTTTCAGGGCAAACTGGCCGGACTTGATTTCATTCTCGCCTACAATCAACGCAAACCGGGCGCCGATCTTGCTGGCGGTTTCCAGAGACTTCTTCAGCCGGAAGCCCTCGTTACCCAACTCGACGATCACATCATGACGGCGCAGCTCGCGGGCCAGCCTGGCAGCTTCACGATCCATGCCGGCGCCTAAGGGAGCGATATAAACATCGGGCTTGGATGATACGGCTTCTGCCGACTCCTGAATGGCCATCACGAAGCGGTCTTCGCCAATGGCAAAACCAATGCCGGGCGCGGGCGGACCACCCAGGTTCTCTGAGAGTCCGTCATAGCGGCCGCCGCCGAGGATTGCATTTTGCGCACCCAAAGCGCCGTGGGTAAATTCAAACGCCGTGCGCGTGTAGTAATCGAGCCCGCGCACCAGCCGGCCGTTGAAGATAAAGGGAACTTCGAGAGAGCGCAGGATATCCTGCACGGCCTGGAAATGGGTGCGGCAGCTTTCATCCAGGTAATCACTCATGCGCGGCAGGGTTTCGATGATGGGCTGATCTTCCAGAACTTTGCAGTCGAAGACGCGCAGCGGATTAGTCTCAGCCCGGCGCTGGCAATCGGAGCACATATTTTTCACCACACCACGCAACGCCTCTTGCAGCGCAGCAAGATACTTCGGACGACAGTTGGCGCAGCCCACGGAGTTGAGTTGCAGTTCCCATGCGCTGATGCCCACGCGATTCAGCAGCGTGGCCAACATCTCCAGGACTTCGGCGTCTACGGCAGGCGACTCGCTGCCGGCAGTAGAAGGCCCTATGACTTCAGCGCCGATCTGATAGAACTGGCGGTATCTGCCCTTCTGCGGGCGCTCGCGGCGAAACTGTGGACCAATATAAAACAGCTTTTGCAGGCCCGGCCGCTCCCATAGCTTGTGCTCAATGTAAGCTCGCACCACGCCGGCGGTATTTTCCGGACGGAGGGCCAGCCACTGTCCTTTTTCGCTTTCGGCGCGGGCGCGGTCTTCCCAGGCGAACATCTCTTTGGAGACGATGTCGGTCTCTTCGCCCACTGAGCGTTTGAAGAGCAGCAGATCTTCGAGAATGGGCGTGCGAATCTCGTGGAAGTTGTAGACGCGGAAAACATCGCGCGCGGCGGCCTCGACGAAGTTCCAGACAGCCGTCTCTGGCGGCAGCAGATCGCGGGTTCCACGGACTGATTTAATCATGCGCTCACGCTTACACGCCGGGCGTCGGATTCTGGATACGGATACTCCATGCGCCGGGCGGTGTTTCGGGCTACCGTCTCGCCACAATAGCCGGAGACGATGCGCAGGGCCATATCAATTCCGGCGGAGATGCCCGCTGCGGTAATCACATTACCTTCTTCCACCCAATGATATTGGCTTTCAACTTTTACCTGCGGAAAGCGCTTGCGCATCGTATCCAAAGCCGCCCAGTGGGTGGTGGCGCGCAGTCCGTCGAGCAGATGGGCTTCGCCCAAGAGCAATGCCCCGGTGCAGACCGAACTTAACGTCTTCACCTGGGCGGCGCGCTGCTTGATCCATTCCAGTAGCTTCGTGTTAGAGAGTTCGCGGCGCGTTCCCCAGCCGCCGGGTATAACCAGAATATCGAGCGGCGGACAGGTCTCCAAAGTATGATCGGGCAGCACGCGCATCTTTCCCATGGTCACGATCGGCTGGTCGCGCTCGGCAATAAGCAGGATTTGAAAAGGCGAGGGCTCTTCCATGCGCTTGCTCTCATCAAGACGCGTGACCGAGAAGACCTCAAAGGGGCCGCAAAAATCGAGGACCTCGACCTGATCGAATATCAGAATTCCGACTGTTTTCTGTTTTTCCATAATCATCGTTCAGCAGTCGTAATCAACCGGGTATAGACAATTTCAAAACCAGCGGGCTAAAAGCCGGCTTATTTTTGAACGATCTACGGCACGAGTAAACTCGCGCCCCTGATACTTATCTTCAACTGTCCGCTAACTTCTGCGTTCCTTCAGGTACTGCTCTTTGTAATCCAGATAATTCTTCGCATAGCGCAGGACCATCTCTGCATCAGCTTCGTCCAGCGACTTCCGGAACTTGCCTGGAACGCCCATCCAAAGCGATTTGGGCTCGACCACGGTATTCTCCGGGATCACGGTGCCGGCGGCGATGATGCTGCCTTCCCCGATCTTCGCATTATTCAGGATTACCGATCCCATGCCGATCAGGCAACGGTCGCCGACGGTGCATCCGTGCAGTGTGACCGAGTGGCCGATGGTCACCCAATCGCCTACGGTGACAGAATACTTGTGGCGCATGCCGTGCAGCACGCTGCAATCCTGCACGTTGGAGTTGGCCCCGATGCGGATGGAGTGCACGTCGCCGCGCAGCACGGCGTTCATCCAAATACTGGCGTTCTCGGCCAAAATTACGTCGCCAATGATCTGGGCGGATTCATCCACGTAGCACGAGGGGTGAATCTGGGGAGCGATTCCCTGGTAGGTTCTGATCATCGGTGCGTTCTTATCATCCAGATTGGCCCGATCTGCGTCAGGAGCTCAACCTATGAAAATAACACGCTAAGCCAGAGTGTCGTAAAAAAGCTTCTTCATCAAGACTTTCATCCCCAGATGCGCCATCAGGCATCGGGCTTCTTCCAGCGCGCCCACAGCCGCCCTAGGTTCTTTCCGGCAGTAATGGGGAGGGGACTCGATGGTGAGAATGCCCGCCTTTTTCCTGCCTCACTTGCTGATTCTGCTTGACTTATGGCTCCAAGATTGCAATAACTTAGTGTGTCCTACTGGGTAAGTTTGGGGGTGTTTTTAGTTTGGCAGAAGTTCGATTGCAAGAGGGCGAATCTTTAGAGAATGCCCTCCGCCGTTTCAAGCGCAAGGTGCAGACCGAAGACATCATTAAAGAGGTCAAGCGCCACTCCTTCTATTTGAAGCCGGGTGAAAAGAAGCGCCTGAAACAAGCATTGGCCCGCAAACGGAGCCGCAAAAAAGCTCGTAAAGAGCAGGAATAAAACCAAGGGGAGGCTGCCGCACAGCGCGGCCTCCTTATTTTCGCAAGAGCAGGAACAATTCATAGCAGTCGCGCAGAATTAGGTTTTTAGCAGTAAGCGCCGGTGCTCAGAGTAAACGTAGAAGTAACGGGAGCGGCGTTGGGCCGAGTCTGGGTAGCAATAAAACCGGGTACTTTTTTCTCATGAGGAAAAGGACCGGGCGAACACGGGGGAGGTCGGTCTTTCATGGAATTCCAGGACAAGACTCTCAAATGCGTTGACTGCGCG
>DASREY010000232.1:0-2378 GCA_035651775.1 Terriglobales bacterium
AGCGGCTGGCCTGTCAAGACCTTAATTTACCCTCGATTTTACGCGGCCCGCTGGTTCGCGTTCGATAACTCTGCCGCGCCCACAGGTTTCTGAGAATCACGCCTGCTATGGCCGCTGCCATCGCAGATCACGTGTGGAGCGTGCGCGAGTTGCTGGAGGCCTAGAAACACTACGCCTCCGAGGCGTAGAATGAGAGCCAAGCGAATCAGGAAAGCTCAATCGAATCGCCACCGTTCTGGGGTACTGCTAATGCTCCACTGCGGCTTTAAACGCGGCTTGGTGGAGTTTGCCATGATTTGTCGCGATTCATGCTGTCTTACATCATCGGATTCCTCGCTGTCGCAGTTTTCCCCACGGCTCTCGCTCTGTTTGGGGGGCACTTGGCTACTTTAGCGATAGCCGATTTTCACAAGAGGCGTTTAGCCATCGGTGCAGTTTGGGGCTTGGCCATCCTCGGCATCGTATTTGCGGGCCTACAGCAAATCGGGTCTTACCGTTCCGATCAAGAACACGATGCAAAAGTATCTGAACTTCAGAGGACGGCCAATGGACTCCAGGGCACTGTTAATACAAGTCTTCAGCGGCAGGAATACATGAGGGGGCAACTGGAAAGCATCGGGTTGATGATTGGGAAGGTCGGAGAAAAGAGCACCGATCCTGTCCTAGGACAGCTTGCCGGGGCAATAGCAAAAATGGCGGACAACGCCAGATCTACCAATACCGCTGCCTCATCTGCAAAAGATGTACATCTTACGTTGCTCTATAGAGGCGTCCCACTGAACGGTCAGACAATAGCTGGCGGAGACCAACCGGGGCAACTAAAAACACCAGAAGTGCAAATCAAAAACGAAGGAACTCAGGCAACGGGACCCTTCTCAGCCCGATTATACTTGTCGGCCCAGATCGCACCTTTTATGAGCTTTTGGCAATCATTCGATAGCGATGAGCCAGGATTTCCCGGTGCTATCTTTTTTGGCGGACCAATACCCATAAGCCCGCAGGAAACCTGGAGCCTTCCGAGCAATGTTCTGCAGTTGATGTCGGATACCAAGGAACCGGTGACGGCGAAACTTAAAATCTTTTACAGCGCGGCAAAACCAGCCGAGGCAGCCTTCACAATTCGGAGAAGCCAGATTTAGCGCACTACCCCACGCCGCGACCCCGCCAAACCATGTCACACTAAAATCGTGCCCGAGTTTTGCACCTGTGGCGCGCAATTGCCGCCTGATGCCCGTTTCTGCCACAAGTGCGGCAAACCGCAGTACGATTATCCCGGCTTAGACGACCCTGGCCCCGCGCAATCGCCCATTGAGCCTTCCACGCTTCCGCCACTGTCGGCCGCCCCCGTGGCCGCCGAGATCGGATTCCACAACAGGCTGGCGGTCCGCATCGGATTTATCGCAGCGGCGGCTGCGGTCTTGGCAGCCATGGCTCCTCTCCCGCTTGCCTGGTTCCGGCTGCCCATCGGCTTCGTGGCGGCGGGTTTCCTCGCCGTGTTTCTCTATAGCCGGCGCACTGGCCAGGTGCTCAATCTGCGCAGCGGCGCCCGCATGGGCTGGATTACCGGCATTTTCTCGTTCGTCTTGATGAGCGTCATCTTCACCATCGCGATGGTCGCGGTCTCCAGCCAGGGCGGTTTGGAAAAACAGCTGCAGACTCAGTTTTCGCAAAATGATCCGCGCTGGGAAATGGTGCGGCAGGTGTTGAACAACCCGGCGATGATCGCCGGATTCATGGTGCTCTATTTGATGCTCTTCTTCATCATCCTCACGGCGCTCCCCATGATCGGCGGCGCGCTTGGCGCCAAGGTCTTCGACCGCCAGGCATCCTGACCAACGGAATGCTCAGGACCACCGCGATTTTCGCAGTCTTCCTGCTGGCATGGCCGTCATCAGCGGCGCTTACTCCCGAGCAGCGGCAGCTCAATATCCAGTCCTTCGAGTACGTTTGGACCACCATCCGCGACAAACACTGGCAGCGTCAGCCCGGCGGTTTGGACTGGCAGAAGATCCACGACGAGTTCCGGCCCAAGATCGAGGGCGCCGACAGCATGGACGCAGCTCGCGCTGTGCTGCAGGAGATGATCGGCAGTTTGCACCAGACCCACTTTGCGATCGTTCCCGGTGACGTTTACTCCCACTTGGATTCCGCGCGCGCCGGTGATACAAACACGGGGATCGATATTCGTGTGGTCGGCCCCCAGGTGCTGGTGACATCCGTGCAATCCAACTCACCGGCCTTCACCCAGGGCGTGCGGCCCGGGTGGGAGATTTTGAAGATTGCCGATACGGATCTCGCTCCCGTAGTTGCGAAACTGAACGAAACGTATGCCGGTTCCTCCTTGCGCGACCTGATGCTGCGCCGCGCCATCATCGGAC
>DASREY010000233.1:0-6292 GCA_035651775.1 Terriglobales bacterium
GATTCCGCCGGCGTATTCCTGCCGATGCAGGATGAAATTTTCCCGGATGAAGACGATTTCGGCCGAATCTTTCGCAATAACTCCGTGCTTTCTGCGGCGGGCATCCCGCAGTTTGCCGCGATCATGGGTAACTGCGTTGCAGGCGGAGCTTATCTGCCTGTGTTATGTGACAAGATTCTGATGACCGAAGGCAGCGGTTTATATCTGGCCGGGCCTTCCCTGGTCAAAGCGGCCATAGGCCAGGTAGTAGATGCCGAGGAACTGGGCGGCGCGCGGATGCACGCGGAGATCAGCGGGACGGTGGACTTTTTCGAAAAAAACGACCCCTCTTGTTTAAAGCGGCTTCGTTCTCTGGTAAGCCTTTTGCCGGAAGCCTCTGGCGCGTGCAATCGACCTGGGGCCCAGGGTTCAAAGCCAGCCAAGGATCCCGACAGCGTTTATGACCTGATCAGCTTCGATGGGCAAAAGCAGTATGACGCGCGCGACCTGTTGGCTAGTGTTATTGATCGGGATTCCATGGCCGAATACAAGGCTGACTATGGCAAGACCCTTGTGACTGCCTATGCCCGTGTGGGAGGAAAACCTGTGGGAATTGTCGCCAACCAGCGAGTGCAGGTGCGAACAAAAACACAAGGTATCCAGATGGGTGGCGTGATCTACACTGACAGCGCTGATAAGGCGGCGCGGTTTGTCATGGATTGCAATCAAACAGGCTTGCCATTGATTTTTTTCCAGGATGTCTCGGGGTTCATGGTGGGACGCGACGCGGAACAGAGCGGAATCATCCGCAGCGGGGCCAAGCTCGTAAACGCAGTCAGCAATTCGGTTGTCCCAAAGATCACGGTGATTGTGGGAGGATCGTTTGGCGCCGGTAACTATGCCATGTGCGGCAAGGCGTACGATCCGCGATTCATCGTTGCCTGGCCGACCGCCCGATACGCCGTGATGGGCGCGGCTCAGGCATCCGACACCGTGTTTTCGATCCTTGCCAAAGCGCGGGAACGGGGTGACAAAAAGGCGACTCAGGAAGAACTGGAAGAGTTGCGCCAAAAGGTGAAGCAAAGCTACGAGGAGCAAACCGACATCCGTTACGGCGCCGCGCGCGGGTGGGTGGACGCGATTATCCAGCCGCATGAAACGCGCGATGTTTTGATTCGGTTGTTACAATATGTTAGTCGGCCCATGCCCAAGGCGCGCTTCCACACCGGCGTGATCCAGGTGTAAGGCGGTTTTGACGATTCAACCATTGGCCATTCTATGTCTGTAGTTCTAATCGAAAAACAAACACCGCAAATAACTGTTTTAACTTTCAACCGGCCGGAGCGCCGTAACGCGCTTACGCTCGAGTTGCTAAAGGAACTGACAGCAGCTATCAGGATTGCTTCTGATCAGCCACAGGAGCGGGTTATCATCCTGCGCGGCGCGGGCCCGGCGTTCTGCGCTGGGCTGGACCTGAAGGAAGCGTCGGACCACGCCCAGGCACATACCACAGCAGAGTTGGTCGCCAACGCGCTGATTGCGCTTAGTGAAACGCGGCTGGTCACCATCGCTGCAGTGCATGGCGCTGCGGTAGCTGGAGGCGCGGGGATCATGTCCGCCTGCGACTATGTGGTGGCAGCTAAGGGAACCAGGATCGGCTATCCAGAGGTGCGGCGCGGGTTGGTTGCCGGTCTGGTAATGACATTTCTCCGCCGACAAACAGGGGAACGCAACCTGCGCGAACTGTTGTTAGGCGCCGAGTTGATTGATGCCGACCGCGCCAGGGAGATCGGTCTTGTAAACCGCGTCGTGGCTCAGGATGATTTGATGAGCGCGGCGCAGGAATTCGCCAGGTTGGTTTTGCAAGGCGCGCCCGGAGCACTGGGGCAAACCAAGCGTCTGATTGAGGAGCTTTGGTGGCGGGCAGTCAAGCAGGACGTTGAACTGGCCTTGAAGTATCACATGCAGGCGCGCGAGTCCGATGAAGCCCGTGAAGGTATCGCCGCCTTTAACGAGAAACGTAAACCAAACTGGGCAGTCGGAGATTGACCCAACCTTGCTTGGCGCAGACTGGCCAGGTTATCGGGACTGGCGAGAGAGCGTGGCAGTGTTTCAATCAGCGCGGTGCCTTTGATGTTTAGGCAGGCTGTGGCGGACGCGGCCCAGCGACTCCTGGCGAATCCGATTGGCCCTGATACTGCGAACTGCCGAGAAAATTTGCTGGCAAATGTCCGTTGGAACGAGAAAAGGGGCTCGGTCGCTCAACTTTACCGATCACGTTCAACATGCGATTTTCGCGCCCACATGAACAGAGCAAGCGCACACTTTTTCCGGATAAGACACGAGCGACTCGTACGCCGGTGGGGTGTGCCGGCGGCGTGGTTGATGCTTTGCGTGGTGTGGAGTTCCACGTGGCTTGCCATCAAAGTCGGGTTGCGCGACCTGCCCCCGATTTCTTATGCGGGAATCCGATTTCTGGTGGCAATCGTTGTGCTTTTTGCGGTCTCAGCGGGACGCGTGTCATTGCTGCCGCGACGGGCTTTTGACTACCTGATATTGGCTTTTACAGGCCTCTTGATGTTTTCCCTGAATTTCGGCCTGCTGTTTTGGGGAGAGTTGCACGTTTCATCCGGGTTGGCAGCCGTACTGCAGGCGACCATTCCGATCTTTGGGATGCTGTTTGCGCACATGATGCTTCCCGATGAGCCGCTGGAGTTGCACAAGCTTTTGGGAGCGTTGCTGGCGGTCGCCGGAGTGGCAATCATTTGTGAGCGACTTCTTGGGTTTCACGGTCTGATGGCCTTATGGGGTGGGCTGGGGATCGAGCTGGGAGCTGCCGGTGCCGCCTTCTCAAACGTCCTGCTCAAGGCGCGCAGCGTCCAGCTTGCGCCGGCGATGATTGCTGCCTGGCAGATGATTTTCGGTGTCGTGCCCTTGCTGGGAATTGGATTCGCCCTGGAGGGAAATCCGCTGCGATTTCATTGGAGCACGACCTCGGTTTTTTGTCTCCTTTATTTGGCTGTGATTGGGTCGGCGCTCAACTTCTTATTGCTTTATTGGCTATTGCCACGCATGACGGTGGCCAGATTGCAGGCGATCTCGCTTATTACTCCGCCGGGAGCCGTGTTATTGGGCTGGGCAATTGGCGGTGAAACATTTTCCATGTGGCCGCTGCTGGGCGGGGCCTTGGTCTTGGCTGGTGTATGGGTCATCTTTAGGAAGAGCAGAACACGCGAGCCGGTGATCCAAGAAGGTTAATGAGAGTTTTTGACAGCAACCACGGAAGTTTTCGAGGGCGGAAGCTACACAAGTAAGCTGAGGTGGGGAACAAAACCTTTCGCGTGTTACTTCCAAGGTAGGATTGTCAAACGTTTGCCGCGAGCCATGCGGCAATAGCTGCCTGGGAATGCACAGGTCCAAACAGCTGGTCGGGGCAGCTTGTTCCACCTGGACGACAGTAGCCGGGAGTAAAATCGTGGCCGAAAACGTTCGTGCGCGGAATATGATATTGCTCGAGCAGCCAGCGAATCAAGGCCGCGGAAGCGGCGGCCTGCTGCGGGGTCAGCCTGTCGGTTTCCCTGGCAACGTGTTCGATGCCGATGGAACTTTCGTTGGCGCCCATGCAGTGATTGGCCCGGTCGCCGTCCTGAACCATTTGGTAGATGTCGCCGTTGCGGTCGATCACATAGTGCGCCGAGACCTGGCGGCCATCTGTTTTTTGGAATTCCGTCAGCGTGGCGGCGAGCGGCGCTTCGGTGCAATGCAGGACGATCTTGTCGATCCGGGCGCCGTTGCGTGAGGAATGGTTCGGGCTTTGAATAAAGCGTTTGATGGGCGGCTTAGGGTGCGGATTGCTGCTGCCGTGGCCGCCGCGTTGCATGGCACGCGCAAGTTTTATTGGTACTGCGCGGCGGGCAGAAATAGTTATTCGGACCGTGTCATCCGTATTCAGACCCAGGGCGGCGGCCAAACCGGGTGACAGATCGGCAACGCGGCCCGTGGAAGGATGCGGTCCCCAGTCGACAGGTCGAGCGTCAACTGCCCGGCCCGTGACCGGATTTTCCACCCGGGCCAGTGCGCGCCTTAAAAATTCTCGAGGGGTATCTGCATAATTCCAGCGGCATGCGAAATAATAGCGGTCGGGGTTCAGTCGACGCCCGAGACCGCTTGTGCCGGGTGGAGGCGCTGGCAGGAAGAGATAGGAGTAGCTGGGGTTAGTCAGATCGGATTTATCGAAAAGAGCCAGGCCTTCATCCAGAGTCATCCCAAAATCGAGCGGTCCGCCAAAGGTGGACATCTTTCCTTCGACGCGGAAAAGAATCTGCTCGCCGGGCGGCTGCGAGATGCGTATGGTCCGCTTTGGTTTTTGGGCGCGTGGCTTGAGAGATTTTTGACCAGCGCGTTTGCGGTTTTTCGGGCCACGCGATTTTTGGGAGTTCGCGTTGCGGGATGTTAAGCTGCGTTTGGCGGCAGGCATTGCCTGTTGTTACCGCGGCTATGGCCAGGCATTGCCGCGGGTGTAACCCAGAGTTTCCAGCACGCCGCGGTCGAGGCCGCGGAGGATGTGGCGCATAAGATTGAGCGTGCCATCGCTGTGGAAGTATGCGCCGTGAATATCTTGCACGTCCGCTTTGAAAAAGCTGGAGCAATCCACGTCCCAAGCATTGTCGGTGGGCGACGCGGCGTCCGCCAACGGTGGGCGATGGGCAAGACCGCTGCGCCCAAGACGTCGGATGCCGAAATGCTTTAAGCCAGCCGAAGCGCCAAGGACGGAATCGCGTCCACTGTAAAGAGCCGTGATCCGATAGGTAAGATTCGCTACTGCGTTTCCGTCGTCATTATCCGGCGCGCCCAGGTCAAACAAGTCGCTGTCCACATCAGCTGCAACCATTATCAGTTGATTGATGAGACTGACAAGCAGTGGCTGATTTTTCCGTGTCCAAGCCGCTGCCATGGCTTTTTGCACCACGTAATTTCCCATGCTGTGGGCAATCAGCGAAACTTTTGCTTTGCAGGCTTTTGCCGGGTTGGCGATGGTGGCATCCTGCCTTTTGACAAGCCAATCGAAAAAGGCGCTCAAAATATCGGTAAGATGATGGGCGCACAACCGGGCATGAGAGCGATCTGGCTCGTAACCGAGGAGACTGCCCCGCGACGGCCAGTCATAAAGGATACAAAGGCCAAGGCTCTCCGGACTTTCAAAGAGTTTTCCGCAAAGATCCTGATAAAAGTTCGCGGCTTTGACAAACGTTTGATTGTAACCATGCACGAGGATGGTGACATGGCTTTGTTTTTCATTCTCGGCCGGATCGAATGCGGGGAATTTGTCGGCCGCGGCGACCAGGAGCTTTTGGAAGTTGGCGCGGGTAACGCGCCGCCAGTTTTTGATATCGGCGAGTGGTCGTTTGTCGCTAACCCAGTAGGTGAGGCCTTCGGAGCTGACATCAGGTCCCATGCCGCTGTTGCTGCGGTCGTTAATCATCCAGTACTTGGGCATGTTGTTGCCAGGCTTCCGGTCATTAATGCACGAGGCGAATAGTCCAAAAATCGTCTGAGAGATTGTCTGTCAGCAGGTAGGAGTAAGGCATGGTGAAATAGCCTTTCCTGCCCCAGCTTGCGCCCCAGGAGTTGCGCACGATGAAGCGCTCGGCCTTGTCATCGTATCCGATGGCGAGGACGGCGTGGCCGCCGACAACTCCTTCCCTAGGCTTGGGCATTTGGAGCACGCCGCTGCGGGCAACTTCAGCACTTTCGAAGCTTTCATAAACCGTGAACCCAAACACGAATGGAAAACCGTCGGCCAGGCAGCCTTTCATCTGCGATAGCATTCGCTCCACCCGCTGGTAACTCACGGCACGGAATTTCCTGGCGTCCTTGTAACAAGAGGCCGGCGGTTTCTGTCTTGGTTTGGCGTTGGGCGGCCAGAGGTTCGTGACCGGGTCAGCGGGCGTGTCGTCGTAGGGCCACTCCGATTCGGGACAGGCCCCCTGTTTGGACACGCTCTTTATTCCATCGCGAATCTGCGCGCCGTTATCGAGCGGCACGCTGTGTTCCATGTTCCGCTCGTTGTAGTAGATAAAAAGACGCGATGGAATAAAATCGCTGAGTCGTTGTTTTTTTCGATCGAACTCGATGGCGGCGGCGATCGCATTGGCTGTGCAGGAGCCGATCTGCCCCTGATTATAAATGCGCGGACACTGCTTGCGCAGATCCACTCTGGCAGGGAGCACGCGCAGTTTCGCCAATGGCGCCGAGTAGAGATGATCGCGATTATCGGGAAGGTCCGGCATCCAGCCAAACCCGAAACGCCTGT
>DASREY010000234.1:0-24227 GCA_035651775.1 Terriglobales bacterium
GACTATGGCCGTCCGCGCAAGCTGCACCTGCAGGAAGCTTTCGACGTAATCAGGGAAAAAACTTTCGCCGGCAAAATACCGCCCAGCGGCAGCAATGGGAACCTGAACCTGATCACCGCGCCTTACTTCGTCGTCAACAAGCGCACGGTGACGGAAAACAAAGAGCACCTGATCACGCGGCACATGCCGCCTTATTCAGTGCAGATTGTGGTTGGCCTTGAAGGCAGCGGTTGGGTCTTGGCCAAGGATCGAGAGCCAGTGTCTTTCTCGCGGGGTGAGGCGGTGGTGGTTCCGGCCAGCATTAACAATTTCAGGGTCCGTCCCCATAATAATCTGGAATACCTGCATGTCTGTTTGCCGCAGGATGAGGTCAAGGTGCCGCAGTCGGTGCCCAGCGACCAGAAGTAAACTGTTTCGATGCCGCCGAAATTATGTGAGTGTATGAACTATCTCATTTCAACTCGAAACCTGAAACTCGGAAGTCGAAACTGATGAAGAACTTTTATCCCGTAATCCTGGCTGGTGGCCGTGGCACCCGTTTTTGGCCGTTGAGCCGCAGGCGCCGCGCCAAGCAGGTGCTTGCCCTCGATGGCAAGCGCACCATGATCCAGCACACGGTGGCTCGCTTAAAACCGCTGGCTGCCGAGAAATCTTTTTGGGTTATCACCAATGGCGATCTGAATGAGGTGATTGCCGCCCAGCTTCCCCGCATGAAACCGCAGCAAATCATCGCCGAGCCTGCGGCACGGAACACCGCGCCGGCGATCGGGTTGGCGGCCTTCATCCTGGAGCGTCTCGATCCTGCCGCCATCATTGGCATGTTTCCTTCGGACCATGTGATCGCCGATGAAAATAAGTTCCGCAAGATTATCGATCAGGCGGCCGCGCTTGCCGGCAAGGGCGAGAACATGGTGGTGCTGGGCATTCATCCAACCCGCGCCGAGACCGGTTATGGATATATCGAAGCCGGCGAGAAACTCTCGAGCGGCCTGCTGCGAGTGAAGCGCTTTACAGAAAAACCCAACGCCGAGCGCGCCCAGGAATTTGTGGAGGCCGGAAACTATTTTTGGAACAGCGGCATGTTCGTGTGGAGCGCGCAAACGCTGGCCAATGCCCTGCGCGAACATCTTTCTGAGACCTCGCCTTATCTGGAAGAAATTGCCGCCGCTTTCGGAACGACGGGATTTGAAAAGACGTTTGCGCGGCTGTATCTCAAATGCGAAAACATCAGCGTGGACTATGCCGTGCTGGAGCCTCGTTCGGCCAAGGGAGAGCACGCGTCGAACCTGTATTGCATCCCGTCCTCTTTCGGATGGAATGATTTAGGCTCGTGGGCAGCGCTGTACGAATATCATGCCGAGAAGGACCAGGTTGGCGGCAACGTAATCCATGGCATCGCCAGTTTTGCCCTGGACGCGGAAGGCAACTTCGTGCACGCACCCAAAAAGTTTGTAGCTGCGGTGGGAGTAAAAAACCTGGTGGTGGTTGAAACCGACGATGCCTTGCTGATCACCACACGTGAAAATTCCCAGAATGTCGGCAAAATTGTGAAGCATCTGGACGAAAAGAAGCTGGAGAAGCTGCTGTGAGATTCGAGGGCAGGTAATTTACATCGGAGGCAGGGCCCCGCGATTTTGTTAAGCTTATGCTTTGAGCCTGCGCCCTTTCAAAAAAATTTATGTCGCAAGATCAGATCAAATTCGGCACTGACGGATGGCGCGGCATCATTGCCGATGACTTTACCTTTGAGAATGTGCGTCTGGCCGCGGCCGCCATAGCTTCCTATGTCCTCAAGAACGAGGACGCGTCCAAAGGTCTGGTCGTCGCTTATGACACGCGCTTCGGTTCGCAGCGCTTTGCCCAGATCGTTGCTGAAACACTAGCCGGGGCGGGAATCGCGGTGCGTCTGGCGCATGAATCCACTCCTACCCCGGCGCTTTCTTATGCGGTGAAGCACTTCGGCACGGCCGGAGGCGTGGTGATCACCTCGAGCCATAATCCCTGGAACTGGAATGGCGTGAAGTTCAAGGCCAAGTACGGCGGCTCGGCCACGCCCGGGATCATTGCCAAGATTGAAGCCGAACTGCGCGCGGGCGCTGCCCCCAAGGCGGCCACGCCGGCTAAAATTACAGTCACCGATTTCAAGCAGCCGTATATTGAAGCCATCACCAGGTTTGTGGACCTGGATCGCATCGCCAAAGCCCGCTTCAAGTTTGCCATTGACGCGATGTACGGCGCTGGACGCGGCATGCTGGCCCGCATTTTTCGCGAGCGCGGCATTGAGTTTGTGGAAATTCGCGGCGAGGTGAATCCACTATTTCCTGGAATCAATCCTGAGCCTATCGAGCCGCATGTCAAGATGCTGCAGGAGACTGTAGTGCGCGAGAAGTGCCACGCCGGCTTTGTTACTGATGGCGACGCCGACCGCATTGGCGCGGTCGCTGAAGACGGCAGCTTTGTGGATTCGCACAAGATTTATTCGGTCCTGCTGCGCTGGCTGCTGGAGCGCAAGCAGTGGCCGGGCGAAGTTGTGCGCGCCTTTAACACCACGCGCATGCTCGACCGCATTGCCGCCCGCTACGGACGCAAGCTGCACGAATGCGGCATCGGCTTCAAGTTCATCTGCGATCTCATGCTGGAGCGCGACATCCTGATTGGCGGCGAGGAGTCGGGCGGCATTGGCATCACCCGTCATCTGCCTGAGCGCGATGGCATCCTGAACTCCCTGCTGCTGGCGGCGGTGATGGCGGAAGAAAATAAGACTCTGGCGCAACTGGTGGCAGACTTGCAACGCGAGTACGGTCCTCATTATTACGGGCGTCTCGACCTGCATATTCCCGACGACATGAAGAACTCTGCCATCCGCCGCGCCTCCAATGGTCCGCAGCAGATGGGGCACTTCAAGATTCTGCGCCGAGACATGATCGATGGCGTGAAGTTCTACCTCGACGCTCCCACCAATGGCAACGGCGCCGAGGCCTGGGTGCTGCTGCGCGCCTCCGGCACCGAACCTCTTCTACGCATTTACTCTGAGGCTGCGGCCCCCGAGTTGGTAAAAGAGATTCTCTCTGACGCTGAAACCTTCGTGCGCGGCTGATAAGGGTTAGAATCTGCACAGCAGCGGCGATTCTTTTTGACCGGCGCCGTTTAATCTGTGCGGTCCGTGAAATCACGGTCAGCATCTTTCCCAGGAGCTTGTAGTTTGGAGCTTGTAGCTGCATCTGCCGACTCGCCCGAAGCCAGACGTTACAACCGTATTCAGCGCTGGCTGGGACTCGGTGACACCATCCTGAGCATTGCCCTGCTGCTGGTGTTGCTGGCTACGGGATGGACCGGCAACCTGCGCGATTTCGCCTTGAAAGCCGCCAACCAGAATTACACCCTGGCGGTATTTTTCTATGTCTTCGAATTGGCCTTCCTGGCCAAGTTGCTGGCTTTAGGGCTGGATTATTATGGCTTTCGCCTGGAACACCGCTTTAATCTCTCCAATCAAAGGCTGCGAGGCTGGATCGGGGATGAAATCAAGGGATTCTTTGTCAGCGTGATTCTCTTCACAATTCTGGTGGAAGTCCTCTACGCGACAATTCGCCTCGCGCCTGAGATCTGGTGGCTGCTGGCCTGGTTGGTCTTAATCAGTTTGCTTGTATTTTTTGTGCAGATTGCGCCGGTTGTGCTCTTCCCTCTGTTTTACAAATTCAATCCACTGGAAAATGACGAATTGCGCGACCGCCTGGTGCGCCTGAGCGAACGCGCCGGCACGCGCGTGCGCGGCGTCTACGAGTGGAAAATTTCGGAGAAGAGCAAGAAAGCCAATGCCGCGCTCACCGGACTAGGGAAGACGCGGCGCATCATCCTGGCAGATACGCTGCTCGAAAACTATACGCCGGACGAAATCGAGGCCGTGCTGGCGCACGAACTTGGACATCACGTGCGCAGGCATATTTTCAAGCTGATCATCGTGCAGATCGCTTTAACCTTCCTCGGCTTTTACGCTCTCGATGTCGTCATGCGCTACGCCATTGAACGGCGGCACATGTTTGAGGAGATGTCAGATTTCGCCGCCCTGCCGCTGCTGGCCCTTGTGATTACTGTGCTCTCCCTGCTGCTCATGCCGCTGCTGAACGCCTATTTGCGACACAACGAACGCGAGGCCGACCAGTATTGCTGGAGCGCAATTCCTTCCGTGGCTCCCTACATCTCTGCCATGAACAAACTGTGCGAGCAGAACCTGGGCGAGCGTCAGCCCTCGCGCTGGGTGGAGGTGCTGTTTCACTCCCATCCTGCGGTTTCGAAAAGGATTGCCGCGGCGGAGCAGTTTGCCCAGAAATCAGCCGCTAAGTAGTGGCCCACCCCCCCTATTACATTGGAGTAGTTCGCGCATTCTAACCCCTTTAAATTCAGAAATATATTAGGAATAAAGAAGGGTGGAGAGTAGTCCAAATTTTCATCGGGAAGATGGGGAGGGCAGTGCACTTTGGCTTTCACTTACAACTTGGGCCGCACCAAGCACAGCCGGGGACGGCTGTGCCACACAATTTTTCAAAGACGGAAGAGGCTCATGGCCCCGCATTCTTGAATGCTTTGAGATGCGCGTCAGGAAAATGATGGGCTACAATTTCTCGAAATGCAATGGTTTGATATCACTTCTTCTGTTTGGCATATGAAAGGACTTGTGGTTAAGAATGCATTAGCGTGTCTTCCCTTGTAGCTTGGAGCTTGACGCTTGTAGCTGTTTTTCAGCTCGGTGCAGGTCTTCTTCCGTATCCACACCGATGGTGTCGTATGGGGTTTCGGCGACGTAGATCTCGATGCCGTTGTCCAGAAAGCGCAGTTGCTCTAGGCGTTCGGTGCGCTCGAGTTCTGACTCCGGTAAGGCGCAAAAACGATCTAAAGCGGCTTTGCGATAGGCGTAGAAACCAAGGTGCTTGAAGTACCGGACCTGGCCGGTCTTGTCGCGGTCGCAGGGGATGGTGGAGCGCGAGAAATACAGGGCGCGGCCGTTGAGATCGGTGACTACTTTGACGGCGCTGGGATTATTGATGTCTTCGTGCGGGCACGGGGTCTTAATGGTGCCGACTTCAATTTTCTGATCGGTCATTAATTCAATAAGAGCGGCGACGTGCTCGGCGCGCGCCAGGGGCTCATCGCCCTGGATATTGATATATACGTCGGCTTCGATCGTCTGCGCCACCTCATGCACGCGCTCGGTGCCGCTGCGATGCTGGGTTGAGGTAAGCTGCGCCTTCCATCCATTTTTTTTGCAGAGAGCGGCAATTTCGTCGGAGTCGGTGGCGACGATCACATCCGCCAGTTGCGGGCAGCGTTTTGCCGCTTCGTACACATGCGCCAGCATGGGGCGTCCGGCAATTTCACGCAGAATTTTCCGGGGCAGGCGGGTGGAGGCGAGGCGGGCGGGGATGATGGCGATGGTTTTCAATTTCGAAGTTATGAGTATAAAGGATTCTGGTGGGTACTCAAGCGTCGTCCCTTGCGGGACTTTGGGGCATTTCTACCAACTACCCAGCAGTGAACTGCTGGGCTATAATGCGTCACCC
Organism: Terriglobales bacterium; assembly: GCA_035651775.1. GTDB lineage: Bacteria > Acidobacteriota > Terriglobia > Terriglobales > Acidobacteriaceae > QIAW01. The sequence goes on from DASREY010000234.1 coordinate 5,556, forward strand.
CTTCGGGGTTGTTCACCTGTCAGGTTGCACAATTCATCTCTCACCTTCAATCAACCACGAAGTCTTCAAGGAGAAAGCGATGAAAAACGATGCCGGCACTCTCAAAAATCACCCGGTGGTTTCGCACGAGCAGTGGCTCGCTGCACGAACTAAATTCCTTGCCAAAGAGAAGGAATTCACGCGGCTGCGCGACCAGTTGAGCCAGCAGCGGCGCGAGCTGCCGTGGGAGGCGGTCACAAAAAAGTACGTTTTTGAGGGACCGGATGGAAAACAAACTCTGCCTGAGCTTTTTGACGGAAGAAGCCAGCTTGTTGTCTATCACTTCATGTTTGCCCCAGATTGGGACGCAGGATGCCCGCACTGCTCCCACTGGGCCGACAATTTCAATGGAGTCATCGTGCACCTGAACCATCGCGATGTGACCATGATCGCCGTGTCACATGCGCCATACAAGAAGCTGGCGGCGTACAAGAAACGGATGGGATGGAGTTTTAAATGGGTTTCGTCGTCAGAGACGGACTTCAACTTTGACTACTATGTATCATTCACGCCTGAGCAATTGGCCAAGAAAGAAGCGTTTTACAACTACACAAAGCAGGACTCTGGCAGTCCAGAGCGCGAAGGAGCCAGTGTTTTTTATAAGGATCCGTCGGGCAACGTGTTTCACACCTATTCAACCTATGCTCGCGGCATCGACATATTAAATGTTGACTATCACTACCTCGACTTGGTCCCTAAGGGGCGGGATGAGGGCGGGCGTGGACCGTTCTGGGTGCGCCGCCATGATGAATATGAGCGGTAATCCGTATAACGGGATTGACCTTGGAGCGGCTTTATCGCGCGTGATACCATAATTTCCCTCTGGAGCAGATGATGGAGAACCGCTGCGAATGCTATCGCACCATGGGCGACCCGACCGGGGAGAACGCTGTGCCCTGCAATGCGCCGGGCGAGTATTGCCCTGGCTGTGAAAAGATCGTGTGTGCGGCATGCCATCCTGTCATTGCCGGCGCGGAGTGCGTGCTGAACAAGAAATTGCCGGCCCGGGCCAGTGCAGATGCCGAGAAAACAGCCAGCCGCAGGCGCGCCTAACGCGTCTCACTCCCTATGGCCACGCTCTACGCCGGAACTTCGGGATGGAGTTATCCCAACTGGAAGCCGAAGTTTTATCCTGCAAAGCTGGCCTCTACTAAATTTCTGCAACATTACGCCACCCGGCTTAACACAGTCGAGGTCAATTACACATTCAGGCACTACGCCAGCGAAAAAAGCCAGAACAACTGGATTGCCGCCGTGCCGGCGGGGTTTAAATTTTCCATCAAGGCGCACGAGAGCATTACCCACATCCGGCGATTGCAGAACGCGGCCGAACCGGCGCAGGGCTTCTTGAATTCACTTTTGCCGCTTGCTGAGGCCGGCAAAGTTGGAATGGTGCTGTTCCAACTGCCGCCTTTTCTGAAGGCCGACATAAAACTGCTGGAAGACTTTTTGGCGGCTTTGCCCAAATCGGGACGGTTAAGTTTTGAGTTCCGGCATGCCTCATGGTTTAACGACCAGACATTTGCCTTGCTGCAGAAATTCAATGCGGCGCTGTGCGTGGCGGAGAGCGAGAAACTCACAACCCCTGACGTGGTTACGGCAGATTTTTGCTATTACCGCTTGCGCAAGGGCGAGTATTCGACGAAAGAGCGCGAGCAATATGCCGGGCAATTTCAGCAGCATCTAGCCAGCAACCGGGATGTGTTTGTGTATTTCAAGCACGAGGAGACGCCGGATGGGGCGTTTTATGCGGAGGAGTTGCTGGGACGGTCTGGACGATAGCCAGCGAAATATTTCGATGCAGGCAGGAGACGTAGCAAGCTACGTCTCTACGACTACGAATGTTAACCCCGTGCTGGCTCGCGCACCAATGCCCCCAACTTCTCCAGAGCTTCTTCGAGTGTTTGCTTTAGTTTTAGGACCGGTTCGAATAGATCGCCTACGCGCGCGAAGCGCTCCAAGGCGTTCCCTAAATGGAACTGGGCGGGAGACAGGCCCTTTGTTACCTCGGTCCACATTAGCGGAGTGGCTACCGGGGCGCCCGGATAAGCGCGCAACACGTAAGGCGCGGCGATGTTTTTCCATGAGGCGATCTGCAGGTAGTCAAAATAGACCTTGCCTTTTTCCCTTTTTGTAACCGTGCGGGGGGTGGTGAACAGATCGGGGCGCTCGTGAGACAGGAGCCGGGAGAGAATTTCGGCAAAAGTACGCACCTGGTCGTAGCTGTAGCGCGTGTCGAGGGGAACATAGACGTGCAGACCGTCGCCGCCGGTGGTTTTCGGACAACCTTGCAGGCCGAGCAGGGTTAGTTTCTGCTGCACCAGCAGGGCCGCCTCTACGATGCGGTCGAAGCCGCAATCGCTGGGGTCAAGATCAATCAGCATGAAATCTGGATTTTCCAGCGAGCCCACCCGCCCCATCAGAGGGTTCTGGTCTATACATCCCAGGTTGGCCAGATAGAGCAGACTGGCGCGATCATTGGCGATGACGAAGTTTGTGATCCCACCCTCGTGGTCAGAGGGGATGGCCTCGGTCCGCAGCCATGAGGGAAAACTTGTGGGCGCATTTTTTTGGAAAAAATAATCGCCCTCAATTCCGTTGGGATAGCGTTTCAACGAGAGCGGCCGGTCCTGCAGGTAGGGAAGAATGAGGTGGGCGACGGCGTCGTAATAATTGATGATGTCGCGTTTGGTGTATCCCTGCTTAGGGTAGAAGATTTTATTCAGGTTGGTGAATTTCAGGCTCTTGCCTTCAATGGTAAGCGCGACCTCGGCGGCTTTGGGCGGCAAGAGCCTGTGAGGTTGAGCAGGGACATCTGCCGCTTCCGTACCGGCTTCGAGTTCCTGTTCGCGAACGCAGTCGCGGGGGTTCACGTCGGTGCGGATGCCGAAAAATACCGGGGCGCGCAGCCGGCCTTCGTTGGTCCATGAGCTGAAGCGCACGGCGCACACCAGCTCGGGTTTCACCCAGACAGTTTCACCCATCATCTTGGGCTCCTGGGCAAAAGGACACTGCTTCGTCTTCAGCGGCTGCAAAAGCTCGTACGTGTTCTTGAGCAGTTGCTGATCAAAGCCTGAACCCACGTTGCCGGCATAGACCAATTCATCGCCTTCGTAGACACCGAGAGCAAGCGAGCCGAAGTATTCGCGATCGACCGCCGTGAGGCCGCAAATCACACAATCCTGTTGTTTGACGATTTTGATCTTCTGCCATGCCCCGCTGCGCCTGGATTCATAGCGGCTCGCCGCATGTTTCGCCACTATGCCTTCCATCTCGTGTTCGCGTGCAAATTGCAGCAGAGGGCCGCCGTTGCCGGCGTAGTGCTCCGAATACCGGATTGTCGAGTTGGGTCTGAGAACTGCCTGCAGCAGGCGCTTGCGTTCTGCCAGCGGCACATCGCGCAGGTCATATCCGTTGAGATAGAGGAGATCGAAGACAAAATAGTTTACCGGCTGGCTTCTCGCCAGTTGCGCCGCAGCGCTGGGCACTGCGCCGATGCGCGACTGCAGAAGCGAAAAATTCGGACGTCCCTGCGCGTCTAAGACCACAAGTTCGCCATCGAGGACCACGCTCTCTGCGGCTACGTAATCGGCTGCCCTGGCTAGCTCGGGATATTGTTTCTCGATTTTCTTTCCGGTTCGGGATGACATGCGAATGCCGCTCTTGTCAAGAAAACATAGTGCGCGGACGCCATCCCATTTGAGCTCAAAGAGCCACTCCCACCCTTCGGGCGCAGCACTTACCGGAGCCGCCAGCATGGGGCTTATTTCGGCCGGCATTTCGGCCAGCTTCGCGCCAGGAATTGCAGCTGCGTCGACCTTACGCTCTACCACGCTGCTGGTGTCGTCTTCGGCATTCCAGCCGGGCTTGGCGGCGAAGTCTTTTTTCTTGATGAGCAGCCATTCGTTGCCCTTGCCACGATCTTTCATGCGCGCCAGGGCAAATGCGCCCATGAGCTTGTGGCCATGAAGAGAGAATTTCAGATCGCCGCGCTCCATCTGCTGCTCGAAGGATTCTTCGCCGATCAGCTCGTAGGTGCCACGGTCCCAGACCACCACGCTACCGGCGCCATAGTTGCCTTCGGGGATCGTGCCTTCGAAGTTGCCATAATCTATGGGGTGATCTTCCACCAGCACGGCCAGGCGCTTTTCGCCCGGATCAAGGGTTGGTCCCTTGGGCACGGCCCACGATTTCAGCACTCCGGCGGCCTCGAGGCGCAGGTCGTAGTGCAGCCGGCGGGCGTGGTGGCGCTGGATATAGAATCGGGCTGGCTGGGCGGTTGCTTCGGGCTTCTCGGCTGAGGGCGATTTGGGCGACCCAGGAGGCGGCTCCGGCGTCTTCTTGAAAGAGCGCTTGCGGCGGTATTCATCTAGGCTCATGCGATTGAAAATCAGGTTCTTATTGTTATAGCCTAGCCTTTTGCCCCCCCTCGTAAGGCCCTGATTTAGGAGGTTACAAGATGGCATCCACGGTGTGGAAAGGGCACCTGACCTTTGGGTTGGTGTCGCTTCCCGTCAAATTGTACAGCGCCGCTCGCAGCGAGACTGTGAGTTTCAACCAGTTACACAAAAGCGACCACTCGCGGGTCAAGCAGGTGCTCTATTGCCAGGTTGAGGATAAACCCGTGCCCCGCAGCGAACTGGTGAAGGGCTACGAGTATGAAAAAGACAAGTACGTGGTGGTGGATGAGGAAGAAATTAAGAAAGTAGCGCCCAAGACCGCCAAGACCATGGAGATACTGGAGTTCGTAAAGCAGAACGAAGTGGATCCGGTATTTTTCGAGAGCTCTTACTATCTCGCGCCCGACGAGGCCGGCGAGAAGCCCTATTGCCTGCTGTTTGAAGCCCTGCGGCGTTCCGGTTATATGGCGCTGGCAAAAATCGCCATGCATAACCGCGAGCACATTGTGATCCTGCGGCCGGGCAAGCATGGCATGCTCATGCATACCATGTTCTACAAAGATGAGGTCAGGCAAACGGAAGAGTTCCGCACCGATACTTCTCTCGTTAAGGACAAAGAACTCGAACTGGCCATGGCGCTCATCGATTCACTTACCGCGCCCTTTGAGCCGGAGAAATATAAAGACGACTATCGCGAAAATCTGAAGTCCTTGATCGCAGCCAAAGTCGAGGGGAAAGAGACCATTGCAGCGCCTGCGGCGCAGCACCTGGCCCCGGTGGTGGATATTTTGGAAGCGCTGAAGATGAGTTTGGCGGAGGGCAAGAAGCCTCCGCGCTCGGTGGGCGGCAAAGCGGCTGCGGCAGAGAATGCAGAACCCGCGCCTGTTTCGGCAATTCCTAAAAAGGGTAAGAAAAGCAACGCGGCGGGGTGAGCGGTAGTCTCGACAGTCTTCATTTGCCGACGAAAACCAAGATCCCTCCACTCCGCCGCGAAGCGCGGCTCCGGTCGGGATGACAGTCAATGGGATTTCGGGATGACAGGCAAAGTTCTGTTCCGTGTTGGTGAAGGTATTGCATTTTATGGGGTTGGCGAATTGCCAGCGGCCGTTGCTGACACGGTTGTCTGCTGAGGGTGGTTCCGCAGAATGGTTTCGATCTGGCTTGCGTATCCTGCGATCAGTATTGCCTGGTCAACTCCATTGATGATCCTGCGGGCGTTCAGGTAATCGCATGTGGCGTCGTGGATGTAGCGCGACAGGCCCTTTCCGGTGAAGCTTCCGTTGCGCATGCCGTACGACATGATCTTGTAGGATGTCTGCGGTTCCAGCGCGTGTTCGGGATGGTAGAGCAAATCATTGTTCATTCCCAAAGCATTGCTCATCTTGGCATAGTTCAGCTTCCAGGTTAGCTGGACATATCCTCTGCCGTAGTAAGTATTGGTATAAGTTGTGCCGTCAGGAGCGGTGACGGTCACGGGTATCCCGTAAGGATGGCCTTGTCCTTTTCCGTATTCTTCCAGCGGCACCCACTTGTTTGCACATTCGTGCTTTACCGTGGCCAGCATGTAGGCGGCCCACCGGAGATCAGCAACGTCCGGATCTTCGGCCAGGAATTCGAGAAGGGTATTAAGACCGGCCGCCGCCGCCGCATTCAGCTTGAAGGCCAGAGCGCATTCTTTGACAATTCCCTCGATATCGAAGCTAAACATAGTGGGCTCGCAGTGTCATACTTTTGGAAAGAAAACTTAGACACATTACTCACATTTATTATTCAAGACAAACCATTTTCGGCGAATGCCCCGCCATTGTTTCCTCAAATGAACAGAAACCCATTTTGGCTCTGAACTAGTGAAAGAGACTCTCATAGCCCGGAAGCCCTGGCAAAAGATGGCACGCGAACATAACAGTTGCCGGTGGGAGTGCCACTCGAACGAATACAAAGCGGAATGTTAGAATTATTAAAGTTAAGCAGTTGAAAACACACGTGGCGGTGTAGCTCAGGTGGTTAGAGCGACGGTCTCATAATCCGTAGGTCGTAGGTTCGAGTCCTACCGCCGCCACCAGAATTCACCTGTCCTGGCAGGCTCTTCAGGAAATCCCCTTACTGTGTCCTAAGTGGCTAAATCTTTACATTTTGCGAGCAATTTGGCTTCGGGCGGCATCTAAATTCATCGTATAATGAGACTCACAGGTTTACGCAATCCTGCCCCCAAATTTTCAGCAGCACCAAAAGCACGGAGACAGCGTCTAACCATTCTGACCAGGAAATACCAAACATGATGTCCACTCGAGTTAAAGCTTTTATCCTCACCATCTCTCTTGCCCTTGTACTGTTTATTATTGCCGGCGGCCTCGGCGTTTATGCTTCTTCCGGCAGCAGCGAGGGAGCTTACAAGGAACTGGGCGTTTACAGTGAAGTGCTCTCGCGCATCCGCAGCGAATATGTGGAAGAGCCCAACATGCCGGCGGTGACCGATGGCGCCCTGCATGGGCTGCTGGAATCGCTGGATCCGAACTCCAGCTATCTGTCGCCGGAGGAATATAAAAAGTACAAGGCGCGCAAAGCCGATGGCAAAGCCGATATCGGGGCTACGGTTTCCAAGCGCTTTGGCTACGCTGCTATTGTTTCTGTCATTCCCGGAGGCCCTGCGGAAAAGGCCGGCCTGGAGAACGGCGACATCCTGGAAGCCATTGAGGGTAAGAGCACGCGGGAAATGTCTCTGGCTGAGGTCCATAACATGCTCGCCGGCGCCCCGGGCTCGAACATTAATTTTTCTGTGGTCCGCGCCCGCCGCGCCGAGCCGCAAAAGCTAACGGTGACGCGCGACGTAGTGAGCATTCCCACGGCCAACGACAAGATGCTGGAAGCCAATGTGGGCTATATCAAAGTAGATGCGCTTACCAAGGGCAAGTCCCAGGAAGTTGCGAGCAAGATCAAAGACCTGCAAAAAACAGGCGCGAAAAAATTGATCCTGGACTTGCGCAATGTTTCCGATGGCGAGCCTTCGGAAGGCATCGCGGTCGCCAACCTGTTCCTGAATCATGGCCTGATCACGTTCCTGGCCGGCCAGAAGTATGCCCGTGAGAGCTACAATGCCGACCCGCAGAAGGCAATCACCGCCTTACCCCTGGTCCTGCTGGTGAATCACAACACCTTTGGCGCAGCCGAAATCGTGGCTGCCGCTATCCTCGATAATGCCCGCGGCGACGTGTTGGGGGATAAGACCTTTGGCAACGGCTCGGTGCAGAAGGTGATTGAAATTCCGGATGGTTCGGCGCTCATTCTTTCAGTGGCGAAATATTACACGCCTTCCGGCAAGGCAATTCAAGATAACGCGGTAACTCCTAACATTCTGGTGGCGTCGGATCAGGATAATCTTGTTCCTGACGACGAAGAAGTAGCACCCGAACAGGAAACCAATAAGCCCGAGCAGAAGAAAGAAGATGAGCAACTGCAGCGCGCAGTAGAAGTCTTGAAGAACCATGCCTCGTAAACGTTCGTAAATGTGAGCAACGATTTAAGCCCGGTTCAGAGCCGGGCTTTTTATTTATGGGTTATGTGGTTATTGATCCGCGCCCATCCGTGAGGCTGCTATTCCAAATCGATTGTGCAACAGATCTAGCTTGGCTTTGCCGCCTTTGCCATCCCCAGCAACAACTGGAACAGAACCAGCCAGCGCCTGACGTTGGAAGTTATCAGAAAGTTCTCTTTGACATGCTCGTGGCCGTTTTTACCAAGCTGTTGGGCAAACTCAGGATGAGTGAGTAAATAGCGGATCTGATAAGCGCAGCCTTCAACCGAGTGCACCAGGATGCCGGTGAGTTTATGGATCACCTGGGTGGGAATGCCACCCACTGCTCCGGCAATTGTGGGTTTGCCTTTCCACAGAGCCTCGGTGACAGTGAGCCCGAAGCCTTCTTTCAGCGATTTCTGGATCACGATGGTTGAGGCCTGCTGCAGCGCATTAATCTCTGTGGCGGACCAGGGTGGAAGGTTAAGAATGATGATGTCGAGGTCGTCCCCGGCTGCTTCCATCACTTCCGCGAGCACGGCCGCGCCTTCGGGGTCGTCAGTGGCCCCGCCGCCGGCGAGCACGAGCTGGCAATCCACATACTTTTTAGCCAGCTTGTATGCCTGGATGACCCCAACCGGGTCCTTGAGCCGGTCAAAGCGGGAAATCTGCGTAATGATGGGACGCGACCGGTCAATGCCAAAATCTTCGCAGACTTTCTTTACCAGCTCTTCATCCACCGGTTTGTTTTTTTCCGAGAGCGGATCAATGCAGGGATAAAACAAATACTGCGGTATGGAAAGCTGCCGGGTAAAAGCCGGAGAAGAGAAGATCGCGGCATCGTACTGTTCCACAAAGGGCCGCAAAAAGTTCCAGACATCGGGATGGGGATTGGAGAGATCAATGTGGCACCGCCAAATCCAGCGGCCGCGGTCCCCCTTGGAGCGGATGAGCCCCGCCGGCTGGGGATCGTGAATCACAAACAGATCTTCCACGAACTCCATACGCTGGCGGTTCTGCTCGTTGTACATCATGAAAATATCCAGAACTTCCTTGGTGACGTTGAATTCGCCGCCATGGAGCGCATTGTGGAAGCCCTTGGTGATCTCAAAGAAATCGTTGCCGCCGGTGATGACCTCCCATTTGGTGAAAATCTCAAGTTCGTTCATTAATGGAATCAGGCGGTTCAAAATCTCGGCCACCCCGCCGCCAACGGCGGTGGAGTTGACCATTTTTACGGATTTGCCTCTGAGGTAGCGCGCCAGAAAATGCAGCTCGTCAATGGCAGCTTTGCCGACGATGGGCTCGTAATCATTCAAGCGCGGAGGAGGCGGTGGCGGTGGCGGGGTCTCGCTCACTTTATATTTGCGGCGTTCACGCGCGGGAGGGATGGAAATTACGTCGGGATTGCGCCGCTCCACCTGCGGTACGCTGGGCTGCGAGGGAGCCACTGACGCAGTTTTTTCTTCGACAGTCTGGGTGCGGACGCCTCCGTTCTGCGGCGCTGCTTCAGGAGCTTGTTTGGAATCCTTATCCTTCTGGTTCATGCCCATCCCCTCACCTGACAATTCGTTCTTTCATCCTGCATTCAATTTACAGCGCGGATTCAATGATCTTAAGAATTTGCCGGCGCACGTCCTGCAAAGTGGCGGTATAAATATCGATCCGGTTAACGCGGTCGGCGAGCATCCCCATGTCTAATTCTTCCTCCAGCCAAACGGAAAAGTCATTGGAGTTCAGCTTAAGCCGCAGCCGCGCCTGGATGAAGTGGTAGTGAATGCTGCTCACGCTCACCTGTTTTAATCCCTCGGCAAATTCGGCCAGATTACGCGCCACTAATGGAGTCGGCACCACCACGGTATCGCTGGCGCAAAAATAGAAAGGCTCGAAGGCGGTGCGCTCGCGGGCGCGCGGATTCTTCTTCAGATAATCTTCCAGGATTTCGACCAAGGTCTTGCGCAGAGCCTTGATGGAGGTATATTCACGCACGTCAATGGCGGCCAGGCGTTCGGCCAGGCCCACTTCATTGCAGGCTGCAAAGGCCCAATGGGCGAAGTCGTTGGAAAATCCCTCGCTGATGTAGTGGTGCTCCTGCAGGGTTTGAAACATGTGCTGGAAGATTGAGTCATCGGGGCAGGTTTGCAAACAGTCGGCAAATTCGCCGAGTGTAGTGGCTTTCTGCCGTCCAATGCGAATCAGGTGTGCCGCGGAATTGAAAAAAAACGGTGAGCGCGCCCAACGTAAAGGAGTTGTTGGTCGTTGCAAATTCTGAGCTGTGGCCACGCCGCTGGGTCCTCCTTCCGAATCGTATCGGAAGCACTGTTCAATTGCCAAAGACATGGGATGCCGCCCACAACCTTCCCGTTGTAATCTCCCGGGTGGAATGCGTCAATTTGCGCAGCGCATACTTCCGCAGCTACCGATTTTTGTGGCTTGTGCGCTGAAATCGCGGGAGAATTTAAAGCCAGGATGAACCAGAGTGTCAGGCTTTTGGGAAAGTTGAGGGCGAAGCGAATGCCGCGTCAGCGCAAAGGCAGCCTAACGGCGCAACGGAACGAAGCACAGGGCCGCGGAACCCTCAGAAAAGCGATTGAGGACTGACAATGCTAGCCCCCAGCCTTTTGCTTGTTGATCTGTTCGTCATCTTTGTCGTTACCAAGTGTTTTGGTGAAATTTTCGAACGCCTCTCATTGCCGGCGGTTTTGGGCGAAATTCTTGCCGGTATAGTGATGGGGCCTTATGCGTTGGGGCTTGTCCATCCCAGCGACACGGTAGTTTCCCTGGCCCAGGTGAGCGCTGTCTTTCTGCTGTTCATGGTGGGAGTTGAAACCTCTCCAAAACAAATTATTCAGGTGGGCGGAAAGGCCCTGCAGGTGGCGGTGTCAGGCATGCTGGTCACCTTTGCCCTGGCCTTCGGATACCTGATGTTGCGCCACCAGACTGCGCACGAGGCCATGTTCGTAGCCACGGCCATGGTGGCCACCAGCGTCGGAATTACGGCGCGAGTGCTGGCGGATATGGGCCTGCTGCAAACGCCTTCCGCCAAGGTCATCCTGGCGGCGGCTGTATTCGACGATGTTCTTGGAATGCTCCTGCTGGCCTTCATCGTAGGTGTTCTCTCTCCGCACGGGATGCACTGGCTTTCTATCACCTTACTGGCGGCAGAAGCCATCGGCTTCGCGCTTTTCATGATCTATGTAGCGCCGCATGTGATGCGCCGGGTCTCGCCTGGTCTGGAGCGCCTTTCCACTCGTAACCCTCAACTGGTGATGGCCCTGGGGCTCTGTCTGGGCCTGAGCGTTGCCGCGGAAAAGGTTGGCCTCGCCGCCATCATCGGGGCCTTCTTCGCCGGCCTGATCTTCTCAGAATATGCTGACGAATGGAACCTGCGTCCTGGGGTAAATGCCATCAGCGAATTCCTGGCGCCCTATTTCTTCTTTACCCTCGGCGCACAATTCAACATGCACCTGTTTACCCGGCCGGTGCTGGAAGCCGCAATCGTGATCTCTGTATTAGCGATCATTTCCAAAGTTGTAGGATGTGGGTTGCCGGTCCTCCGCCAGGGACGCGATGTTGCCCTGCAGGTCGGCGTGGGCATGACGCCCCGTGGCGAAGTAGGACTCATCATCTCGCTGATTGGTTTGCGCCTGAAGATGATCTCTGATGCCACCTACGCGGTCGTGGTCTTCATGACCGGCGTGACCATACTTATTGCCCCACCGCTGTTGCGCATCGTCTTCCATAAAGAACGAAATTCGCCACGGCAGCGGCAAAGCGAGGCCACAGCAGAAGCCGAAGCGGCTGCGCTCCCGCAGGAAGGAATGAGCGGAAATGCGTGATCATTTCGCCGTGCTGTTGCAGGTAACAGAGCTGTCTGAAGACTATTCCCGGTCTGCCTTCCTTTTGTAAAATCTGCGGCTAAAATCTTTTGGGTAGCTTTTACCCGTTTTTCTCCGCGTCTCTGCGCCTCAGCGGTTAAATTCTTTATAATTCCCCTTCCACAGAAAGGAGTCCGAATGTCGGACCTGAACGGACATGTTGCGCTGGTTACCGGCGCTTCCCAAGGCATTGGCCGGGCCTGCGCGCTCGCGTTAGCCAAGGCTGGGGCCAAGGTTGCACTGGCGGCGCGGAATGAAGAGAAACTCGCAGAAGCCATGAACCAGATCAAAGCCGGCGGAGGCGAAGCTGCTGCCTTCAAAATGGATGTGGCCAGCGAAGAGGACGTTAAGTCAGCGGTCAAAGCGGCGCAAAGCCAATTTGGGAAAATCGACATCCTGGTCAACAATGCCGGCGTCACCCGCGATACTCTGCTCATGCGCATGAAGCGGGCCGACTGGGATTCCGTTATTGCCACCAATCTTACCGGCGCTCACCTGTGCATCCAGGCTGTGATTGGTTCCATGCTGAAGCAGCGCTGGGGGCGCATCATCAATATCACCAGCGTCTTTGGACAGATGGGCCAGGCCGGCCAGGCAAACTACGCTGCCTCCAAGGCCGGACTTATCGGACTCACTATGGCCGTAGCCCGCGAAGTAGCCTCGCGCAACATTACTGTGAATGCCGTTTCCCCGGGTTTTATTGAGACTGCCATGACCGAATCGCTTTCTCCCGAGCTGAAAGAAAGCGCTCTGAAGGTGATCCCGCTGGGCCGCGTAGGCACAGAGCAGGATGTCGCGAGCGCCGTCCGATTTCTGGCCTCCGATGATGCCGCCTACATTACCGGCCATGTGCTGAAAGTCAATGGCGGCATGCTGATGGGGTGAGGTGGCCGGAGTCAGGTGCACAGCCGGGACTTAATCTAGGCTTGGTGTTTGCTTCAGGGGCCAACTTCTTGGAAAGGAGCCTTCAGGGCCTAAATCCGTGTCCCGACAAAATAGCTTGTTTTCTTCTTGGTCACGGCCCCAGTAAGTTGTAGCTGCATGGACATCGCTCCTCTGCTCGCGCCTTTTCTTTCGACGGCCGAACTCAGCTCGGCGCAAACGGAGCAGGTCAGAGCTTATCTTGAACTGTTGCTGCGCTGGAATCAGAAAATCAATCTCACCTCGGTGCGCAAGCCGGAAGACATTGTCACGCGGCATTTTGGGGAGTCTTTTTTTCTGGCGTCTTCTTTGCGGCAGATGGGAATAATCAATGCTCGGGCCAATGATTCGGGAGCTCGTTTTATTGACCTGGGTTCTGGCGCCGGCTTCCCCGGTATTCCAGTGAAGATTTATGAACCCGAATTTCACGGTACGCTCATGGAATCCCAAAATAAGAAGGCGACGTTTCTCAAAGAGGTTATCCGCGCCCTTAAGCTAACGGGGATCGACGTTTTCAATGGCCGGGCTGAACAATGGCTGCAAAGCTCCGGGGCTCGGGCCAGTCTGGTGACTCTGAGGGCGGTAGAGCGCTTCGAGCGGATACTTCCGGTTGCGGCCATGCTGACCGAGCCCAAGGGACGCCTGGCTTTACTTATCGGCTCTGCCCAGGTAGAAACGGCACGCAATCTTCTGCCTTCGTTTGCGTGGGAGGCCCCACGTCCTGTTCCCCTTTCCCATTCCCGCATCCTCCTGATTGGCCGGAACAGTGAAGGTCAGTAATCGGATCTCCCCCACTGGGCAAACGTTTTCATCCTGCTCCGCAGTTCAGGCAGTATTGAACGTTTTAATAAACCGTTTAACCCATTACTAACACTTATCTTATCGACGGATTGCTGCTTTGTTGGTATTCTTAACACTCCCCCCGAGCCTTCTTTGACCCCCAAAAACCATCCGTTGGGAGGAGTGTGAGCGCCTACTCTCAATTATGGGAAATCTCTGCGCTCGTAAGGAGCTTTTTGCAATGCGTGTACGTTGGAAGATTGCCGGCTCATGGCGGTGGAGTAGTTTGGATTCTTCGAGCAGATCAGGCGCCGTGATTTTATCGGCTGGCGGAGTGCTGTTGCTGTGGCTGGCCACGATTCCGGCCTGGGGACAAACCGTGACTACGACCATCACGGTCGGCACCGCTCCGGCTGCGGTCGCGGTCAATCCAGTGACCAACAAGATTTACATTGCCAACGCGAACAGCAACAACGTGACTGTGATCGACGGCGCCACTAATACGGTCGCCACAGTTAACACCGGGAGCGCTCCCAAGGCGATCGCCGTGAACCCGGTTACGAACAAGATCTACGTGGCCAACAATGGCAGCGCCAGCGTGACCGTGATCAACGGCGCTGACAATACAACAGCGGCCCCGGTTACGGTGGGCACCGCTCCCTCGGCCATCGCAATCAACCCGGCGACCAACTTCATCTATGTCGTGAACACCGGCAGCAATAATGTCAGCGTAATCAATGGAGGCAACAACTCAGTCGCCGCGCCGGTCACGGTGGGCACCGCGCCCAATGCTGTGGCGGTGAACCCGGTCACCAACAAGATCTATGTAGCCAATAGCGGCAGCGACGATGTAACCGTAATTGATGGGACCAACAACAGCCCGGCGAACGTGAATGTTGGAACCAGTCCCTCGGCTATTGCCGTCAACCCGGTCACCAACCAGATTTATGTGGCCAACTTCGGCAGCAGCAACACCAACAGCGTTTCCGTCATTGACGCGACCAATAGCAATGCCACCAGCACAATCAACAATGCCGGGTTCAACCCCAGCGCACTGGCCATCAATCCGGTTACCAACCAGATTTACGTTGCCAATAATACCAGCGGCAAAGTCACGGTGATCGATGGAACGAGCGCCCGCCCGCCGGTATCGTTAAGTGTCGGCAACCTGCCGGTGGCGATTGCGGTCAATGCAGCAACCAACCGGATTTATGTCGCTAACAGCAGCAGTACCGGCGGCAACACTGTGAGCATTATTGATGGCACCAGCGTAGTCGCTACAGTGAACGTGGGCAGTGCGCCTCTGGCGCTGGCGGTCAATCCTGTGACCAATAAAATTTATGCGCTCAATAATGGCGACAGCACAGTGAGCGTAATTGACGGAGCTACGAATAAAACCGCTACAGCGGGCGCCGGTACCAATCCTTTTGCGGTGGCCGCCAACTTTGTGACCAACAGAATCTATGTGGCCAATCAGGGCAGTAATGATGTGACTGTCGTTGACGGTGTGACGAATATGGCCACGGCAATCAGCGTGGGCAACACGCCCAGTGCTGTTGCGGTCAACCCCATTACCAACAAGATCTATGTGGCCAACAAAGGCGACAACAGCGTAAGCGTAATTGACGCAACAAATAATAACGCGGTCACGCCAGTCAGCGTAGGAACGGGTCCCACGGCTCTAGCCATTAATCCTGTAACCAGCAATGTATATGTGGCTAATAACGGCGATAACAGCGTAAGCGTAATTGACGCAACGAATAACAACATTGCCACGATCAGTGTGGGAAGCACGCCTGTAGCGTTGGCCGTCAATTCTGTGACCAACAAGATTTATGTTGCCAATAGCGGGGATAACAACGTCACCATCATCGACGCGGCGAATAACAATGCCACCACCACGGTCAACGTTGGAACCGATCCGGCGGCTGTGGCGGTGAATGCCCTGACCAATAAGATTTATGTTGCAAATAATGGCGGCAGCAGTGTGACGGTAATCAACGGGGCAGACAACACAACCGCTCCGCCGGTAAGCGTGGGGAGCAGCCCCACTGCAATCGCGGTGAACCCGGTGACCAACTTGATTTATGTTGCCGATAACGGCAGCAGCGATGTGACGATAATCAATGGAGCCAACAA
This sequence comes from Terriglobales bacterium, assembly GCA_035651775.1. Taxonomy (GTDB): domain Bacteria; phylum Acidobacteriota; class Terriglobia; order Terriglobales; family Acidobacteriaceae; genus QIAW01. Next base: position 21,224 of record DASREY010000234.1, read on the forward strand.
CACCACTGGTGCCCCGATTACCGTGGGAACCAACCCAATTGCCATCACGGTAGAGCCGGTAAGCAATAAGATCTATGTGGCCAACAACGGCAGTGGCAATGTGACCCTGATTGACGGGGCCACGAACTCCACGAAAATAATAAATGCAGGCACTGCTCCGCATGATATTGCCGTCAATCCAGTGACCAACACAATTTATATAGCCAACAACGGCAGCGCCAATGTGACGGTCGCGACCGAGCAACAAGTGCAGCCCATTCCGCTGACCACATCAATCGCTCCGGCGGCCGGAAATCAATTCACCTTTACAACCAATAGCTTGTACAATCCGATAGCTCCGCCTGTGCAGAATGTATATTTCCAGTTTGATTCCTGGCAGGGTTTCTGGCTCAAAGCTGCGGGTTCAGCATCCACCTTCACAGGTGGTCCACTCGCGCCGCTGCTGCCCGGTATTCATATTGTCTACGCTTATGCTATCGATGGGCAGTTTGCAGATTCCATCCAACCTGGCGGCAGCGGATTTGGCCAAAGCAGCCCCATTGCCGGCGCCATTGCAGCCTTCGTTTTTCTGGTTGTGCCCGAACCATCCAGTGTTGGTGTTGTGTCCAACATAAAACCCTCGGTATTCGGCCAACCTGTGACCTTTACTGCCACGGTGACTTCTTCCAATTTTGGCACGCCCAGCGGTACCGTAATCTTCACCGATGGCGCAAGCACTTTAGGCACAGTCGCGCTGGACAATAACGGCCAAGCGACTCTTTCCATTTCCACTCTGACTCTGGGTTCGCACTCGATTACAGTTTCCTATAGTGGTGATGCAAATTTTATAGGCAGCAACTCAGCTGTTTTCACTCAAATTGTTAACCAGGCTACCAGCAGTTCGTCTGTCGCTTTGACCAGTGGAACCAATCCATCCTTCTTCGGTCAGTCTCTGACCTTCACTGCGACGGTGACTCCGGAATTCACCGGCGTTCCATCGGGCACGATAACTTTCCTGGACAAAAATACCAATGTCTTGGGTCCACCGGTTACGCTCGACGGCACCGCCCATGCCAGCCTTACAATCTCTACTCTCCCTGTTGGAACGCACAGCATTACTGTTGTCTATAGTGGTGACCAGAATTTCAGCAGTCTTGTTGTTTCGTCCCCTCTGCCACAGGTCGTCAAAGCCGCCAGTAATACGAGTATTGCGCTGACGGCCGGAACCAATCCTTCCGTGGCAGGTGATTCGTTGACGTTCACTGCCACAGTGGGGCCGCAATCGCCTAGCGTGCCCACCGGTACCGTGACCTTCCTGGATGCTTTCGACTCGTCCATGCTTGGCGGTGGTCCTCTGCCACTGGTCTCCGGCCAAGTCAGTGTCACGACTTCGTCTCTGGCGGCCGGCGTACATAAGATCACGGTTGTCTACGGAGGCGACAGCACCTTTGCCGCGAGCACTTCTTCCCTCCTGACCCAGATAGTGAGGGCGACCGGGACGGCCAGCAATACAACACTTACAGTGAATAGCGGGAGCCCAGTACCTGTGTTTTTCGGCTTCGCAAAGGGGGTTCCACAGAGTGCGAATTTTGTCATCAGTGTCCCCGGAAGCAGTGACGGCGATTCGGTTGTACTACTGGAAGGAAACCAACAGCTTGGACCTGTACTTACCTTGACGGGCGGGCAGGCGAACTGGAACAGCCAACTCCGGGTGGGAGTCCACAATGTGCAGGCTGTATACATTGGCAATGGAACTTTCGCAGGTAGTATCTCGCCGGGTGTAGTTGTCAATCGTTCTCCGCGGCCTACGCCTAGATAATTTGTTTGAGTTGAATATAAAAGCTGTTCTCACCAGTGCTGCTTCGTGACCACGATGCTGCCGAGTGGGCTTGCCTTTCTTGTGCCTGCCCCGAGTATCGCCCATTTTCCTACGCGTATGTTGACTTAATGCTGCCCAGGTTGGGTCGTAGGACATGCCCTGAAGATACTTGGCTGCTTTCTCTCTTCATACGACAATAATCCGCTCAATAGTTAACTGACATTTCTGAACAGAATAAGTCCGGAAAGCGCAATCTTTGTTCGATCTGTCAGAGGGGCACAGCTTTAAGACTGAAGCGCTCCGAATATCGGAATTCTCCCCAAAAATCTTCAGGTTTCCTCGTGCGTTTTTGGCTGCTCGCACCAGTTATTCATAAGGATATTTTTTAGATAAGTTCGGGAAGCAACATTAGGAGACGGCTCTTGATAAAGAAGTGCGGGATTGCATTCGCGGTATGCCTGTTGGCGACTACCATTGCAGGCGCACAGTCCTCAGCCCAGGCGATACCGGCATCGGCACAATCGGCGTGCCAGTTTCTTAGCGCTCCGGAGGCAGTGCCAGCTTTCTGTGAAACTTTCGACCAGCCGACCGGAACCGGGAATCGCTCTGGAGATTTGAACGGCACTGTGTGGGGTGTTTCCCGGCTGCTCGGCGGAGTGAACTCGGGGCAGGGCCAATATTATGATGCATCGCCTACCACCCTGGAGAAGTGCGGGCAGAGTGTTCAGGTGCAACCTCCGAACGATGTCGCCATCTGCAATGGACGTGTTGTAGAGGCGGTGAGCGACCAGCACGGGGTGACGTCGTTGGCCATGTATCCCAAGCAGCCGTTCGACATCGCAGGGCGCACAGGCACTGTCGCATTTGATGTGAGCGATGACAGCCACGGCAGCCATCGTGCCTGGCCGGAGTTCTGGTACACCGATAAACCTGTGCCCGCGCCATTCACTCACTTCAGCTCGTTGCAAGAGGTGCCGAAGGATGGGTTTGGGGTTCGCTTTGCCGCCTTCTGTCCGGCGAACGGGGACCCCGGTTGTGGTGTGCGGCCTCTATGCCCCGAGGAACCACTCAGCGTCTCGGTTATCACCGTGGATTCGGCCGTCGTGGTCAACAATTATGTTCCCGACGAATCTTTTACCGATGTGCCTCCGGGGCCGATTTCTGTGAAGGCGGTGGGTTGCGTGAAGGCGTCATCCGGGCCGGGTG
>DASREY010000235.1:0-5781 GCA_035651775.1 Terriglobales bacterium
GAATGTAGAAGCAATTGAGTTGGTGGTGGAAGCGATTCAGGCCGCCGGTTTCGCTCCCGGCAGCCAGGTTGCGATTGCGCTCGATCCCGCGGCAAGCGAGTTCTTCAAAGACGGCAAATATATTTTCAAGAAGTCCGATAAGAGCGAGCACAGCTCGGAACAGATGGTTCGTTATTGGTCTGACTGGGCGAACAAGTATCCTATCGTCTCCATTGAAGATGGCCTGGCGGAAGATGATTGGGATGGGTGGAAGCTGCTGACCGAGGAAATCGGCGAGAAAATCCAGCTCGTCGGCGACGATTTGTTCGTTACCAATACCGACCGTCTGGCACGGGGCATTGAAGAGGACGTAGCCAATTCTATTCTGATCAAAGTCAACCAGATCGGCACGGTGAGCGAAACCCTCGATGCCATTGAGATGGCCCGCCGCAACGGATACACATCCATCGCCTCCCACCGCTCGGGCGAAACCGAAGATACGTTTATCGCAGACCTCGCCGTCGGCGCCGGCACCGGACAAATCAAAACCGGCTCGGCCTCGCGCACCGACCGCATCGCCAAGTACAACCAGTTGCTGCGCATTGAAGAAGAGTTAGGCGATTCTGCCCGCTTTCCTGGTATCGCTGCGCTCAACTATAACGGCGACATTGCTTCCGCCTTGGGAGCATAGTTTGGCTCAAAGTGGATTCGCTTCAGTGGGTCTCAGCCTGGCATCTGCCGCCTCCTGGGGCGCGGGAGATTTCACTGGTGGCATTGCCGCCAAACGCACCAGTGTTTTCGGATTGGTGGTGGCTGCGCACACTACCGGTTTTTTGCTGGTGCTGGCCTTGATCTTGCTCACGCGTGAGTCCATGCCTTCTCGTCTTTCTTTATTGTGGGCCATGACCGGCGGCCTGCTCGGCAGCATCGGCCTGGCCGCTTTTTATCGGGCGCTGGCGATTGGCAAAATGGGAATCAATGCTCCCGTCGCGGCTGTCATTACGGCAGCGCTTCCGGTGGCAGTTGGAATTCTGCTGCAAGGCAGGCCCGGCAAGCTTCAGCTCATCGGCTTCGTTATTGCGATAATCGGCATCGTGCTCGTGTCGAAGCCAGAGCTTGTTCATGAGCGTCCCGCTGGCATGGGTCTTGCCGTGCTTGCCGGCGTAGGTTTTGGTGGATTTCTAACCTGCATGAAATTGGCCAGCGCCACAGCCGTGCTCTGGCCTTTGTGCGTGTCGCGTCTGGCCTCTGCTTTGCTCATGCTTGGGTTTTGCCTCTTCACGCGGCAGTCTTCGTTTCCTTCTCCTAAGCTGCTGCCGCTTGCGGTGCTCACCGGAACTCTGGACACCGCCGGCAACGGCCTCTATATGCTGGCCACGCAGCTTGGCAGGCTTGACGTTGCTGTCGTGCTTTCGTCGCTTTATCCCGTGACCACCGTCATCCTGGCGAGTTCGATTCTGAAAGAACGCATGAACCGTATCCAGACAGCCGGGATGGTGGCTGTGCTGGTCGCCATCCCGTTGATCGCAGCTTAGGTTGGGTGGCTAAGATGACTATAGAGACTCGCCCAATGATATTTGATCTGCGTTGATCCGCGTTCATCCGCGGCGGAAAAAGACGTGCCTTTCATTTACAATTTCAATTTCCATGCCAACCCGACCCAAACCACTCGTCCTCATCATTCTTGATGGCTGGGGCTTTCGCGCTGAGACCAAAGCCAATGCCATCGCACTGGCGCGTAAGCCTAATTACGACCAGCTTCTACTCGACTATCCCAACACCCTTATCCATACCAGCGGCCCCTACGTCGGCTTGCCCAACGGGCAAATGGGCAACAGCGAGGTCGGCCATCTCAACATCGGCGCCGGCCGTGTAGTCTCGATGGATATCTCCAAGATCGACGTCATGATTGAGAACGGAGAATTCTTCCGCAATCCCGTTCTTGTCGATGCCATGACGCATGCCCGCGGCGGCGGTCGGCGGCTGCATATTTTTGGTTTGCTCTCCGACGGCGGCGTGCACTCGCACCAGAATCATCTCTATGCCTTGCTGCGGATGGCCAAAGAGAACAGCCTGGAGCGTGTATTCATTCACGCCTTTATGGATGGCCGCGACACCCTGCCCACCAGCGGCGCCGGCTACATGCAGCAGCTTCAGCAGAAGATGCGCGAATTCAATGTGGGTAAAGTGGCCAGCGTCAGCGGTCGTTACTACGCCATGGATCGCGACCGTCGCTGGGAGCGCCAGGAAAAAGCCTTCGCCGCCATGGTGGAGGGCCGCGGCGATGGCGGTCGCTATGCCTATCCGGTGCAGGGAATTAAAGATTCTTATAACAAAGAATTGACCGATGAGTTCATCGTGCCCTTTGTTTGTATCGATGATCGCTGCGAACCTTTGGGCAACATTCGCGACGAAGATGTCTGCATTAGTTTTAACTTCCGCGCCGACCGTGCCCGCCAGGTTGCCCGCTGCCTCGCCCGTGAAAGCGGTATCAACAAAGAAGCGGGCCGTGACCTGCCCGATGCCGAAGCGCTCGATCAAGCCATCCCCCGTGGCCGCATTCCTAAAAATCTCAAGTACATCTGCATGACCGAGTACGACAAAAAATTTGCGTTGCCGATGGTCGTGCCTCCCGAGTCGCTGACCAACATTCTGGCCAACGTCATGGGCAACCTGGGCATGCGCAACCTGCGCGTGGCTGAGACGGAAAAGTATGCGCATGTCACCTACTTCTTCAACGGTGGGGTAGAGCAGCCTTTTCCCGGCGAGGACCGCGTATTGGTTCCCTCGCAAAAGGTTGCGACCTACGATCTCAAGCCGGAGATGAGCGCATCTGGAATCGCCGATGCCGTGGTGAAGGGAATCCGGGATGCGACCTTTGACGTCATCATCGTGAACTTTGCCAATGCAGACATGGTCGGCCACTCCGGCAAACTTGAGCCTACGGTCAAAGCGGTTGAAACCGTTGACGGCTGCCTGGGACGCATCTACACCGCTCTGCGCCAGCGCGGCGGCGCCATGCTGATCACCGCCGACCATGGCAACGCCGAACTGATGGTTGATCCCGTTACCGGCGGTCCGCACACCGCTCACACCACGAACCCGGTGCCACTAATCCTGGTAGGCGAAAACGCCAAACAATATTCTTTGCGTCCCGACGGCGCTCTGCGCGACATCTCGCCAACAATGCTGGCGATGCTTGAGATTGATGAGCCTAAAGACATGACAGGAAAAGATTTGCGGGTACTAAAAACTTAGACGAATAAGAAGTTTTTGAAGGATTTGAAAAAATCCGCGCAAATCCGCGTTCATTCGCGGCGAAAAACTTGAAAACTTGAAACTGGAAACTCGAAACGTGAAACTGCTCCTGGTCCATCCTCACCGCTTCCCGCTTTGGAACAGTCCCACCTGGGTGGGCGACCGCCTTGGCGCTGAATTCCCCAATGTAGAAGTTGTCCAACTTCTCAATTACGACCGCATGCCGGAAGAAATGGCGGGCGCAGAAATTTTTATCGGCGCGTCTTTACGCCCCGAGCAGTTTCAGCAGGCCAGGAAGCTTCGCTGGATACATTCGCCGTCAACCGGCGTCCAGCAGTTTATGTTTCCAGAGATCATCGCCAGCGATGTCATCCTCACGAACGGACGCACGATTCACGGCCGTGGCGTTGCCGAGCATTCCCTCGCGCTTATGCTGGCGCTGGCCAAGCGCCTGCCTTCGGCCTTTCGCTATCAGCAGCAGCGCATCTGGGGGCAGGGCGCGATGTGCGAAGAGTCTCCCATGCCGCGCGAGCTTGCGGATGCGACTTTGCTTCTGCTGGGCGCAGGCAGCATAGGCCGCGAGGTGATTCCGCGCGCCAAGGCGTTTGGCATGAAGATCATTGTCATCCGAGAAAACGTGGGGAGAGGCGCGGAGGGCGCCGACCAGGTGCATTCCATGGACGACCTCGACCGCCTTCTGCCCCTGGCCGACTTCGTGCTCATTACGCTTCCCACAACCCCGAACACGAAAACTATTTTCAATCGCGAGCGGCTCTCCAGAATGAAGCCTGAGGCTTATCTGCTCAACGTGAGCCGCGGCGCCCTGATTGATGAAACTGCCCTTTTTGAATGTCTGCAGAAAAAGCAGATCGGCGGCGCGGCTCTCGATGTCCTTACTACGGAGCCCCTGCCGGCCGAGTCTCCTCTGTGGTCGTTGGAAAATCTCCTGATCACACCCCACACCGCCGCCCTGGCCAGAAACTTGTGGGAGCGTCACTATGCCCTCATCGCTGATAATTTGCGCCGCTATCTCGCGGGAGAACCATTGCGAAACATGGTGGATAAGCAAAAGGGGTATTAGAAATCTTTTATCTACTCTCTCTCGCGCCTCGGCGGTGAATCCTGAATTTGCGTGATCTGTAATCCGCAAGGCCACCGCGATGGGGATTGTTACTTCTTCGAAGAGTTGCAGCGGCCGGGGTCCTGGTGCTGAAATTGCCCTGGCTGTTGTTGAGATTCTGAATCAGGACGCCTCTGCTGGTTGGCAGGGCGTCCTGAAGGTGCAGTTTTTTCGTCAGGGTACAGGCAAGAAACCGACGCATTGTTCTTTCGTGTAGGACCACCCGATCCACCACACTCTGAACTCCCACTGGTGCCCGGCGAGACTGGGATCAACCGTAAACGGGAGGGCAAAAGTCTGGTAGGTCATCGGTGTGTTGAACTGCATGCGAGTGACGATCTGCGATGTGATTCGTGTTTGTGTGGTAGCGTCATTAACGTCAATCACGACGATTCCATTGTTGTCATTGGTGTTGTTGTCGACCATCAGGTTCCATACGGCCACGTTATTTCCGGGCTGTACGGTGGTTGTGTATGGACCGTATTGCATCCATCCCCCGAAGGTATCCTGGCTCACATTCACGGACCAGCCGTCTCCATCGGCACGTCCGAGCACGTGTCCCAGGGATGAGTCCTGTGCATTCCATTGTGGATGCACAAAGCCGGCAAACTGTTCTTTCACGTAAGCTCCCCCGTACCACCAGATCCTGAACTCAAAGGTGTGCCCAGCATTGCTTGTATCCACCGTGAACGGAAGTGCAAACTCCTGATAGGTCATGGCAGCGTTGAACTGCAGGCGAGTGATCACCTGGGATGCGATTCGCGTTTGCGTGGTGGCGTCATTGACGTCAATCATAATTATGCCGCCCGTCTGTTGCTGGTAGGGAATATTGTTGTCGATCATGAGGTTCCATATCGCAACGTTGTTACCAACCGGCAGATTACCCACGTAGGGGCCGTATTGCATCCAACCAGAAGAATCCTGGTTTGGATCCACGGACCAGCCATCTCCATCGGCCCTTCCGATCTGGTGTCCCAAGGCCGGGTCCTGCGCCATCCACACCTTGTAGTTCAACAGGTTCCCCGTACCGGTCAGGCTGAGCGACTGCGGACTGCCGGCTGCATTGTCCGTGATTGTCAGATTGCCGGAACGTGAACCCGTTGCCGTTGGCGTAAATGTGATACTGATGTTGCAGCTTGCGCCTAGGGCCAGCGAACTTCCGCAGTTGTTGGTTTGAGCAAAATCGCCGCTGGCAGCTATGCTGCTGATCGACAGTGCAGCCGTGCCACTGTTAGTCAGCGTAATCGTCTGGGCGGCGCTGGTTGTGTTGATTGTCTGGCCAGCAAACGTCAGGTTGGTGGGAGACAGCGTGACTGCCGGCGCTGGAGGAATGCCGGCGCCGCTCAGGCTCGCGCCCTGCGTGCCAGTGGATGCGCTGTCGGTGAAAGTCACCGCGCCTGTACGCGCGCCTGTGAGGGTCGGCG
>DASREY010000236.1:0-23726 GCA_035651775.1 Terriglobales bacterium
TTCAGGAAGACATCATCATCTGAGAAGTGCGCAACCCGACGCCAGAAGTGATCGGCGTCAATGCGCAGATGGCTCGCGATTTCTTTGGAGAACCCAATCTCATAAAAATCGCCACGGGAGGGACGAACCGGCAAGCCCGTAGTCTCAGCGGTCAGGTGCTGGGCCGCAGATGAGCTGGCCAGCAAAAGATTTTCAATGGCCGGGGTCTGAAAGACGCGATCGTAAGAAGCGTGCAGCACCAGGTTATGCCAGGGTGACCGGTAGGCGATCCCGAGGCGGGGGCTGACGGCATTTTCACGGACGAGGAGCCGATAGTCGTCCCAGCGCAAACCGGCGCTGATGGTCCAGCGATGCAGGCGAATCAGATCCTGCACGAAGAGCGCGGGCTCAAAATCGCGGTGCGAGCCGTGGAACTGGAAGGCAGGAGGGACATCGGGATCAAAGAACGAAGGATCGGAAATCAGATAAGCAAAGCGCTCATGGATAGAAGCGAGAATGAAATCAGCACCGGCTTTGATCTGCTGATTGCCAAGGTCGGCGGAGACGGCAGCGCCTGCGTAGCCGGTGGTAAAGCCACGGTCCTGGCTGGCGAGAATGGGGATTGAGGAAGCGTTCGACGATAAGCTTGCCGAAACATCGTTGATGCTGAGGCGAACATTGCCGGCCACATTCGCGGAGAAAACGTGCTGATACGAGAGCCGGGCCGCGGTCTCGCTATCACTGCGCTTCTGGCGCTGGCCGGTTTGCTGCTGCACGAGCTCGTTGGGTACCAGAAAATCAGTTTTGGCATGTTCGGCGGCCAGGCTCAGGCGGTCGTGATCGCTGAAATCTCTCTGAAGTTGGACCGTAGCATTCCCGAAAGAGGCATGGTTGGTGAAGTTCTGCTGCACCGGAGGATCGAGAAAACGGTCGGTTTCTCCGCCGCCCAGGCTGGCAAACGCGGAGGTGCGTCCCCGGGTATAGCCGCCGGAAAGATAACCGTGCAAGGTGTCTGAAGTGGCGGCTTCAAATTCGGCGGCGCCGTGTGCCCCGGCGGGAGTGGCTTGTTCGGTTTGAACTTCGATGACCCCGCCCAACTTGCGTCCATATTCGGCGGGATAGGTGCCGGTCATGACGCTTAATTCCTGCACGTCTCCGGGCTCCAGAGCTGGAGCAAAGCCAGGGGAGCGGTTATTCAAAATAGGAAAGCCATCGAGAACGTATTGCACCTGATTTTCAGAGCCGCGGGGATGAAGCACCCCGTTGGCTTCAAGGAGCCAGCCAGGCTCAGTATCCACCAGGTCAATAACAGAACGCGCAGGCTTGGCGGCCGCCCGCTCCTGAAGATTCTCCAGCCCCATGTGGAAGACGGTCCCGGTGCGGGAGGGGTCGAGCAAGGTATCCGGCTGGGTCACGGTGATGCTGGTCTCGACTTTTTCAACTCGCAGGCTGAAATTTTCAGTTGCAGGAACTTCGGAGTGAATCTGCACGGAGCGGGTCTCGGCGGTAAAGCCGGGATGCTCCACCTGGAGCTGATAGACGCCGAAGGGAAGATTCCGGAAGCCGCAACGGCCTTTGTCATCGGCGACGGCCTGCTGGTGTATCTGCGTCTCCTGGCTGGAGAGGTGGACCACAGCGCCAGGGAGAGAGAGGCCGGCGGCATCTGTGGTGAGGACGCGGAGTTCGCCAAGATCGCGCTGGCCAAAGAGCGGAATGGCGCTGACGATCACGATCAGGATCGTGAGCCGGCGCGACAACTCCGTTCTGGCAATAAGGTTCAACATCGGTGATTTAACCAGCCCTATTTTCACATACGGACGGGTGTGACCGGGACCGTCAGTTCTGTGTTTTCTACTACTCCAGGCTCTTCCCACCCCCCTATTACATCAAGTAATCCATGCTGTACTAAGTGGTCAGGAATCAATAGCCTACCGCAAAAATGAAAGTAATGAAAAAAACGAGAACCTGACTGCTTACTTGCTTTCGAAAGTGCCGCTTTGACCCGTTATAACTTTCCAGGTCTGGCATAGATATTTCTCAGTTGTTCCAGACATGTTTGATTTATAGACACTTCAATTTGTGGACACTTCGGATCAATGATGCCCCACAATTCTCCAAAAGTGAACGTTGTGATATCACGGATTTGGGATAGAGATGCTAAGGAATTGATGTATCGCAGGCATCAGGGCTGGAGAACCGCATCCTTTACCCCACAGCCGGGGACGGCTGTGCCACACAGTTCTTATCTGAGCCTTGCAACTGTCAGCTCAAGATTTCTTGCGGGCTGAGCGCTTTACAAATCGATCTGCCAGCCGTCTTCGGCTATCTGCCAGCCGGTTGCCAGCACCTCATGGCGCTGAGGGCTGGATTCATCGAGTATGGGATTTGTGTTGTTGATGTGCAGGAAAATCTTGCGAGGGTGCCGAAGTTTTGCCAGCTTTTGCAGGCTGCCCTCAGGAGAAGAAATGGGGATGTGGCCCATCTGGCGGGCGGTTTGTCCGCTGCCTTGCACCTGGATCAGCTCGTCATCGCTCCAGAAGGTGCCGTCGAAGAACATGAGGTCGGTGGAATCGAGCTGTTTGAGCAGGGCATCTTCTACCTGCGGGATCGCAGGCATGAAAGCCAGGCGTTTTCCAGAGGAAGACTCAAGGATGAGTCCTAAGAGGGCTTCGCCGGGCGCCAGCTCAGCGGCACGCTCGTCCGGAAGATAAGCGGGGTAGTGCGTGCTTAAAGAAATGGGCAGACACTTTAAGCCGGAAGATTTGCCGCTTATGATGTCGAGCGAGAAGAGTTGCTGAGGAGCAATTTCTATCCACTGCACCTGGCCAGGTATGCGGTTCAGCATGGCGAACATATTGTTATCTTCGCGGAGAATGCGGTGAATGGAGCGAGTGGCATAGACGCGGAAGGGCTGCAGTTCACGCAATAAGAGCAATCCCAGCACATGATCAATATCGGCATTGGTCAACACTACGCCGGCGATGGGCGACTGGCGAAGACCGCTGCGCGGGTGCAACTCAGGCGTGGCTTCGATCTGGACGCGAAGATCGGGCGAGGCGCCCAGCAGGAACCACGAGATGCCATCTTCACTGACGGCAAGCTGGGTCTGGGTGCGGGCTTTGCCTTGGAAGGTTCCTGCGCGCAGAGAGGAGCAATTGCGGCAGGCGCAGTTCCATTGAGGAAAGGCGCCGCCGGCAGCGGAGCCTAGGACTTTTACGTGCATGGCAGCAGTTTAGCTCACCACGGAGATACGGAGAAATTGGGTAATCGGGCAATTGCGTAATCTGGTAATTGTGAATTGCACAATAGATCCAATTACACAATTACCATTTCGCTCTCAACATTTAACCCCAGGGCTACAAGCCGCATTTTAAGGATCTAAACGATTAAAGTCGTCTCCTGATACAAAGCTTTTTGTTCTAGCGGTCAATTGCCTGCATGCCCGTAGCAGCGTAGCGATCGCCTGCAATCTCGCTCTGCGGAATGGCGGCTTCCAGTTCCCTTACCTCGGCGGGGGTCAACTTGATTTCTGCCGAGGCGGCATTCTCTTCCAGATACTTTCTGCGCTTGGTTCCCGGGATGGGCACCAGATCATCGCCTTTGGCCAAGACCCACGCCAGCGCCAACTGTCCGGGCTTCACGCCCTTGCGTCCGGCAATCGCTCTCACGCGCTCCACCAGCACCTGGTTTTTGCCGAAGTTCTCAGGCGCGAAGCGGGGAAAGCGCAGTGCTCGCGAATCGGTCTCTCTGAGGTCGCTCGCCCTGGTAATCGCGCCGGTCAGGAATCCGCGCCCCAGCGGGCTGTAGGGCACAAAGCCGATGCCCAGCTCGCGCACCGTGGGCAGGATTTCTTTCTCCACGTGCCGCTCCCACAGCGAATACTCTGTCTGCAGCGCGGTCATGGGATGCACTTTGTGCGCCCGCCGAATCGTGGCCGGCGATGCTTCCGACAATCCCAGATACTTCACCTTGCCGGCTTTCACCAGTCCGGCCATTGCGCCCACGGTCTCTTCAATCGGAGTCTGCGGGTCCACCCGGTGCTGGTAGTAGAGATCAATGTAGTCTGTGCCCAGACGTTTCAGCGAAGCCTCGCAAGCTGCGCGGACGTAATCCGGCTTGCCGCTGACTGTCCACTGGTTGGGATTGTCTTTGCTGCGGACGTTGCCAAACTTGGTGGCGAGAAAGACTTCATCGCGGCGCCCGCGGATTGTCTTCCCAATAAGCTCCTCGTTGTCGCCAATGCCGTACATGTCGGCAGTATCCAGAAAATTGATTCCCAACTCCAGCGCGCGCAGTATGGTCGCGGCTGATTCCTCATCGTTGCGCTCGCCATAGAACTCACTCATTCCCATGCAACCGAGCCCCATGCGGGAGACAATCGCGCCTTGTGAACCAAGCTTTATTTTTTTCATGCTCATAGCAAATTTAGATGGCGGCGCCTGCCGTAAGTCTCTTTTTCTCAATAAGCTGATTCGGTCCCAAAATTAACCAAGTCTGCTTGCAAAGCCCGCCGACCTTTCGATATAGTTGCGCCTACTTCCTTAATTTACCGCAATTAAAACCTTTGGGCATGAAGTCTTGGACTGCCCGGCGAGCAGGCGCAAATGGAGATGTTCAATGCTTTGAGCAAGCCTGTGGGCAAGATGCCCACCGGACAGCCGGCGGGACGCCGGCGCTACTTACGTGCGGTCGCTGTGCTGCTTTTGCTCTCGCTTGCTTCACTTTCTGGGGCGGCGACGCGAAACGTTACTATCAGCAACTTTGCATTTACGGATGCTGTTAGCAACAACAGCACGACCGTCATCAACGCGGGTGAGACGGTGCAATGGAGCTGGAGTTCGGGCACACATTCGACTACTTCCGGGACCTGTTCCCCAGGTTGTACGCCCAGTGGGACATGGGATTCAACTATCCTCAGTGCTCCCAGTGGCACATTCAGTTTTACTTTTAATAACGATGGCAGCTTTCCTTATTACTGCCGTGTCCACCTGGCCAGCATGACGGGCAAGGTAATTGTGAACCCAGTTGTGACCAATACGAATGATTCAGGGGCGGGCTCGCTGCGGCAGGCGATCCTGGATCTCAATGCCGACCCAGACCTGACGACCATTACCTTTAATATTCCTGGAGGCGGGGTTCACACCATCATCCCGCTCTCGCCGCTTCCGGTGATGTCGCATCCCGGAGTCCTGGATGGAACCAGCCAGCCGGGTTGGGTGGCTAATGCACCTGTGATCGAACTTGATGGGGCGAGCGCCGGAGCAAGCGCCGTGGGCCTTTCCATTCAGGCGGGAAATACGACGGTGCGCGGACTGGTAATTAACCGGTTCGCGCAAGGTGGAATTGTCCTGCAAAGCAATGGCAATACCATTACGGGAAATTTCATCGGAACCAACTCAGCCGGCAATACCTCGTTGGCCAACGGCGGGGTCGGCATACTGATCCCCAGCGGCGAATCTAACAACACAATTGGAGGCACGACAGCAGCGGCGCGCAATGTCATTTCTGGAAATAGTCTTTACGGAATCCAAATCGCAGGGCTGGGTACGAATGCGAACATAGTCGAAGGCAATTTCATTGGCACCGACGTTAGCGGCTCAGTTGCGGTTGGCAATGGCTTGGATGGGGTGCGCATCCAGTCGGGGGCAGCCAACAATATTATTGGCGGCATAAGCGCGGGAACAGGCAATCTCATTTCGGGGAACCATGGCAATGGCATCGGCATCACCCTTGGGGGAACGACCGGAAATATTGTACTGGGTAACTTGATCGGCACCAACGCTGCGGGAACAGTTGGCCTGGCCAACAGTCTGAATGGCATCCTGATCAACAACAATGCGAGCAACAACACGATTGGAGGCCAACTCGCGAGCGCGGCGAACATTATTTCCGGCAACTCGATGGCTGGCATCGCTATCTCCGACTCGGGTACAAGCAGTAATGGCGTTCAGGGGAACTTCATTGGAACTGATCCCAGCGGCGCAGCGGCAGTTCCCAATGTTACGGGTGTGCTTTTAGAAAATGGCGCGACCACCAATCTCATTGGGGGTTCGACCGCGGCAGCACGCAACGTCATCTCTGGAAATGCGGGCACCGGGGTCCAGATCACCAGCCCTGGAACCAACGGCAACAGTGTGGCAGCCAATTTCATCGGCATCAATGCTGCAGGAACGGCCGCGTTAGGCAATGCCGGCAACGGCATACTTGTTAACAGCGGCGCAACTAACAACACGATTGGAGGCGGGAGCGCAGGCTCGGGGAATGTGATTTCGGGCAATATCAGCAATGGCATTTTGATTTCCGGCACGGGTACCAATGGGAACACGGTGTTGGGTAACTTTATCGGCGTTGATTTCACAGCAAATTTTGCGATCGGCAACGGCGGCTATGGCGTATTTGTCATCAGCGGCGCCGGCAACAACGTCATCGGCATGGCGCCGGGCACAGGGAACGTCATTTCAGGTAATGGGCTTGATGGAATAGGATTTTCCGGCAGCGGCACCACCGGAAACGCAGTAACAGGCAACTTGATTGGCACAAATCTCGCCGGCACGGCGGCGATTGCCAATAGCGGCAACGGCGTGAGCGTTTCCAGCAGCGCCACCAATAACATAATTGGAGGCACATCTGCAGGAGTACGGAACATCATTTCCGGAAACTCTCAGAATGGCATACTTATCTTCGGGGGTGGAAGCAACGGGAATGCAGTGCAGGGCAACTTTATCGGCACTGATACGACCGGTGCGGCCCCTGTTGGCAATGGGTTGGATGGGGTGAGAGTCGACACCGGCATCACTACCATTATTGGAGGCACTGCTCCGGGAGCGGGCAACGTCATTGCATTTAACGCAAAAGGGGTGGTTGTGGTTAACAATGGCGCCACGGGAAATACCATCGAAGGCAATTCCATCTTCTCCAATACGGGGCTGGGAATTGACCTCAAGGACGATGGGGTTACGCCTAATAATTCCAACGGTCATGTTGGTCCCAATAATCTGCAGAATTATCCCGTGCTCACAGCAGCGGCATTTGACGGCAGCAGCAGCACCCTTATCCATGGAACCTTCAACAGCAATCCCAACACTACCTTCCGACTGGAATTTTTCAGTAATGCAGCCTGCGATCCTTCTCTCCACGGCCAGGGAAAAACTTCTCTGGGTTCGCAAAGTGTCACCACAGATAGCGGCGGCAACGCCACTTTGAACGCCAGCTTTTCGACAAGCAATACATCCGCGCAATCCATCAGCGCCACCGCAACCGACCCGGCAGGCAATACCTCGGAGTTTTCCGCCTGCCAGCCGGTTGACTATCCGCTGGCAAATGTTGTTGGGCGCAACCTACACGTGCGTTTGGGTAAGGCTGTTCCGCTTGTGGTAGCCAGCTTTATGGATACCGATCCCAGCGGAAGCGCCGGGCAGTTTTCTGCCAGTATTGATTGGGGCGACGGGACCGCACCCAGCGCGGGAACTGTAGTTTCAACCGGAGTCGGCCAGAACTATAACGTAATCGGCACGCACGCATACATCAAGGTTGGAGCATGGACGGTTACAGTGACGATCAATGACTCGGGCGGGGCCAGCGCGACTGTTACCAGTAAGGCGCGCTTGTGGCCCAAGCCGCTGTCTTACTAGGTGCTGGTTTCAGGTTTCGACTTCGAGTTGCATCATGGAATTTGACCGCATAGGGCGCAGAGACTGGAAGCGTTTCATGCAGGATTCTTGCGATAGAGCCAGGGGCCGGCAACTTGTGGAGCATTTTCATCCTTTAAGCGTTGGAAAGAAATATTTGCCGGGTTGCTGATCGGTAGACGTTCGGTGTTCATCTGTAGCAGGGCGGCTTCTACGAAATGATGGGTAGGAGCCAGGGAGCAGACGGGGTCGGTGGCGGCGGCATCCCCTGTGAGCAACAAGGCCTGGCAGCGGCAGCCGCCGAAGTCTTCGATGCGGCGGTCGCAGGTGCGGCAGGGTTCCTGCATCCACGACTCGCCGCGAAATTGCTGGAAGGCCTGCGACTCGCCCCATATCCACTGCAACGAATGTTCACGCACATTATCAAATTTCAAATCGGGAATCACGCCAGCGGCGTGGCAGGGAAGCGCTTTGCCCGTGGGATCGATGAGCAGGAGACGGCGTCCCCAGCCGCCCATGCATGCTTTGGGATAACGGGCGTAATAATCGGGCGTGACCGAATCCACGCGGATGCGGCCCTGCAGGCGCTCGCGGGCGGCATCAACGATCTTCACTGATTTTTCCAGTTGCTCGCGGGTTGGCATCAGAGACGCGCGGTTCTGCAGGGCCCAACCATAATATTGAGCGTGGGCGATCTCCATGCGGTCAGGATTGAGCACCTCGATCAAAGCGATCATCTCGTCAAGGTGATCGAGATTCTGGCGGTGCACCACCAGGTTAATCGTAAAAGCGACCTTCTGCTTGCGGATGATTCGCGCCAGCTCCAGCTTGTGAGCGTGGACGCGGGCGCCGGCAATCCAGTTGGCGGAGTCTTCACGGGAATCCTGAAAGCTTAGCTGGATGTGGTCGAGCCCGGCTTCGATCAGCGCCGCCAGGCGAGGCTCAGTCAGGCCGATGCCAGAGGTGATCAGGTTGGTGTAGAGGCCGGCAGTGTGGGCAGCCGCGATCAGTTCTTTCAGGTCGGCCCGTGCGAGTGGCTCGCCGCCGGTGAGGTGCAGGTGCAACAGTTTCATGTCGGCAGCTTGATTAAAAACGTGTATCCAATCTTCCGTGGCTAACTCTGACTTGGCTGCTGCCATTTCCAAGGGATTGGAGCAATAAACGCAGTGCAAGGGACAGCGATGGGTGACTTCTGCAATCAGCGCGAGTGGGTTGGGCAACATCAGTAATCCAAAATTCGTTTCTGCCGTAACTGCTCAAGGAAGCCGGCAATATCCTGCCGGATTTGCGCCGGGTCAGAGGCGTTGTAGTCGGTCTGCAAGGCGCTTACGATTTCAGAGAATGTGCGTTGGCCATTACACAGCTCAACGATTTTCTTTCCGGTGCCCTGCAGACGCAGCGCGCCTTCGGGGAAGAGCAACATCTTGTCGTCTCCGTTGCTGTTGCCCCAACGGCAGCCAGGAGCGAGGCGGGGTTGAGTGGAATCGTCGGGAAGCGACATATCTTTTTAAACTCGTTACGATTCAGCGATGCGAAAAGCGCCGGGCGGTGGCCAGCCGGGCTGCACATAGGCGAAATAGAGCGCGTCCAGTTGCGCCCACAGTATGTCACATTTATCGCGCAGGGCGGCAATCGCAAGTTCCTGCTGAGTACGTGTTTGCGCGTGCTCATACACATATTGCACGGCGAAGTGCGCGTCTTCGGGCGCCTGGTGGAGGCGAGCCTGGAAATAATCCAGGCCACCGGCAAGCCAGGGATAATGTTCGCGCAGGCGCTCCATACGCAAGGTGATCAGATCTTTTGAGAACAGTTCGGTCAGCGATGAAGCAACCGCCTCCAGCAGGGAACGGTTCCGGACGATGTTCAAATACTCATTCACGGCATAGCGCGTGGCGGGAAGCACCTCTTCGCCACGCACGACCCGTGCCGGGTCAAGACCGGTGGCTTCGGCCAGTTTGAGCCATCGCTGAATGCCTCCCTGGCCGGCGGCATCGCCGTCGTGATCCACGACCCGCTTGCGCCATGCGCGCCGGAATGCAGGGTCGTCGCTGCGCGAAAGAATGATGGCGTCTTTGATCGGAATGCGGCTCTGATAGTAATAACGATTCAGCGCCCAAGCCTGCAATTGTCCGCGGCTCAAGCCGCCTTCGTGCATAAGAAGATGAAAAGGATGGCGGTGATGATAACGCTGCTCGCCCAAATTGCGGAAAGCGGCACGCAGCTCTTCTAAAGAGAGCAACTCGGAGCCACTTGCAGTCGCTATAGATTTAGTAGCCACCGCTGTTCATCTTACTACTAGAGATGGTTTGATAACCCCAAGGAAACCTTGGAGCGGGAAAGCCCATACCATTCAACGCTAGAAAATTGAATTTTCCCGCAGCTTCTGAAAGCCGTGCTGTCCATGGTAGTTCACAGCCATGGTAAGTTCACACAACCCTTTAAAGCTCAAAGGACGTTGATGCCTTAAGGACGAGCGAACATGGCCATCATGCTTGTTCACTCGTACCCGGAAGGCAGCAGTTTACAACTCGGCGGGTGCGTAGGAGTTGATTTCGCAGTTCAATAGAATTTCTTCAAATTGCGGTTTTTCCCAGGTCATGGTGTTGCCTCCAAGTTGATGTATGAATCGAAAGCCTACACATGATAATGAGCGGCCCTGGGTCGAGCAAGCTGTTTTTGGATCAAATTAATTAAACAAACAGTTCGGCCAGACTGATGGATTCTGATTCACGAATCTGCAAGCTCACTAACCCAGGATCTCCCAGTAGAAATGCCTTTCAGCAGCCCATTCAGCCCAAATATCCTCGGAGCCTTCGGCTTCGCTCAGGAAGTGCTTGCCTATTTCTTCGCTTGCACGCGGGCTGCTCTCTTGTTGCCGGTTGATGTTGCCGATATGGGCCTGGTTTGCGACACGATGTTCCATCCACTGATTTTGAGTT
The DNA here is from genome assembly GCA_035651775.1 of Terriglobales bacterium. Lineage (GTDB taxonomy): Bacteria > Acidobacteriota > Terriglobia > Terriglobales > Acidobacteriaceae > QIAW01. Next base: position 10,547 of record DASREY010000236.1, read on the forward strand.
CAGGTTGAACGTGCTGCAATTGTGACGGCTCAAAGCTGGCGGAGATGACGCGCGATTCGCCGGGCATAAGAGTGAAATAGTTGTCGTCCCAAAGTACAGGAAGTATTTCTTTCTCGCCATCTTTTTGCAGAACCTGCAGGCAAACCTGGAAAGCCAACTGGTTGCTGGGATTCTTTACGTTGACAGTTACGGTATTGTGCGTCCGGGCAAAGCCGGCCGTGGCTTGCAGTTTGACCGGCGATAAACGGTTCAGGGCGATGAAGTCTTCGTACGAAGGCGAAGGAGTATAGAAGAAAGTGGTTTTCTCCCAATCGAAAGAAGAAGTCCTGGCCGAGAGCCAATAAAAATTGGAGCTGACGATGTGGCCGCCGGAATCTTGCAGCGAGAGTTTCACAAAGGTGACCGGGGTTGTATTCAATGCGGTATCCGGTATTACGAAGATACGCGTGCTGCTGTCGGCAGGAACATCGGCATCGGTTTGCTTAGAGAATTTCTGGTGGAGATCGAAGTCATAGACTTCGGCGGAAACTTTCAACCCGGAAAATGGTTGATACTGGCTGTTGACGACGACCACGCTGCGGTCATCGTAAGAATATTGCACGTGAAGAGGCTCGTTGGCTTTGCGCGCGCCGAAGTATCCGCCCGCGGGCTGCAGGTAATAGTCATAGAGATGCCAGATGATGGAGGGCCAGGCGTTGTTGAGCATCCATTGGATGACGCCGGTGGAGGTGTACTTGTTGCGTCCGTAGGCCTCGAACATGGCGCGCTCGCCGTCGTAGGCCATGGCCTGCGATTTGCGGAGATAGTCGTCGAGGTCCGCGGGAGGGCCGTAAATGGTGTTCATGGCATTGTCGTAAATTTTCGTATTGGAAAATTCAGTGCCGCCGGCGTGAAAATTCCATACGCTGTCGCCCGGAACCAGATGATCGGCAGGCAGCATTTTTTTCAGCGACTCGAGCGTGGGGATCGCCGGTCCCGGACTGGTTTCGGTGTTGAAGCTGAAGCCACCTCCCAGCTTGACTGTGCTGGCTGCCGTTTGATTGAGCCAGTACGGCGGAGGGACATAGTCATAAGGTCCGGACATTTTTACTCCGGAGACGCCGGTTACATCCGTGGGCTCGGCCGAAGCGGAGGACAGTGTAGGATTAGGCCAGAGCGTTTCTTTGACTACCTGCAGATATTCTTTCTCGACCTCGGCCGGCGGCGGCCCGTCGCTTCCATAGAGCCAAACCAGCAGACTGGGATGCGGGCGCAGACGAAGCAACTGGCTGCGCAGCGATTCCACGGCGACAGGATGAGTCTCCGGTTTCCATTTATCCCACTGTTCCCAAATGTCGCAGCAACACCAGCCGGCCATGACGAGAATTCCAGTTTCATCGGCGAGATTGAAAAAATCTTCAGTCTCGATCTTTCCTTCAAGGCGGATGGTGTTCAAATGCAAATGCTGAACGTAACGAAACTGATCGTGAAGGCGTTGTTGAGGCTGTCGCCAAAACATGTCTGGCGACCAGCCGCCGCCGCGGATCAGCAGGGGGCGTCCGTTGATGCGGAAGAGACGGTTGCCTTTGTCGGTGAGTTCAGAGGTAATCTGGCGGATGCCGAAGCGAAAATCAGCCTGGTCAGAGACGTTATTTCCAATTTCAAATTGCAGGTGGGCGGAGGTCAGGTTGGGCGTGCCCATCTGGTAAGGCCACCACAGGCGAGGATTGGCGACCTTCAGTTGCGGGTAATCATCAGGCGTTAGTATCACCTGCTTTACTTCCGAAGCTGCGAGCTCGAGCGGCTGCTGAAGACGAATGTTTCCCAAAGACGCTTTCAGCGTTCCCGTTATGGGCTTATCGGAAGAGTTTCGAACTTCCACTGTCAGAGAGAGCGAAGCTGAGTCAAGAGAGGGAGCGACCTCGCTCTTCACGAAAGGATGGCGGATTGAAACTGGGCCGGTAGCAGCCAGAGAAACGTCTCGCCATATTCCCATGTTCTTGTCGGCCGGCATGGGGTTCCAATCCACCCAGTTGATTGCCAGGTCGCCCGGCTCGGGGGCAAAGACCTCAACGGCGAGAGCGTTGGCCGCACCCGGATGAAGAGCCTGATGAACTTCAAACTCAAAAGCGCGAAAGGCGCCTTTTACGGTGGATGCGTCCGCGATCTGTTTGCCGTTGAGCCAGATGTTGGCCCGGTAGTTGATTCCGGCGAAGTTCAGCCAAGCATTTTTTCCTTGATAGCTGGCGGGAACTTTGAATTCGGTGCGATACCACCAGGAACAGCGGTAAGGACTGTCCTGGGGCATGGGATCATGCGAAAAATTTGAGCCGACCGGATATGAGGTGCCGGGAATGCGCCTTAGATTCGTTCCAAAAAAAGGGTCAGGGTAAGTATTATCCGCTACCAGGGCCGCCAATACCGTGGTGGGAACCTGAGCAGGGTGCCAGCCCTGAGCATGAAAACCGGGAACAGAAAGCTGGTCGCCGCTGGCGTGGGTCTGGCAGGAGGATTGAATCCACCAGTCTTGATGAAGCTGGAGTTTAGCCGGAGCGGCGGTGGAAGTTGAAGCCGCGGGAAGCAGGGCGCAGGTCGTCAGGAAAAAGAAGAACCAAGAGTAAAACCATCGCAGACGCAGCATTGTTCTCTCCCTCATAAGGTCACCGGCCGGTATTTGCACAATTAAAGATGAACCCAGCCCGGAGCGCATATTTCTATTAAATCGGTTTAGCTATATGGAAGTATAAAGCCTCATGTCAAGGGAAGAGGGCAATCACGCGTCTTAAATATAGATAGCGACGACGAGAAAGTCCCTCATAACCATGCCAGTTCGAGGCGCCAGGCAAAAAAGGTTCCAATCCGGCGCAGGATGCTATGCTACGCTAGGTCACTTCCAGTGAATCTGCGAAAAGCAAAAGGTACGACAACGATTCGTGATGTGGCGCGGGAGAGCGGTTTCTCTGCGGCGACGGTTTCTATTGTCCTCAACCAGGCTCCGCTGGCGCGCTACATTCCAGCGCAAACCAAGGAAAAAATCGAGAAGACAGCCAAGAGGCTGGGATACCGTCCCAACCAATTGGCGCGCTCGTTGCGCAGCAGCCGAAACCAGACGCTGGGCGTGATGGTGCTCGACCTGACCGATCCATTTTGCACGCCGATCTTGCGTGGCATTGAAAACACCCTCTACCGGGTGTCGTATGTTTCTATCCTGGCCGATGCGCACAATGACCGGACCCGTTTTGAGCGCTACCTGGAGATGTTGCTGGAACGCCGCGTGGAAGGATTGATTGTAGTCGCCAACTGGATGTACGTTGACATCAACCTGCTGGCCGATCTGGAAAAGCGAAACATCCCCACGGTGGTGCTGGGCTACGAACTGCAGCGCGGTTCCATCAGCTCGGTGCTTACCGACGATGAGACCGGGGCACAATGGGCCCTGCAGCATCTTTATTCGCTGGGGCACCGCAAAATCGCATTTATCCGCGGCCCCAAGATGCTGGCCGACAGCGCACGCAGATGGAAGGGAGTGCGCTCGTTTGCAGCTTCGGTAGGGCTGGAAATTGATTCTCGCCTGGTTCTGGAACTGCCCGACCTGCGAGAGCCGAACTCGGGCTTTGAGGGAGGCGCGAAAGCAATCGAGGAACTGCTGCGGCGCAAGCGTCCGTTCACGGCCATCATGGCATTCGATGACATGACAGCGCTTGGCTGCATCCGCATGCTGACGCGACTGGGAATCAAAGTTCCAGAGCAGTGTTCGGTCATAGGGTTCGACGATATTCCACCGGCGGCATTCTCCATGCCGGCGTTGACAACCGTCCGCCAGCCCATGGAAGCCATGGGAACCACGGCGGTGGAGACGGTTGTGGAAGCCATCCGAGCGGGGTTAGAGCGCCGCGAGTATGCGGTGATCCGCAGCAAGATCATGCCGGAACTGGTGGTGCGGGAATCTACACGCACAGTCTCTTAAGAAGTGAGAAGTTTTGATTTTACAAAGTACGATTCAGGCGATTTTCTGTTTGCGTTCCTTGTCGGATCCCGTTTCAACGTGTCTCCCAGACGTCGTTGCCCAAGCGATTCCAGAACCTATTTTGTTGAAACCCGCTCCAGATGGAATTCCTGTTCAAGGATTTCCCTTAACGGGAATATTCTGCCGCTCAAGGTTACTAAAGTTTCTTGACAGCCTAAGCACTCCATCATAATGTTTGCCCGTGGGAGGGAAGGTTCTACCTGGGTCAGGATAGCTATTGCCAGACCGTGAAGCAATTCACGAAGAGGGCGAAATTCTGCCCATTCCTCCTTTTTTCTTGACAAACTTGCAGTGAATCGTTTTAATAGTGGGTTTAACGACATACCCGAAGCGGTTCAAGCACCGACTTTTTTCTTTGGGAGGGAATTTATGCTACGCAAAACAATTACGATCGCTATTCTATTGTTCCTGAGCGCCTTCGCAGTCATGGCCCAGGAAACGACGGGGACCATATTAGGCACGGTAACAGATACGACCGGGGCCATTATTCCCCATGCCAAGGTCACGGTGACCAATACAGACCGCAATGCGGTGCTACGCACAGCGGTGACTGACAACAATGGATATTATGTCGCGCCCTTGTTGCCCATCGGGCGCTACTCGGTTGCTGTGGGCGCGCAGGGCTTTAAGACCTATAGCAAGACCGGCATCGATCTGAATGTGAGTGACCGTTTGACGGTCAACGCCGTGCTGCAGCCAGGAAGCGTGCAAGAGGTGGTGAGCGTAGAGTCCAACGCGCTCCAAGTTGAGACCCAATCGCCCACGGCGGGCGGCCTCATTGACGGCACACAGATCCGTGAACTTGCGCTCAGCGCCCGTAACTATGAAGAGATGGTGGCGCTCATGCCGGGAGTTTCATCCGCGGTGTCAGACAAGATCTTTGTAGGAGTGGAAACCCCTGGCGGCGGGACCAACGAAATTGACTTTTCCATCAATGGAAGCCGCTTTTCGCAAAATAACTGGACCATTGACGGCGCCGACAACGTAGACCGTGGCGGCAACTTCAGCCTGCTTAACTTCCCCAGCGTAGACGCCATTGCCGAGTTCAAGGTGCTGCGCAGCCTTTACAGCCCGGAGTTCGGGCGCGGGGCAGGCGGCGAAATTGACATCATTACCCGCAGTGGTGGCAACAAGTATCATGGCGGGGTTTACGAATTTTTCCGTAACGATGTGTTGAATGCAGACAGCTATTTGAACAAACACTTTGCAGATCCTACACAGCGGTTGCCGCGCGATCCGTTGCGGTATAACGACTTTGGCGGCACGTTCGGTGGCCCGATCTTTATTCCTGGGCACTACAACACCGAGAAGAACAAGACCTTCTTTTTCTTTTCCGAGGAGGTCAGAAGAATCATTACCGCGAGCCCTGAGGTCATCACAGTCCCAAATGCGAACGAGCGCAAGGGAATCTTTGCCAATCCGGTGTGCGTGAGTTTCGATTTCGTGACAAACACGCCTTGCACAACAGCAACGGTGATTAACCCGGCGAACTTTAATCCCGCCGCCGTGGCCTATTTGAAGGATGTCTTTTCCCACATTCCTCTGCCGCAGGATCCGGTTGCCGACCAGCTCACCGAGAGCGGCAAGAATCAGTTCAACTACCGGCAAGAGATCATCCGCGTAGACCACACCTTCTCGCCCAAGTTGATGGTCACAGGGCGCTGGATGAACGATGACATTCCGACGGTCAATCCCGCCGGCTTATTTGGTTTTACCAACGTTCTGGGCTACGCCACCAGCGACACGAATTCGCCCGGCAAGGATCTGCTGGTTCGCGGAACCTGGACCATTAAGCCCACAGTGCTCAATGAGATGGGTTATGCATGGTCTTCGGGTGGAATTATTTCCAACCCTGTGGGGACGAGCACAATTACCAACGCTCCGGATGTGGTGGCTGCGATCAAGCTGCCTTTTGCCTCGCCGCTGCCTCGAATTCCCAATCTGGCCTTCGGTAGTCTCAGTGGGCTCGCAGGTTTTGGGCCGTATCGTGATTTCAATATTAACCACAACTGGTTTGACAATCTGACCTGGGTGTTAGGCAAGCACACGGTAAAACTGGGATTTTCCTATAGCCGTTATCAAAAGAATGAAAATGACGCCGGCGGAAATCCGAGCAATGGCAGCTTCGGTTTCTACAGCTTTGACCCCAATGCGGATCCGAGTATTCCTAATAATCCTTTCGCGTCTGCTTCGCCCCAACAGGAGTGGGCCAGTTTCCTGTTAGGGAACGTGCAGACGTTCAGCCAGGCACTGCAAGACTTCCACAACAAAATCCGGCAGCATACGGTAGAGGCGTACGTGCAGGACGAATTTCGTCTCTTGCGCAACCTGACGCTTACCTACGGAGTCCGCTACACCTATTATGGGCAACCGGTGGATGACCTCGGACGTGCCACAAACTTTGATCCGGCCTTCTACAATCCCGGGTTGGCGCCGCAGCTTGACCCCAGCGGCAACCTTGTTCCGGGTACGGGACAGCCTCAAAACGGAGTCATCATTACCGGCCTGAGCCCGGTGGCGGATGCCTCCCAGCCCTCGCCTTTTGGGCATGCTGTGGCACGGCAAACGTATGCAGATTTTGCTCCACGCTTTGGCCTCGCCTGGGATCCGTTCGGCAACGGCAAGACTTCCATCCGGACCGGCTATGGCATGTTCCATGATTCGCCGGCGATCGGCTTCCTGGAAAATAACCTGTTCATTAACCCGCCTTTCGTGGGCAAAGTAAGCATCAGCAACACTACATTCGATAATCCTGCAGGAACAGCGCCCGACACGAACACCAGCCCGGCATTCATGAAGGGCGTTGCCACTGGCTGGCATCTGCCTTACACGCAGATGTGGAGTTTGGATGTGCAGCAGGAGCTGCCCATGAAGTTCATCCTTGACGTTGGCTATTACGGCAGCGTAGGCAGGCACCTGATTGGGATCGTAGACATCAATCAACCGCTTGCAGGAGCGTATCTCAATCCTTCCGTCGTTGCTTTCACGGGGGTCGGCGGTCCCATTACATCAACGGGTCCCATTACCGCCGGCAACGCTGGGGTGCTCAACGTGGTTCGTCCGTTCCAGGGATATGGAGCGATCAACGTTTCTGAGCCAATCTTCAAGTCAAACTATCATTCCCTGCAGACGAGCCTGCAAAAACACTTCCACGGTGGCGCGCAGATCAATTTGAACTACACCTGGTCGCATGATCTGACCAATGCAGGCAACGACTTTGCCTCGCCGCAACAGAACACGAACCTGCGCGCCGAGTACGGCCCGGCCGATTTCGACCGCCGCCACATCTTCAACGCCAACTTCGTATATGAATTGCCCTGGATGAAGTCACAACAGGGTTGGGTGGGACATCTTGTGGGCGGTTGGGAGTTTTCGGGAATCATCACCTATGAATCAGGCCTGTTCATGACGGCAAACGGCGTTGCCACTGACCCGGCAGGTTTAGGCTTGCTGGATCCTAACGTCAACCTGGACTCTACCAGCAATTTCGGCAGTATTTCACCGGCCCGGCCCAATCAGATCAGCAACCCAAATACCAATGCGCCACATACGGCCGAGCAGTGGTTTAATACAGCCGCATTTGAGGATCCGGGCATGGCTGGCGTTCCGCTTCCAGGAAATGAGAAACGGGGCAGCATTCGTGGACCGGGAGTTGAGCGCTGGGATGTGTCGTTGTTCAAGAACATCCGCGTGACCGAAGGTTCGAACTTCCAGTTCCGCCTGGAAACATTCAATGTGTTCAATCACACGAATTTCCAGCAGATCGATCTGAATACCCAGAGCGGGACTTTTGGCAAAGTCACAAGCACACACGAGCCGCGCATCCTGCAGCTTGGGCTGAAGTACAACTTCTAGCCGCTGGATTCGTGTGTGGGTAAGACAGTTGAACGATATCGAACACGTCCGCCTATTGTGCGCAACCCTGGTTGCGCACAATAGGAACTCCCTTCGGGCGTGCCCATATTCAGCGCTCTTTTATTGTCGCCTCCTCACAAGGCATCAAGGAAGAGCAATAGGACCGGTGATCGGCGCGGCATTTTGAACGTAGCTGGGATTCAGACGCAGCTCGGTTGCACCGGTTCTGAGGTTAATGATCCGCACACTGGTTTCAGCATGTAACCAGCGGCCCGCGTCTGCGCGGGCATGGTAATGACGTCGCCGTTCGCGTATACAAACCTCGTGAATTCCAAAGCAACTTTTGTGAGTTGCGATGTTGCGGTTGGACATCGCTGTCGATGAACTCTGTACGCGAGGAAGCATGCAAACGAAGCTGGTCTTAGGGGTCGATATCGGTGGCACCAAAGTGGCTGCGGGATTGGTGAACGCAGACGGAGAGATCGTTTTCAGCACACGCGTTCCCATGAACACCAGCAGCACTGCAGCAGACGCTATGAGCTGCGTTCATAACGCAATCAAAGCAGTGATGCAGGCTAATCCAGCGGTTGCATTCGACGCCATCGGAGTTTCTTCACCGGGTCCGCTCGATCTTCGCGAAGGAACTGTTCTCAACAGCCCCAACCTGCCGTGCTGGCGAAATTTCGCCCTGCTTCCAGAAATTCTGAAGACCTATCATATTCCCAGCAGGCTCGATAACGATGCCAATGCCGCCGGTCTGGCAGAGGCGCTATGGGGAGCAGGAGCGGGCTACAAGTCCGTTTTCTATGTCACCATCGGGACAGGCATTGGAACTGCTATCATTTTGGACCAGCACATCTACTATGGAAGAACGGGCTCTGCGGCCGAAGGCGGCCACATGACCATTGATTTCCACGCGCCGGTGGGTTGCGAATGCGGGAAGCATGGTTGCATAGAGAGCATGGCGTCAGGGCCGGCCATTGCTGCCCGGGCACGAAAAAAACTGCTGGCCAGTTCCGATGGAGCCGGACTTCTGAGACTGGCGGGGGGAGAAGCCCGCATCATCACCACGGAAACCGTGGTCAAGGCATGGCGCGCAAAGGACGCTTTAGCGACCGAGGTGCTGCAGGAGACGGCAGACCTGTTTACAATCTGGTTGGGAAACGTGGTTGATCTGCTCGAACCGGAGGTGATTGTCATTGGCGGCGGAGTGGGAGCTGCGATCAAGGAATGGTTCCCGTACATCCGGAGTCAGCTCACCAAGTGGAGCATCAACCCGCTGGCCAATGAAATTCCACTGGTTCCGGCAAAGTATGGCGTTGACGCGGGCATTGTGGGCTCAGCCGCCCTATGGCTGTGCGAACCGGCACGATACGAAGCAGCCTCGAAGGTCTGACGCAATATGCAAAAGAGCGGAACACGCCAGGAAGATAGTCGAAGATAAATTATGAGCCAACCGAAACATTTTCAGCACTACATGCTCAAGGAAATCTATGAGCAGCCACAGGCAGTATTGGAAACGGCCCAGGAGGCCGGTCCCCTGAAATCTGCGGGCGGCTTTATCCAGCGAATGCCCTGGACGCTGGATGAGTTAAAAACGCTTAACAGAATCTGCATCGCGGCATCTGGCACCAGCCGTCATGCCGGCATTGCCGGCAAATTCATGCTTGAGGCCCTGGCGAAAATTCCCACAGAAGTAGATTTTGCCAGCGAGTTCCAGCACTGGCCGGTTGTGCTTGGTCCCGACACCCTTATGCTGGTGATTACGCAATCGGGCGAAACCGCCGATACCCTGGGCGCCATGAGAAAAGCAAAAAAAAGCGGCGCCAAGGTGCTGGCCATCTCCAATGTTGCCGAGTGCTCGATCATGCGAGAGGCCCATGTAGGAATTCATACCAAGGCGGGCCCGGAACTATCGGTTCCTTCCACCAAGGCCTTTACCGCGCAACTGACCGCGCTCTTCGGACTTGCGCTCCATTTGGGCGAGGCGCGGGGTAATATTTCCAAAGACTATGCCGGGCAATGTGTGGCAGAGCTCATGCGCATCCCGGAAAAATTAAAGGCGGTGCTGGAGCTGGACCAACGCTGCCTGGAGCTGGGACGCAAATACTGGCGGCAGGAAGATTTCTTCTTTGCCGGACGCGGAGTTCACTATGCCATCGCCATGGATGGCGCGCTGAAACTGAAAGAGGTCTCTTATATACACGCCGAGGGATATCCTTCGGGTGAAATTCTGCACGGGCCGCTTGCGCTGATTGATGACAGGGTCGTCATGGCTGTGATCGCCACATGTGATCCCGGCGATTCGGAGGCCATGCTCCGGTATGAGAAGACCGTATCCAATATCAAAGAATTCAAGGGACGGTCGGGAAAGGTCATCGCTCTAGCATGCGAGGGAGACCGAAGCATTGAAGGACTTGTAGACGACGTCCTGTATATACCTGCCGCGCCGGACATGCTCTCCTCCATTCTGGAGATTGTTCCTTTACAGTTGCTGGCTTATCATATTGCCGTTTTGCGCGGGCTCGATGTGGACCGTCCACGCAGCCTGGCGAAGGCCGTGATAAGGGAATAAAGCGTTCGGTGGGTTCGTTTATAAACAATATTCCGCAAGAAGCGCGTCGTCCCTACGAGACGAACATCATTTTGCGCACACCCAACGCTGAAGCGCTTGGGCTATAATACGTCACCCCTTACGGGGCTGTTCATCTATCAGGTTCACAAATCGACTTTCTCACACTTGGATTGTTGTGACGATTGAGCACGATCATGCCCGACGATAAAAATAAAAGCCCAGAGCTCGCTTCAAGACTGCAAAAAACCAGTGAAGAATTGAAGCAACTGTCGCAGGACATTAAAACCGGAACGATTGATGTGCGCGTCCTGGTGGAATTCAGAAAGGCCATGAACAATGCGCGCCATACCGCCTACGCCGTGGAAAAGTGGATCCAGGAGGAGCAGAAGGCCGGTGGTAATCCTTTCTCTGTCATCGCCATGGTTGTGGAGGAACGAATGCGTATTGCCATGGAGCTGGCGAAGGACCTGACGAACGACATGCAGAGTGGAGATCTCGATCTGGATACCCCGGGAATTAAAGAGTTCTACCGCCAGATGAAGACGCTGGTGGAGAACCTGGGGCGATTTGTGCATGAGGAATAGTTATTAGCAAATAGCCTTTGGCTTTTAGCCGTTAGCTCTGAGCTTCCACCGTCCCAAAAAGTTTGTGCGATCTGCTAAGAACAAGTTCAAGTGCGAATAATTATTTTGACGTGGGTGTGGGTGACAAGGTCGAGGCAGCTTTGTAAATAGTTTGTAAATTGTGCGCTGGCATGGGTGTGTTTATGGTCAAAGTTGAAGAGAATCATTTATGCTTTTAGCGAAGGAGAACAATATGAGGATTTTCGCATTTATGATGCTGGTTCTGCTGTGCGCGTCGGTGGTATCTTTTTCGGCAGACGAACCGCAGCAGCCCGCTGCGGCCCCCGCAGCCGGAACGAAAGCTCCGAACTTCAGCCTACCTTCGCAAGAGGGCAAACAGGTTTCATTGGACCAGTTCCAGGGCAAATGGGTCGTGCTCTATTTTTATCCCAAAGATTTTACCGGCGGCTGCACGCTGGAGGCGCATAACTTCCAGAGAGATATGGACAAATACGATCAGAAGAATGCCGCCATCGTAGGCGTCAGCGTGGATACAGTGGATTCGCACAAGAGTTTTTGCACCAAGGAAGGCCTGAATTTCAAATTACTGTCTGACGCCGATCACGCAGTGTCGCAAAAATATGGTTCGGTGATGGACCATCAGGGCACGATCTATGCGGCGCGCCATACTTTTCTCATCGATCCCACGGGCACCATCCGCAAGGTGTATCTGGAAGTGAAGCCGGCGGTCCACAGCGACGAGGTATTAGCAGATCTGCAGCAACTGCAAGCCAGCAAGTAGGGCAGTACTCGGTACTCAGTACTCAGTACTCAGAAAAGAAATAACAACCGCCTTTTGCGGCACTGATAAGCGCATAAGCGGGTATCGTGATAAATAAGAAAAGGCAGCCAAATTTGGCTGCCTTTTTTATTTTTTGAGTACTGAGTACCCAGTACTGCCCTATTTTCCCGTGTAGCTGATTCTCCATACAGAGTTGGAGCCATCGTCGGTGACGAAGAGTGAACCATCATTGCCCACCGCGACGCCAACCGGGCGTCCCCAGACGTCACCGTTATCGAGGGTGAACCCGGTGAGGAAGTCTTCGTATTCTCCCGCGGCCTTGCCGTTCTTAAGAGGCACTCGAATCACCTCGTAACCAGAACGCTTGTGGCGGTTCCAGGAGCCGTGTTCGGCGGCGAAGATGTCGCCGTGATATTCGGCGGGGAACTGCTTCGCTTCGTAAAAAACCATTTCGAGGGAAGCGAAGTGAGGTTGCAGAAGAACGTCGGGAGTTATTACTTTGTCCCTCAGTTCGGGATGTTTGCCCTTATGCTCAGGGTCGTAGTGCCCGCCCATGTAATACCAGGGCCAGCCGTAGAAGCCGCCATCCTGAATGTGGGTGATGTAGTCAGGCACAAGGTCATCGCCCAAGGTATCGCGCTCATTGACTGAACCCCAGAGCTCACCTGTTTCAGGCTGGATGGCGATGCCAACAGCATTACGAATGCCATAGGCAAAGATGCGGAAGCCAGTGCCATCGGGATTGTATTCCAGAATATCGGCGCGACGGCGCTCGATGGCGTTGCCATCGGTATCGTCTTTATTGGAATGTGAGCCCACCGAGACATACATCTTTTTCCCATCCTGGGAAAAGGCGATATCGCGGGTCCAGTGTCCGCCTCCGCGCAAAATACTAAATCCGGGGAGATCAGGCACGATAACCTGCTTCGGGCCGGTCGCCTTCATGTCTCCATTGTGATAAGGAAAACGGACCACGGCATTGGTATTGCCGATGTAAACCCATTGCGGGTCTGGTCCCGGAGGATAGAAAGCTATCCCGAAGGGTCTGGATAGTCCGGTGGCGAAGGTCTCAATCTTTTCGGCTTTTCCCTCCGGAGTTACTCCGCGCAAGACCTTGATCTTGCCAGGCTTGCTTTCAGCCAGGAAAATATCACCATTAGGCGCGGTGCGGATGAGTCGCGGATTGTCCAGGTCTGAGGCGTAGAGTTCTACCTTGAATCCAGGCAAAGCCTGCGGCCATGCTCCCGAAGGACGAGCCACTATTTTGGGTCCATTATCAATAGACTCGGTCGCGAACGGTTCGGGCAAATCGGCCGCGGTGATCTTGCGGAAGACGCCTGGCTTTTGCTGGGTGTAATCGGCGAAAGCATCTTTACCAG
>DASREY010000237.1:0-17962 GCA_035651775.1 Terriglobales bacterium
ATTTACAGTGTCCGGTTGGGTAAGCTGGGAAAAGGTCTTTATCAAGACGACAACCAGCCCGAGAAGTACTGTGCACACCGGTAAGACGATCCACTTCGCTGAGACCCGCCGGTCCAGCAAATAGCTGCAGCCAATCGCGGCCAGCGAGGCAATAGCCATGGCCTGCAAAACTTCCAGATATTTGTAATAAAGGATTAAGCTGAAGATGGGCAATCGGCCTATCCAGTTAACCGCCACAGAGCCGAACTTCTTCATCCAAAACAGCACGGACGATGTAAAGAAAAATATTCCCAGGTAGGTGGTGGAATGGAAGCGGCGGCAAATTGCTTCTCGAATGGTGACGAACATGGCAACGAGAGCCAGCGTCGCGGAAACCGTTCCGAAATACGCGTTCAGTCCGTTGTAACCGCTGAACTTGCTGAATATGTTTTGATATGGCGGACCTTCTAAAAGCGGCGCCAGATAACTGACGAGAATCCGCAGCAATACGTAACCGGAGCCATGCAGACGGGTGTGTTGCAGTCCAGCAAAAGCACCAATATTGTGAAACTGGTGCACATCAAACGAAACCCGCATCAGTTCCAGGAAGGGAACGATCAGAAAGGCCGACCAGGATAATCCCAGGACGGTCGCCAAGCCGAGTGCTTTGGCGCATTTGACCCAGTTCGGCCTCAGTTCTGCAGCCGTTATCAAGCGGAATAGCGCGTAGGCGTATGCATAGCCCCACAGCAGAAAATCGCTCTCGGGCATGCCTCCCAGCACGGTCACAAAAAAAACGCAGGCGACGAGCAAAATGGATTGCAGCGCGGGCTTGCGGAGGAGTCGCTCCACACTGTAGAACACGGCGGCTATAAGCACGTCCACACTGAGGTGGGAGATGTTGAGATACACCATGAAATAGCCGCACATCATGAGACTTATCGCGCCGCTAAGGGCGGGGAAAAAGGAAAAGAAAAGCCGGAAGAACAGATACGCAAATAGTCCGGCGAGAAAAATCCGGAGGATCAGAAATATATCGAGCGTTCTTGGTCCAGGAGCCAGAGATGTCAAAATCGTAAGCGGATAAAACGGTTGCGGCTGCATGGTGGCCGCAAAAGGAGTTCCAAATGCGCGGTAGGGATTCCATAATGGGGCGTTTGCTTCCGATACGTACTCCCTGTGAGTAAGGGCGAAGCTGGGCTCAAATTGCCATGCAGGAGATCCGGGATCAAGCAATCTGGTGCTGCGCACCGGACTGCTGTAGAGAGCGCCTGTCGGTAAAATGCTGGGCGCAAGCGAACTCGCGAGAAGGGTTTTCTTGCCCCACAGAAATGGGAAGAAAACAGCGTTTAGGATCAGCAGTAGTATACCGGCAGCTATCCAGGCTTCTCGACGACGAGTCGCTGCGGAACACTGAACACCACCTCCGGAATCGCTGATGCCTGCGGGCGTCTCAATCACGTTCGAAAAAAGAGATCGGCGAGAAAGCCACTGAAGAGCCCGCATCAAATACCGCTCTTGTCGTTTTGGAAACGGAGTTTCTGGGCGATTACGATAACACCGCTCCCTGCAATTTTCCACTGGCTGTAGCGGGCTCTGCGCGGTAGCACGTGCCTCAGTCCGGAAATGAGCGGTGTCAGGACCGGGACCGAATAGCTGCGGAAGTGATGGTAGACGTATTCAAACGAAACCGCCTTTTTGTTGCTGTAAAACGCGGGCCGTTGAAATCCTGCAGAAGCGAGCAGGATCCGGAGTGAACGTCCACTGAAATAGAACAGATGCTCCACTTTGTACTCCATCCAGTGTTGCCGCATCAATTTACGGGACCAGCTGTCGAGCGATGGAGTCACGAGAAAAACCAGGCCTCCCGGCCGAAGACATGCGTAAGCTGTACGAAGAAAAGACTTGGGATCGCGGACGTGTTCGATCACATCACAGGCGACGATGGCATCGAAACTTTCGCGCGGAAGTAGGACCGTATCCAGGGTACCGACCTGAACCGTCCCCGCTCCAAGCCGCCGGTTGGCGTTCTCCGCTGCAACGGCTGAATACTCGATACCTTCAACCCGGAGGCCCCGCGTGCGGGCTTCCGCAAGGAACTCGCCATTTCCACAACCTACTTCGAGAATGCGCGCGCCCGGTCGCAACAAAGTGCCGCCCAGTCGCTCGAGGTACAAGCGCGCGGTGGTGCTCTTCAGTCGGACGGTTCTTTCCGCGGATTCCCGGTTGGGCTCGCCGAGGAAATAGTTGCTGTTGTAAATGGAAGCAAGCACCCGCTCGTCAGGCTGAGAATGGAGAAATTCGAGCTTGCATTGCCGACAGCGGTAAACCGGATAGCTGTTCTTCGTGAAAAAATATCGAGCGTTGGGTGCGTCGCAAACCGGGCACTCTGGTCTCCCGGAGTCCACGCCAGGAGCACCTGACACACGGGCGGCGGGGTCTCGCGAATTGGTGGCCCCCGATGCCGATGTCAAATCGAGTACCCAGCGCTGGCTGCGTCATCGTGGAACATTTTGACTGTGTCCACGGAATAGGCGGTAAGGTCTTTACCCACTAGCGAGAGCTTCTTCAGAATATCGCTGGTCGCGGTAATGACATGGCAACCGACTTCGTCGGCCTGGAAGACGTTCAGCAGTTCCCGCGGGCTGGCCCAGATCAACTGTAACTGCGGATAGGTCTGGAGAATGCGCACCGCTTCGGCCATGATCGGAACCGGATCGCACCCGGTATCGGCAATCCGGCCCGCAAATACGGAAACGTAAGCCGAGGGGCAGTCCCGAAGTGCGGCGCTAACTTCACACACTTGCTTCAGCGTCAGGAGTGCGGTTATGTTCAGCCGGATTCCAGCGCGCGCGAGTCGGCGAATCAAGGCTACCGAACTCTCCCCCCGCGTGTTGGTTACCGGAATCTTCACATATACCTGGCCTTCCCAATTGGCGATCCTGTGCGCCTGGCGCTCCATCTCCATGAAGTCGTCTGAAAACACCTCGAACGATACCGGCCGATCGGGTATGAGAGCCAGGATGTCGCGGGCGAAGGCCTCGTAATCGGCGACCCCGGCTTTGCGCATCAGGGTGGGATTGGTCGTGAATCCTTGTATCAAAGGATTCGCGTAAAGCCGGAGCATTTCCAAGCGTTCCGCGCCGTCAGCAAACAGCTTCACTTTTAAATCGGCTATCCGCTTCATAGGTAGAGTTGCGAGAATCGGTCAGGATCCAATCAACTGCTTCCGAAAGCGAAGCAACACGCGCGCTGGGGACGGACGAGGGCTGTCGCTCGGCATATCCCCGATCAATCCAGATCACTTTCACTCCCGCGGCTGTGCCCGCATCCACGTCGCGCCAGCGGTCCCCTATCATGTAGCTGGAAGCGGCATCGATGCTGTAGCGATTCACGCCCTGAAGCAGGAGTCCAGGCAGCGGCTTGCGGCATTCGCATCGGTCCGCATCATCGTGGTAACAGGTGAAAATATCGTCGACTGGAAGTTGCGATCTCAGCCGGTCGTGCATCTGCTCGACGGTTTCGGCGCGCAGCGAGCCGCGCGCAACATCGGGTTGGTTAGTAACCACCAGGAGGAGGAATCCTTCCGCTTTTAACCTTGCCAGAGCTTGTTTAGCATCAACCGCAAGCTCTAGCGCAGTGGCCGCGGCAGGCGGGAACGGTTTTCCGCCCTTGATCACAGCGCGCGTGAGCACGCCGTCGCGATCCAGAAAAACAGCCCTTCGTTTGGCGCTGGCCGGCAAAGACTCCCAGCGAGTCTCCGCTATCTTCAGAGCCGGATGGGAAACCAGAAGGTGCCAAACAATCGCCTGAAACGCCTCCGCATGGGGAGTAACATGGTCTGAGTTGATGGTGGGAATCAGCACGCAGGCATCGGCGACTTTGGCCGTGTATCCACCATCGCGTCCCACGATGCCCAGGATTTTGGCGTTCTTCGATTTTGCATAATCCAGGGCAGCCACCAGATTGGGGCTGACGTTTTTCTCCAGGTTGCCACCACCCACGGAAAACACCAGGATGCCATCCCGGGATTGAAGCCGGCTCGTGCGCAGCCAACTTTCAAAGATCGTTGCCCAGCCCTCGTCGTTGGTCCGCGCCGTCAACTCCGATACGTTGTCGGTAGGCGCGTAGGCTTCAATGCCGGCAATTTTGCGAAAATCATTGACCGCGTGGGAGGCGTTCGCCGCGCTTCCGCCTACCCCCAGGATGAACAGTCTGCCGCCATCCTCTCGGATACAGGCGAGAAGAGACGTCATTCGTTCGATCGCCGCGGCGTCGAGTTTACGCGCAACCTCTTGCACCTCGGCGAGAAAGTGCTCGGCGAAACTCATTGCTTCCTTGGGGTCATATCCGGAGCCGGAGCTTTAGTTTCGACAGTTTACCAGATCGAATTCGCCGATCAACGCCTATTTAATGCTAGAGGGTATCCCGTGCAAGTGCTCGGTCCGGTGTTCCATTTTTCGCGCCCCATTATTCTGTCCATGGACCGCTAGGGTGCTCCCCCGGGGCCGGAAGTTGCGCCTTTTCGGTCGAGGATTTAAACTGCTTTGAACCTCTTCTAAACACAATGGACGCGTTGGCCAGCGGCCCCGGAGTGAGCAAATGAAAGGTGTTGTCCTAGCGGGAGGCACGGGATCGCGCCTCTATCCCCTAACACGTGTAACTAACAAGCACCTGCTTCCGGTGTACAACCAGCCGATGGTGTTCTACCCGATTCAGGCGCTGGTGAATGTAGGTATTCACGACATTGTCATCGTAACCGGCGGCCACAGTGCCGGCGATTTCCTCCGCTTGCTGGCCAATGGCAAGGATTTCGGCCTAAAAGGCCTGAACTACGGATATCAGGAGGGCGAAGGCGGCATCGCGGACGCCCTGCGCATCGCGGAGCACTTTGCCCAGGGCGACAGTATCTGCGTGATCTTAGGTGACAACATAATCGAAAACAATGTCTGTGACGCGGCAGAGCGTTTTGCCGCCCAGGGGCACGGCGCGCACATTGTTCTCAAAGAGGTACACGATCCAGAGCGCTTTGGATGCCCGGAACTCGCGGACGGGAAAATCGTGCGCATCGAGGAGAAGCCGCGGAATCCAAAATCTTCCTACGCCGTCACAGGCATTTATTTTTACGACAATACCGTTTTCAAGAAGATCCGTCAGTTGAAGCCCTCCGCCCGCGGCGAATTGGAAATTACCGACATTAACAACATGTACCTGCAAGAGGGGGCGCTAACGCACAGCATCCTTCAGGGCTGGTGGACCGACGCAGGCACGTTCGAGTCATTGCAGCGGGCCAGCAGTCTGGTGGCCAGCACCGGGGCGAACAAAATGGAGGGTGCAGGTGGCGCAGCCG
The DNA here is from genome assembly GCA_035651775.1 of Terriglobales bacterium. Lineage (GTDB taxonomy): Bacteria > Acidobacteriota > Terriglobia > Terriglobales > Acidobacteriaceae > QIAW01. The sequence continues at coordinate 5,330 of DASREY010000237.1, forward strand.
CCACCCACGGCAGGGCATCAATGATGGCGGGAGCTCAGGAATGAAGGTCTTCGTTACCGGTGGTGCTGGTTTTATCGGCTCCAATTTCATCCACCATTTGCTTGGACTCGCTTCGGGCTACAGCGTGGTTAACTATGACGCTCTGACCTACGCCGGAAATCTTCTAAATCTGGAACGAGTGGCATCGCATCCCGGGTACAAGTTCGTAAGAGGCAATATTTGCGATGCGACGGCGGTACGTGCAGCCATGGAGGGGTGCCAAGCGGTGGTTCATTTTGCTGCCGAATCGCATGTGGACCGCAGCATTTACGAGCCTGCTCCCATCATCGAAACCAATGTGCGTGGCACCCTGGTGCTGCTGCAGGCGGCCCGCGAATTGAAAATTTCCCGCTTCGTTCACGTTTCCACCGACGAAGTTTATGGCGATATTCCCCAGAACCTCGCTTCCAACGAAAACTACCCCTTGCAGCCCAACAGTCCGTATTCGGCGAGCAAGGCGGCCTCGGACTTGCTGGTGCGTTCCTTCATCAAGACCTATGGTTTTCCCGGCATCATCACGCGCGCTTCCAATAACTATGGCCCCTTCCAGTTCCCGGAGAAGTTCATTCCGCTGATGATCGCCAATGCGCTGGAGGATAAACCGCTGCCCATCTACGGTGATGGAATGCAGGAGCGGGACTGGTTGCACGTGGAAGACCACTGCCGGGCGCTGGCCCTGGTTCTCGAACACGGCCGCGAGGGCGAGGTGTACAACGTTGGAGCGGGCAACACGGAGCCCAACCTCTCTATGGTGCGGCGCATTCTGCGCGCACTAGGCAAATCGGAAAGCCTGATGACCCGAGTGGCGGACCGCCCCGGGCACGACCGCCGTTACGCCCTCGAATGTCGCAAAATCAGCAGAGAACTGGGCTGGTCTCCCCGTATGGATCTGGAGCAGGGAATTCAGCAGACCATCAGGTGGTACCGCGAAAATGCTGCATGGCTGCAGCACGTACGCAATGGCGACTATCGGGAGTATTACGACAAGTACTACACCCATCGCGATAAGACCATGAAAACGGTCACCGCGTGAGAGCGGCCGTCCGGGGAAACGCTTGCAGGTAACGGAAACGAAAATTCCGGGCGTATTGCTCATCCGCCCGCAGGTTCACGAAGACCCCCGCGGATTCTTTTTTGAGAGCTACCATCAGGCCAAGCTGGCCGAACACGGCGTCCATGATGTCTTTGTTCAGGATAATCACTCCCAGTCGGGCCAGAATACGTTGCGCGGCCTGCATTATCAACTTAAATACCCGCAAACGAAGCTCTGCCGGGTGGTGCAGGGCGAGGTGCTGGACGTCGCCGTGGACATTCGCGTGGGCTCACCCTATTTTGGACAATGGGTGAGCGCGATTCTGTCCGCGCAGAACAAGCAGCAGATCCTCATTCCGCGTGGCTTTGCCCACGGCTTTCTCGTGCTTTCCGATACCGCCGAGTTCCTTTACAAGTGCAGCGAGTTCTATCACCCGGAAGACGAACGCGGGGTGGCCTGGAACGATCCGAGCTTGGCAATCGCCTGGAACGTGCGGGGACCCATTCTCATTTCTGCTAAGGACCGAGCCTATACGGGGTTGCGCCAGATCCCACCGGAGCTGCTGCCGCGTTATCGCCCCGAGAGCCCTTGAGCCGTTGCTACCGGCGCGCGCTCCCTCTTTGGGGGAGTTAAACTAGCCAATGTTCTTGCCGTTGACGATGTGTACAACGGCCGCGGGGATACCCTATAATCGGTTTACTTTCGCCAGTTGGCATACAAGTTTGCTTGGGAGAGGTTTAAATCCCGGAGCTGTTATCGCGCACTCTGGCGGCATTTCAGATTGCCCGCCAATTTCGTGTTTTCAGGTCCGCTCCGTATGGTCCGGCAATGCTTCGCGCCGCTGGTCAAGCCAGAAGGGGGGAGACAGATTTTGATGACTGGCCGGCGACTGCTCATCTTTATTCCCACCTATAACGAGGCGGAGAATGTGGAGGCCCTGTTCGCCCGCATTCGGAGCCTCGACTTGCCAGCTGACGTTCTGTTTCTGGATGATAATTCTCCGGACGGAACCGGCGATATCGTGGATCGTCTGGCCTCCGAAAATCAGAACGTTCACGCCATCCATCGTGGTGGTAAACAGGGTATCGGCAGCGCGCACAAAGAAGGCATCCGGTGGGCCTATGCACATGGTTTTGACCTGCTGCTCACCATGGATTGCGATTTTACCCATTCACCGGAGCGAATTCCTGATTTCCTGGTCTACGCGGCTGAGTACGATGTCGTGATCGGCTCGCGTTATATGCAGCCCGGAAGCCTGGCTTCCTGGAGCATGCTTCGTAAGATGCTGACCCGTGTGGGGCATCGGCTGACCACCACGTTCCTGCGCATGCCCTACGATGCCACCGGCGCATTCCGCGTTTATAATCTCAGTCGGATTCCGCAAGCCACGTTTGAGCTTGTCTATTCCCGCAGCTATTCGTTTTTCTTCGAAAGTTTGTATGTCCTCTGGCTAAACAGCCACAGTGTCAAGGAAGTGCCCCTGGAGCTGCCAGCGCGCACCTACGGCCACTCGAAAATGGCCTGGCGGGATGCCGTTTACAGTTCATTATTGCTGCTTTATCTGTACATTAAGACCACCCTCGACCGCGATGCCTTGCTGTACACGCCGCCGTTTGAACCTGACGGCGCCACCCGGCAAACTCCGCGGGATATTGCGGTCGGGCGGGAGTGGGACGCATACTGGCTGGCCAAGGACAAGCCCGCCTCTCTCGTGTATGACTTGATCGCTGTGTTTTACCGCAAATTCATTATCCGCCGTATCGTTAACCACTTTATTCCAAAGTATTTTCCCGTCGGCGGTCAAATCCTACACGCCGGCTGCGGCAGCGGACAGGTCGACACCGATATCGCCCAGAAGATGTCGCTCTGCGCCTTGGACATTTCGCCCCAGGCGCTTGCGATTTATCGAAAATCGCAGCCGCACGTTACGCATTTGATCCATGCCAGCATCTTCGACATACCCGTTCCCGATGATACTTATGACGGCATCTACAATCTCGGGGTGATGGAACATTTCACCGAGAGACAGATTGAGCAGATTCTGAAGGAATTTTACCGTGTCCTGAAACCTGGTGGCAGAATCACGCTGTTCTGGCCACCCGCTTATGGATTGAGTGTGAGATTTCTTGCCGTGGTGCACTGGATTCTGCGTCGGACGGGCAACAACAAAAGCCTTAAGCTCCACCCCGACGAGATAACTCATGTGCGCTCCAAGCAGCAGATACAGCGATATCTCGATTCTGCCGGGTTCAGTTTCGTTAAGTTCTACTTTGGAATACGCGATCTTTTCACCTACACCGTAATCGTTGGCGAGAAAACCGCAGTCCAAGCCAACATCGAGGCAGGTTGCGCGCCAGATCAACTCCGGGTACGAGTCCAAAGCCAGGCGGGAGCATGAGCAAGTGGCACGTGCTTGGTTGAGAAGTTCGGTACTCCCTGTTGTAGGTCGGCGGCATTGAAACCGATGCTGTCTCTGGCGCGAACCGTGCCCAAACCTGCTGCGTTTTGCCTTCCACGAAAAGTCAGTGCAACTAAACTTTGCCGGATGTTGCTGTTAGCATGCCTTTTTGCGGCGGTATTGGCTCCCTATACCTCAGCCTTCGCGCAAGAAATCCAGCCGGCTGCCATTTCATCTTTCGAGGGCTCGCTCATAAAAGCGCAGGACCAAGCACCAATTTATTATGTGCGTGGTGGCCTCAAGCACTGGGTTCTGGATCCGAAGTGGGTGCGGGCACATAGGCGCTTGGCCGCGAACATTAAGATCCTTCCACCCGAGATCGTCAATTCCATCCCGTCCGGGGCTCCATTTACGTATGTGCCTCCGCAAGAAACCAGATTGGCTGCGCTATTGGCCGTCGTGGCGTTTTGCTTCCTGACTTTCGTGCTCAAATTCCGCGGCCGACTTCAGCAATATTTGGCGAAACCAATTGACTGCTGTGGCAAGGATTACGTCTTTCGCGCCATACTGCTCGCCATTTTTGTTCTATGCATTTTACTTCGCTCCATGCATCTGCTGGTCCATCCGCGGTTCTGGGCTGAAGAGGGGGTAATCTGGTTTCAGTACGATTTACAGCACAGTGCCGGAGCGATGTTGCTATATGTGTACAACCTGTCCGGCTATATGAATTTCGCCGCTAACGTTGCGGGTGTATTGGCCGGAGGTTTGGCGCGCTCTGGGCACATCGTATACGCGCCTTTGGCCAGTTCGCTGTTCGCGTTGATGCTCCAGTTCATCCCGTTTCTAATCCTCTGTTTGGGAAACTCCCGGCTGTTCAATTCGCGCTGGAAACTCATAGTTGGTGGCCTTTTCATTCTTACGCTCCCCGCCGCCACTCCGGAAATTTGGCTGAACAGCATAAATTCCATGAGTTTTACCGGACTGATCGCTTTTCTCCTGTTATTCGAGGACAACACTAAATGGACTCCCGCAGGCCGATGGGCGGTTCGAGCATTGCTCGTCTTTTGCGGGCTGACTGGCGTTTATGCGCTTGTGCTCGCGCCTTTCTTCCTTGCCTACTACTTCGTCCGGCGGTCGCGTGAGCACGCCATCCAGGGCTTGATACTTTCAGTCGTCGGTGTAATCCAGGCTGGTGTCGTCATCTACTTCAAGCTGCATAGCGCTTTGCCGATGCGGGGAGAAGCGGTGCCTGTGTTGGCGCCTATCAACGTGCTCTATTACACCGTGGTCGCGCCATTCGTAGGACAAGATTTTGCCCGCCTCGCGTTTCGCTTTTTTGGGCTCGAAGATGCGTGGTGGGTGGCGAACTCGTATCCACACTGGCCTGACGAAAGTACGCTGCTTGCGGGGTGGGTCTCGGCAATTGTCATAGCGATAATCGTCGTACGGCTGTGCCGGCGGGAATACGCTGTCGAAAAACTGCTGCTGGCCGGCATTTTCGTGAGCTACGCGACTGTTACCACGCTAGGCTCGCTGCACGGAATCATCTCCGGCCGGTATGCGTTCTTGCCGTCTTTAGCGATGCTTATGCTGGTTTTCAGCAACCTCGACAGCTCGCGTTTCTGGTTCCGGCAACTGTTGTGCTGCATTGCCATTGCCATGGCGTTGTCGGTTGGAGTAATGCGGTTCTACGATATGCAGATGTTTGCGGGGCCTTCCTGGCGCGATGAGGTCGCCAAGTGGGAGAAAGATTACAACTACGGCATGAGGGTCTGGCCCAGCGCCTGGGGTCCTCCGATCCACTATCGGCCTACCAGGTAGCTCCGGCTCAACGAGACCGTTGCTGGAACTGGGCTAGCGATCCGCTCTCGCGGCCACAGGTCTGCCTGAATTTTGACTGCATTGCTGGAGTTCGGCGTCTACCATAATGCGCACTAGTTCATCGAACCCGGTACGGTGACGCCACCCAAGGTTCTCGCGCGCCTTGGTAGGCTCCGCCAAAAGTTCCTGCACTTCGGCAGGACGGTAGTACAGAGGATCAATGCGAACGTGATCGTGCCAGTCCAGGCCGACATGGGCGAACGCTTTCTCCAGAAATTCCCTTACCGAATGGTTCTCGCCGGTTCCAATAACATAATCGTCGGCTTTCTCCTGCTGTAGCATCAGCCACATTGCCTCCACGTATTCTGGTGCGTACCCCCAGTCGCGCCGCGCTTCCAGATTGCCCAGGTACAGATGGTCTTCCCATCCGGATTTAATGTGGACGGCTGCGCGCGCGATCTTGCGCGTTACGAAGGTTTCGCCCCGCCGCGGGGACTCATGGTTGAATAAAATCCCGCTGCACGCGTACATCTGGTATGCCTCGCGATAGTTTATCGTGGTGGCATGGGCAAAGAGCTTCGAACACGCATACGGGCTGCGTGGGTGAAAGTGCGTCGTTTCCGACTGCGGTGGAGGAGCGCTCCCGAACATCTCACTGGAGGAGGCCTGATAGAACCGGCAATTTAAACCAACGTGCCGGATGCCTTCCAGCAAGCGCAGGGCCCCGTTCGCGGTTACGTCGCAGGTGTACTCGGGTATGTCAAAGCTTACGCGCACATGGCTTTGCGCCCCAAGGTTGTAAATTTCATCGGGATGAATGTCGTAGAGCAGCTTCCAGAGACTGCTCGAGTCCGAAAGGTCGGCAAAATGGAGAAACAGCCGAGTCTTTTCTTCGTGCCAGTCGGAATAGATGTCGTCCAACCGTAAGGTATTAAAGCTGCTGGAACGCCGCTTGATGCCGTGGACCTCGTAACCCTTAGCCAGCAAAAACTCGGCCAAATACGAGCCGTCCTGGCCGGTAATGCCGGTGATTAATGCGCGGTTCATTATTGCTCCTCAGTTTCGGCGGCTGTGACACGCGGTCGGCTCGGGGATCGCGCGGCGACCAAGTTCTCTGCTTGACAGTCGGCGTCCACCATCAACTGGACCATCTGCTCGAATGATACTCTGGGCCGCCATCCGGTTCGAGTGCGAAGTTTCCCAGCATCCGCGCACAAGGGATTTTGCGACCCCTTCCTGCGCAACACGCTCTGGTTCTGCACCACGTGCTCCTGCCAACTCAGACCAACGCTCTCGAAAGCTACTCTTACGAAATCTCGAATGGTATGAAGAACACCCGAGCCGATCACGAATAGGTCAGGTCCGTCCATACTTAGAATATCGTACATGGCTCGCACGTAATCGGGTGCGTAACCCCAGTCCACACGGGCGTCCAGATCGCCAATCGCCAGCGTCTCCGTCCTACCCCTGCTGATTCTCGCCACCGCCTGTGTGATTTTTCGCGAAATAAAGGCGGAGGGTCGCAAAGGTGATTCGTGATTGTATAACACCCCAACTGAGGCATAGATATTGCACGTGGTGGCGTAGTACCGGCAAAGCTGGACGCCCGCTGCTTTAGAAATGCCGTACGGGCAAATTGGATTCATCGGTGTGGCTTCATTTTGTGGCGAGCAAGGCGGATCGCCAAACACCAGCGACGATGCCGCGTAGAACACCCGGCACCGCGGGCTCGCGGAGGCAACCCCCACCAGGACGTTATTCAGTCCTAGGGTATTCACTTCAACCATGTTGCGCACCGAATCCTCGCTGGCCATTACCGGATCCTCGGAGGAGCCATGGAATGCAGCCAGATAATAGAGTTGATCCGGCTGCACGCTCCCGATAAGGTTTGCGATCTGGTCACGGTTTCGAACGTCCAGACAATGGAACTCATCTGCGCTGGTCGCGCTGCCGGAACGTCGCCCCACACCCACGCTCCGGTACCCCTGTCGGCGCAGCAACTGGCAAAGATACGTGCCATCCTGGCCTTCGGAACCGATGATCAATGCAGTATTCAACTCAGGCAAGCTCGATTGTTGGCAGCGGAAACAGGAGCTTTCCTCCCCCGCTTAGAAAGCTCTTCTCCCTTTCCACGATGTTATCCCGAAAATGCCAGGGCAACACCAGAAACACATCCGGCTTCCTGGCCCGGGCTTCGGATTCGGAAACGATGGGAATCAGGGTCCCGGGAGTGTACGCGCCGAATTTGTCAGGATTCACCTCGGCGATGCACTGAACCATGTTGCTGGTGATTTCGCAATACTGTAGCAGCACGTTGCCCTTGGTCGAGGCTCCGTAACCGAATACGCGCAGTCCCAAAGCGTTCATTTCTGTTAGTCGCTCAACTAGCTCCGTTCGGTGCCGGTGTACACGCTTCGCAAAGGCCTCATAGGGCTTCTGGCCATCCAGGCCCAGCTCATTCTCCTGCCTCAGAACCTTAGGAACGGCGGCGCTGATCGGCCGCATCATTTTCTTTTTCGCCGCGGTTACAGAGAAGCTGCCACCATTTACGGGATTGAATTCCAAACCGATAATTTCGAAGCCGACCTTGTCCGCCATCCACAGCACCTGCTTGAGAGCGTAATATTCGAGGTGCTCATGGCAGATGGTATCGTAGGAATTCATGGCCAGCATGCCGGGAAGGTAGCTTTGCTCGAAAACCCAGATGCCATCATCTGCTAAAACCTCGAATACATCGCGCATGAACTGCAGCGGCGAATCCAGGTCATAAAACATGGCAATGGAGGTTACAACTTTCGCCGGGTGTGGGCCGACTTCTTGAAAATAGCGCTTCGCCGAAAAGAATTCTGGAATTCGGCGAGCGTGCGGTGGATAGAATTCCGCAAACTTGGTGGCACTGGGGTCCATGCCCACCAGTTCGACTCCGGGAGTGCTCAAGGCAGCCAGCAGGGTACCGTCATTGCTCCCGATGTCCACCACTACGTCTCCGCCTGATAGGGGCACCACTTTCCGGATCTCGGTCGCCTTCTCCTGCAAGTGCTGCACCATGGAGCGATTCAGCCCCGAACGGTAACCGTAAGCGTCGCCATACATCTGTTCCGGCGCGAAGGAATGCCTCAGTTGCACCAAGCCACAGGCGTCCCGCTGCGTCGCCGTGTTGCACTTCACCAGTTCCAGGGGGCCCCGCTCGACTTCCATCGGCGCCTTGGGAAAAAATCCGGTAAGGGCTTGCATGCCCAGATCCAGGATGAGTTCTAATTCAGGGTTGCCACAGATGCGGCACTGGTGGATTTCACGATACATAGGTGACCTGGATCAAGGATTGATGTTTCACGATAACAAAATAAATGCGCGAAGCCCACAGCTGTCACGGGATCAAAGGCTTTGGCGGCGGCTCATGTAGTCCGCCAGCGCCTCCTGCCAGGCGCGGAATTCGGCGATGCCGGCCGCTCGCAGTTGGCAATTGTCGAGCACGGAGTAAGCGGGGCGGCGCGCCTTTGCGCCAAAGCTCCTGCTGTCCGTTGGCTGCAGGTCGGCATTTACCTGCGCCAGTCGAAACACTTCGGCGGCAAATTCGTGCCAGGAACACTGGCCGTTGCTGGTCATGTGGTACAAACCGTAGCGTGCTGATTCCAGCAGAGGCAGCACGCGTTCGGCAAGATCGGCGGTGTAGGTTGGAGTAACCATCTGATCGGCCACCACGCGAATGGTTTTTTTCTGCGCCGCCAGCTTCAACATGGTTTCCACGAAGTTGCCGCCCTTGCTGCGGCTGCCGCCCATGCCATAGAGGCCGCAAGTGCGGACCACAAAGTGGCGCGAGCAGTAGCGCCGGGCGGCGAATTCGCCCGCCAGTTTGGACATGGCATAAATGGAGAGTGGTTGCGGCAGGTCGGACTCCGTGTAGGGCGTGCGCTTCTCCCCGCCAAAAACGTAGTCCGTGCTGAAGTGCGCCAGGGCGGCGCTGTTTCTCTCCGCCGCCTGCGCCAGGTTGCGAACGCCCAGCACATTTACGGCAAATGCTTTTTCGGCCTGGTCCTCACAGTCGTCAACCCGATGAAAGGCGGCGGTATTGATGATGCACTCCGGCCGGGCGCTCGCCATGCGCTGCTCGACAGCTTCCGGCGAGCAGATTTCGAGTTGCTCGTGAGTCACCGGTACCACCCGGTGGCCTTGTCTTTCCAGTACCGGCAGCAGATCCTGAGCCAGTTGTCCGGCAGCGCCAATCAGCAGAATTCGCATGAGGTCTCCCGATTCTATATAAAACAACCAACCGGGTCATTGGGGGCCCCCTGCTGTGGCGCAAGCCGGAAGCGAACAGCGCTGAGTAAAAACGAAAGTTCCTGAGCAAAAAAGCGGTGGACAGCTCGTACCGCGGGTCTGGGCCTCGGTGGTAAGATGCGGCGATATCGGGATCTTCTCATGACAGCAGTGCCCAATGGGGAGGGAAACACGGTGCCGCCGCGCCGCCAGCGCGTTCTCATCTTCGTTGTTGCCTATGACGCCGAGCGTACCATCGAGAAGGTCGTGTCCCGCATTCCGGCCCCGCTCGCCCAGTACGACACGGAAATTTTGATCATTGATGACTGCTCGCGCGACCAGACCTTCGCCAGGGCGCGCGCAGCGCAGAAGAATGGCAGCCCCTTTCCCGTAACCGTCCTCTTCAACCCGGTCAGCCAGGGTTATGGCGGCAACCAGAAGATCGGCTTCCACTATGCCATTGAGAATGGCTTTGACATCGTGGCGCTCATCCACGGCGACGGCCAGTACGCTCCTGAGTGTCTGCCGGAACTCTTACAGCCATTGCTGGCAGGCGATGCGGATGCCGTGCTCGGTTCCCGCATGATGACCCGCTGGGGAGCGTTGAAGGACGGCATGCCGTTCTATAAGTTCGCCGGCAACAGGATTCTCACCTGGATACAGAACCGGATGTTGCGCACCAAGCTGACTGAGTTTCACTCCGGCTACCGCCTGTACTCGGTGGCGGCCCTGTCCGCCTTGCCTTTTGAGCGCAACACTAACGACTACCACTTCGACACAGAGATTCTCATCCAGTTGCTGCGCGCCGGCCGGCCTGTCAAAGAATTGCCCATCCCCGTTTATTACGGTGATGAAATCCGCAGCATGAAGGGGCTGAAATACTCATTTCAGGTGCTTCGGTCCACCCTGCTGAGCCGGGCCCAGGATTACAGCATTCTGTACCAGCGTAAGTTCGACGTGAGCCGGCCCGCGGAGAACAACACTTTTTATCAACCCAAGTTTCACTTTGAGAGCCCCCACAGCCTGGCTTTGCAGCGCGTGCGCGCGGGTTCATCGGTGGCCGACGTCGGCTGTGCCGGGGGCTACGTGGCCCAGGCTTTAAAGCGGAAACAGTGCCGCGTTACCGGCATTGACCAGTTTCCCGCGGACCACGATTCCAACCTGGATGACTTCATTCAGTGCGACCTGGATCGGGGCGAGTTCCCGGTGGACGCCGGCCGCTTCGACTATGTTCTGTTGCTCGACATTGTGGAGCATTTGCGCTCGCCGGAGCGGCTGCTCGACACCCTGCGCCAGGCGCGCAGAACGGGAACGGAGCTGACGGTAATTTTCAGCACCGGGAATATCGCCTTCCTGGTCACCCGCCTGGGTCTCTCCCTGGGCTGCTTCAATTATGGAATCAGGGGCATCCTCGATCTCACCCACACGCGCCTGTTCACCTTCCGGACGGCGCGCAACCTGTTCGAGCAATCCGGCTACCGCGTGGAGGAAGTGCGGGGTGTGCCCGCGCCCTTTCCACTGGCCGTGGGCGACAATTTTCTGGGCCGGCTGTTACTGCTCATCAACAAGCTGTTCATCAGGATCTCGAGATCGTTATTCGCCTACCAGATCTTCATGGTGTGCAAGCCCACGCCCTCCTTGGAGTGGCTGCTTGAGCAGGCGCACCAGGCCAGCCGGGAGAAAGTTAGAACCGAGATGGCGGGCACGGCGGCGAGTTCTCAGTAGCCGCCTGTCGTCTGGATTAGGAGACAGTTCCGGAAACGTGCGAGAATCCCGGCTGCAGGGGCGAGTTTCCTGACCATGGTCTCCGTTCTCATCTGCACTTTCAACAGCCGTAGCGTGCTCCCCGCCTGCTTGCAGGCGCTGCGACAGCAGACTTGCGGGCCCCTGGAGGTGGTGATCGTGGACAACGCCTCCAGCGACGGCACCCGTGAAATCCTCGACCGCCTTCAGGCACCCGAGTACCAGGTCATCCTGAACCAGGAAAATGTGGGTTTTGCCGCCGCCCAGAACCAGGCCATCGGCCGCTCCCGGGGAGAGTGGCTTCTCAGCCTCAACGCCGATGTTGTGCTCAGTCCTGAGTTTGTCTCGCAACTTCTGGCTGCGGCTGAGGATATGGATGGCCGTGTGGGCGCGCTTTGCGGCAAGCTGTTGCGCTGGAATCCCGCCGGCCAGCCCGAGTTCACCTCCCGCATTGACTCCACCGGCATCTACTTCGTCCGCAACCTGCGCCACTTTGACCGCGGCAGCGAGGAAATGGATTCCGGGCAATACGACCAGATGCAGTACGTTTTCGGCGCCACCGCCGCCGCCGCTCTCTACCGCAGGGCCATGGTGGAGGACGTGTCAGTGGAGGGGGAATTCTTCGATGAAGCCTTTTTCGCCTACCGGGAGGATGCCGACCTGGCCTGGAGGGCGCAGTTGCTGGGCTGGAGTTGCCTGTACGTTCCTTCGGCAGTGGGCTGGCACGAGCGCCGCGTTACCCCGGAGCGCTTCCGGCAATTGCCCCTGGTAATCAATTGGCACTCGGTCAAAAACCGCTTCCTCATGCGCCTCAAAAACGCCACCCTGGGAACCTGGCTGCGCCTGCTTTTCCCAATTACCTGGCGTGACCTGCTGATCGTTGGCTACTCCGTGCTGGTGGACCGCAGGTTGCTCTCCGCGCTCGCCTTCGTGTGGAGCAACCGTGAGCACACACGGCGGAAGCGCCGCCTGATTCAGTCCCGCCGCCGCGCCCCTGAAAAAGAAATACGCGACTGGTTCCGCAATACCCCTGCCGCCCGGCCCGCCGTGGCAGGCAAAGGGCAACAACCTCATGCTACGTCGGCGCCGCTTTCACAACGCCCGTGAGTGCCTCAAATCGTATGCCGGGGAAGAATGTAGCCCAGGAGCACGCTCGGAGACGCATTCGGAAGCAGATTTGAGCCTTTGCCGGCCGAAAGATGAGTTTTCACCCACTCTTTCAAGCCGGCCGTAAAGCGCGTGTGGTCATCTTTAGCTAGTTGTGAAATTGGTACGCCGGGCCACGAAATGTTTGACCTTGCGCTGTGTCCCTGCCTACCATCAAGCGGCCAGTTGTGTGTAG
>DASREY010000238.1:0-5004 GCA_035651775.1 Terriglobales bacterium
CGCAGGCAACACGGCTTGGACATCAGAGCTGGTGAAGTGGACGGTGCCGGCATAGCTGGGAGCTGTATTATTGAATGCGTCTAGCGCCGTAACCGTGATGGAGAATGCTGTTCCTGCTGTTGCGCTCGCGGGAGCAGTCACTGAGAAGTGGGTCGCCGCTGCTGCGCTGACGGTGATGTTGCCGGAGCTGCCGGTAACCGTATTGATGACAGTGTCGGTTGCGGTTATGGTTCGAGTGCCCGCGGTCTTCAGCGTCACTCCATTGCTGAAAGTGTGTACGCCATTGTCGCCGGCGACGAAGGTGTAATCAGGCGGCAGCGTCGCCTGTGCGTCGGAACTGGTGAAGTGTACGGTCCCGGTATAGCCTGTCGCGACATTGCCGTATGCATCCTTCGCTGTTACCGTCGTGCTAAAAGCCGTGCCTGCCGTAGTGCTTGCAGGCGCAGTCACGACGAACGATGCCGCAGGACCGGGATTGACAGTGATTGTGGCGGTACCGGTATCGGCGGCGTTGTATGTGTCCGTGGCTGTCACGGTCTGACTGCCCGCTGTCTTGAGAGTTATGGCATTGGTGAAGGTATGTACGCCGGCATCTGCAGCCGTAAACGTGTAATTCGCCGGCAGAACAGCTTGGCCATCAGAGCTGGTGAAGTGCACGGTTCCCCGATAAGCCGCGTATGTGATGCCACCGCTCTTAATGGTTACCGTGATGCTGAACGGCGTTCCGGCTGTTGCGCTTGCAGGAGCGGTCAGTGTCATGTTCGGGAAAGGCGACGTCGTGTTCAAAAGGACGGAGATATTATTTCCGTTTATATTCGAGACCGCGATATCAGCTTTGCCATCGCCGCTGAGATCACCCAGATACATGCCCGTGGGTGTATTGCCGACAGCAAAATTTGTCGCCGCCTGGAAGGTACCGTTGCCATTGCCCAACAGGATGCTTACATTGCTGCTGTTCGAATTGCCTACACATAGATCGGGGATTCCATCGCCATTGAAGTCGTACACTGCGGCCGTGTGTGGGGCAGTTCCCACTGCAAATGTTGTTTGGGCCCCAAAGGTTCCGTTGCCGTTGCCCAGCAGAACACCGACAGTGTTGGACCCGAAGTTCGGTATCACCAGGTCGAGATTGCCATCACCGTTGAGGTCGGCGGTGGATAGAAACCACGGCTGGCTGCCAGTTGCGAAGTTCGTGCGCGCGCCGAATGTTCCATCGCCATTGCCCAGCAGAATGCTGACAGTGTTGTCGCCGGTGTTGGTGACGGCCAGGTCGAGTTTGCCATCTTTGTTGAAGTCACCAACCACCACTGCCCGGGGCGAATTCCCAGTCGCGTAAGTCACCTGCGCTTGAAAGGTTCCGTCGCCGTTCCCCAGAAATACACTGACGGTGTTGCTGCCGTTGTTGGTCACCACCAGGTCAAGTTTGCCATCGCCATTCAGGTCGGCAATGACTACGTCTCTTGCGTTGGTTCCCGCGGCATAGTTGACAGCCGCCTGGAAGGTTCCATCCCCATTTCCGAGGAGGACGCTGATATTGTTGCCACTCCAGTTTGCGGTTACGACGTCGAGCTTGCCATCGCCATTCAGATCAGCAACCGCGGTGAACAGTGGAGCCGCGCCAGTGCCGAAGTTGGTGGGCGCACCGAATGTGCCGTTTCCATTGCCCAACAATATGCTCAGGTTATTGCCGCCAAAATTGGGCACGGCCAAATCTACTTTACCGTCGCGATTGAAATCTCCTACCGCAACAGCATAGGGCGTGTTGCCGGCGGCGTAGTTTACCGCAGGAGCAAACGTCTGTCCTGTGGCCGTGGAGGCAATCCATAGCGTGAGAATGAAGGCCAGGATCGAACAATAGTTTGTCCTTGGGCCATTTCCAAAGGATTTCGAGACTCTTCCGTTGCGCACCATATTTTTTTCCAACGGGGGTCTAAAGTGTGTTGCTTTTGAGAGGTACTGCTTTCGGGGGACTTCTTTATGTTCCGAGGGGGCGTTTATATATACGGAAGTTCCAGGGGTGCTTTTGACTGCGTTATGCCAAAAGAGGAAATTCCTAAATTGGGAGGATGATTACGAAAGTACCATAACCTGAAGATTTGTCAATAGGATGCAAGATATTATCTATAACTTATTGAAAACAATAGTGATTAAATGCCAACTGGATAGGGTTTGGGTGAGCGCGGCTCCACAGCTCCGCTACGGAAGCGCTCAAAGCGGCCCTGCAGGAGCGACATCAGGCCGGTATACCAGAAACCGACAACAAAAATAACCAGGAAAGGAACAGTGAAGAAGTTCTCGTTTTGCAGGGCATAAATGATGGTCAGAGTGAAGTAGCTGCCGATCAGCAGCTCGATCCAGGGCACCCAGCCCAGCCGTCGCCGGTATTTGGCAGCCATGGCCTTGTCTTGTTTGCCGAGAACACGGTACTTCGGAGTGCGCTTAAAAGGGCTTTTGACGCCGAACAGGGCTTCCAGAACGGCGCGTGAATTGGTGACAGTCAACCCGATGCCCAGCGCCATGAGGAAGGGCAGATACAGGAACGTGCGCGGCCACCGCTTGGGAAACAGCGCTTTCTGCGATACCAGGTAGAACGATGAGACTGAGAATGTGGATGCCAGAAAAAGCGGCAAGTCAATGAGCAGCATCTGGAACCATCCCTGGTAAAAGCGGATGATCATGGCCGGCATTAGCAGGGTAGCGAGCACGATCATCAAGGGGTAGCTCAGGTTCGCCGTCAGGTGATACCAGGCTTCCACTTTGACCCGCAGCGGAGCGTTGCTGCGCATGATTTTGGGAAGCGTCTTCCTCGCCACTTGGATCAGTCCCTTGGCCCAGCGTGCCTGCTGGGTCTTGAACGCAGTCATCTCGATAGGCACTTCCGCCGGGCACTCTACATCTTCCAGGTAACGGAATTTCCAACCTGCAAGCTGGGAGCGATAGGAAAGGTCGGTATCTTCGGTGAGGGTATCGCTCTCCCAACCGCCTGCATCTTCAATGGCCTGCCGCCGCCACATGCCGGCTGTGCCATTGAAGTTGAAGAAGACCCCGGCGCGCGAACGGCCGCCGTGCTCGAGCACAAAGTGTCCGTCGAGCAGAATAGATTCAACTTCGGTCAAGAATGAATAATTCCGGTTCAGGTGGGTCCAGCGGGTCTGGACCATACCAATCGTTGGATTGGCAAAATGATGGATCACGCGCAACAACCAGTCCTCAGGAGGAACAAAGTCCGCATCAAAGATGGCGATGAACTCGCCCTTGGCGGTCTTCAAACCTTCGCGCAGGGCGCCGGCCTTGAAGCCCTGGCGATTACTGCGGTGCAGATAAACAATGTCATAGCCCAATGCCGCATAACGCTCTACCGCAGCGCGCGCAATCTCGACGGTTTCGTCGGTGGAATCATCCAGCACCTGAATGTCGAGTTTGTCTTTGGGATACTCGAGCTGGCAAACCGCCTCCACCAGCCGGTCCACGACGTATTCTTCGTTAAAAATCGGCAACTGCACCGTAAGGCGTGGCAACTCATTGAAATAGGCATCGGGTTGCGTGACCTTATTCTTCCTGTTCTTGTAATACATGTAGACCAGCACGTAACGATGAATGCCGTAGCCCGCCAGCACGACCAGCACAGCGAAGTAGGGAATCAGCAATGCCAGGTCAAAGGCGTTAGCGTGGTAGAGCCCCTTGAAAGTCTGGTCGAGGTAATGCGAGCGGACGTATTGCGTAAATCCGCGGGCGGCGAACAGCGAGAAGGCGATGGTGCTGGTCAGGTGCAAAGAACTAATCCTCGGTTACAAAACCAATTCAGAATTCTACAAAAACCAGGGTTAAAAGTTAGTTCAGGAAATACTGCCGATAAAGCGTATCCCGCTGCGCCGGACGGAACCCGGCATCGCGAATCATATGGCGCAATTCTTCTTCCGTGGTGCAATTGGTCACGCCCGCCGACCGCACCACATTTTCTTCGATCATCACCGAACCTACATCGTTGCCGCCGAAGCGCAACCCAAGTTGGCAGACTTTAAGGCCCTGGGTGACCCAACTGGATTGTACGTTCTCGAAGTTGGAAAGGAAAATACGCGCAATGGCCAGGGTCTTCAGATATTCAACGCTGGTTGCCTCGTCCCAGTGGCGCCCGCCAAGGGCAGTGTTTTTGGGCTGGAACGTCCACGGGATAAAGGCGGTAAATCCTCCGGTCTCTTCCTGCAGATCATAGACGCGCTGAAAGTGATTCACGCGGTGCTCCACGCTTTCACCCACGCCAAACATCATGGTTGCGGTGGTACGCATGCCGAGCTGATGCGCGGTACGGTGCACATTCAGCCAGTCTTGGGTGAGGCATTTGAGGCGGGCAATGCGATGGCGCACTTCGTCATCCAGGATCTCCGCCCCGCCACCGGGGATGGAGTCGAGACCGGCATCGCGCAGACGCGCGATGGTGTCGCGAATGCTCAGGCCGTTCAACTCGGCAAAGTGAATAATCTCTGAAGCAGAGAAGCAGTGCAAGTGCACTTTAGGGAAGCGCTGCTTGATGCCGCGCATCATGTCTTCATACCACTCCAGCTTCAGGTCAGGATGCAGCCCGCCCTGCATCAGCACGCCCGTGCCGCCCAGCTCCACGGTCTCGCGGATTTTTTCGTAGATGGTCTCGTAATCGAGCACGTAACCTTTGCTGCGGCCGGGGCCTTTGACGGGAGCGTAGAAAGCGCAAAAGGTGCAATACTCGGTGCAGAAGTTCGTATAGTTAATGTTGCGGTCAATGATATAGGTGACCACACCCTCAGGATGCAGCTTGCGCCGGATGGCATCAGCCTCCATCCCGATGCCGATAAGGTCATCGGAGTGGAACAGCTCCACGGCTTGGGCATGGCTCAATGACATAACCGATTATTCTAATTCAGCGGGGCGTGTTCAAAATTAAATTTTGTAATAAGAAATTTCGATGCGTCAATTTACGTCTTGCGTTGTCATCGCGAGGAAACACCGCGGGAGGTGGTGAAGTTTATG
>DASREY010000239.1:0-10063 GCA_035651775.1 Terriglobales bacterium
ATCTCGACGTTCTGCATGAGTTGTTATCCCAAGTTCGGGTTGACTAACGCCGGCTCCGGCTCCTTCACCGAAATGTCGCGCAGCCAGCCTTCGTTCTCCAGCTTGATGTGCTGGATCAGCACCGCATTGGCATTCGCGTCAAAATCGCCGAGCGCCTGGTACTCTGAGACCCAGCAGCGGAATATCTGGTAGGAAATGACCTTCTGTCCGGCCTCGTTGAATACATCGATGGTGATGTCTTTGCGAAAGTCTTTCAGCGACGATTCCAGGCCAGGACCGGCATGAAAGTTCCACACCTTGGTGGCCCAGGCCTCAAAATCGGTGTCATGCGTGACGCCGCGCTCCAGTGTAATGGCTTCAAACTTGGTCAGCCCCGGTGACTTGTAAGGGCTGCTGGGGTCGCCGCCTTCGCGATGTTCCACCGGCGCGGTGGTTCTTTTCAATGCGCTCATCTTACTGATCCCAGCTACATAGCTGGAGCTGTTACCGAATTTAAGCCTGAACTTGAAGTTCTTATACGGATCGAAGCGTAACGGCTGTTTCGTGAATGGTGGCATTGCATCCTCTCTTAGGCAGGAATCTGTCCTGCAAGTTGCTGGATCTGGATAATCACAAATTCCGCTGGCTTCAAGGGCGCGAAGCCCACAAGGATGTTGACAATCCCGCGGTTGATCTCAGATTGGGTATTGATTTCCGAATCGCATTTCACCAGGTAGGCTTGGTCCGGAGTCTGGCCCTGGAACGCGCCCTGGCGAAACATGTCATGCATAAAGCTGCCGACGTTCATGCGGATCTGCGCCCAGAGCGGTTCGTCGTTGGGCTCGAATACCACCCACTTGGTGCCGCGAAACAGGCTTTCCTCTAAAAACAGCGCCAGCCGCCGCACGGGAATGTACTTCCATTCAGAATCCTGCACATCGCTGCCGAACAGCGTGCGCGCTCCCCAGCTCACATTGCCGTATACGGGGAAATTGCGCAGGCAGTTGACGCCCAGCGGGTTGAGCACTCCGTTCTCGCGATCTACCAGGTTGTAGACCAGTTGCGGAACGTTGCGCAGTTGGGTATCCACACCGGCGGGCGCCTTCCACACGCCCCGGCTTACATCGGTCGCCGCCCAGAGGCCAGCGATGGTGCCGCTCGGTGCAATATCGCGCAAACGGCTGCCGTTCAGCGGATCAGGGATGCGCACGCGTGGAAAATAAATCGCAAGATTGCGGTCGCGCAGAGTGTCGTGCTGCGTCATCCACGTCTGCATGCCGGGAACGTCATTCACAGTTGATGGTATGTCGACGATGAACATCGCCCGGTGAGCGTCGCAATAGGTGGTTGCTTCCGAGATCACAGCCTGCATTGGAGTGTCATTGAGCTTGGCCGCGGCGGGAATACAGAGGATATTAAAGAGATCGACATCATCAAGCGCATAGAAGCCTGTCTTGCTGGCTTCCAGCCCCCGGATGGCAACATCGTCTATTGCAGTGTCGTCCTTTCCTCCCGATAATTCATATTGCTGAACATTGGCTGCGCCAGCGGCGTTCAGAAGCAGGGCAGTTGCCAGCACATCCGGGGGGACGCCACCATCCGTAAAGGTCAGCTTGACGTTAGGATCGAAGTTATTACCGCCGCGACCCGCAAGAACACGGAAGAAGTAGGGATTCGCTGTAACCCCTGCGCCGCATAACTGCACCGTGGCGCCCGCAAAGAGCGGATTACTGGGATCGGCGGCGCGGATGGCTGCTTCCAGAAAGGGACGCAGGCTGGGATAGTCGGGGGGCGTTGGGCTTCCGAAGTAGTCCAGCTTACAGGTTTTGGCAGGGCCGCCGGTCGGAGTGATCTTGCATGTTGCGCCCGTCGTTGGCACATTTGGAACCACTGGCAGAGAGCCGCCCACGGTGCCTGTGGCCTGGGGCCTCTTCGTCGAAGCGCCGGCGACCACGTAGACAATTCGCGACCCATTATTTACCACGTCTACCGCGTAGCCGACATCGCCTGTGGTCATATTCAAGTTGCGAAATACTTCGCTCTGCAGCACTTTGCCGGTGGCATCCACCTCGCTGATAGAGAGATTGAATAGCTTTGTGGGATCGCTGGTGTCGTAATCCACCTCCAAGCGAACGTTGTTGGCCCAGGCCCCTGGGTTATCGAGCGTGCGGTCACCAATCTTCTGGCCGGCGTGGGCGGTGAAGACAGTGGCGGCGGCCGTATCAGGAACGTCTTTTGTTGCCGTCTTGGCATTCTTTCCGGTTACGCGCACGGCATAAGCCTCGGCCCCGCCATTGAGGAAGAATTGCTGGATGGCATAGCTACCTTCGCTGGTTGTGTCCAATCCTCCCAGCAGCCGTTCGAAATCCGACATGCTCAGCAGGTGCACCGCGTAGTTCACGGGACCGCGTTCAAATGTGTCAATAAAAGCCGCGATCGACGTGGCCACACCGGTGATGGTGTGCACTCCGCTGGGAATCTCTTCCACGTAAACGCCGGGATAGGTCGGGGTAATGGGCATCGATCTTCTCCTTATCTTTGAAACTGTCTCTAAAAATTTTCGAAGCTATCTCAATTGCATTCCCATTCACTGGGTCCGGTCACGTTTCACCTTTTATTGTGGCGGCTTTGATGACCTCTAATTTGTCCACGGGCACAATGAGCGACTGGGTCCTTACCACCTCAATCACGGCAAAAAAACGGGACCTGAGACCGGAGTCGGAGAAGTCAACAATCGTGCCTTCCAACTCTGTTTCTTCCAGAATTGAAGGCAATGCCCCGCCGGAGCTGGGCAAGAATACGTCCGACACCTGAAATCGCACCTTGTCTCCTGCCCGCGTATTGCACCCCCGCATAGCAGCTTGCATCGCAAGCATCTGTGACTTGTTAATGCACGAACGCGGCCATTAGTCTCCCGTTCCACCCACACCCGCAAGACCGGCATTGTTGGCAGAGCGATCTAGTTGCAGATAAATAAGTTAAGGGTCCTGATGTGCGAAATGCAGAGTGCGCGGCAGGCGCTTGTTCCAGGACTTGCCGAATGCTATGTCTGCAAGTTATGACAGTGCCGAAGCCGGGCATGGAGCCGGTTGCGATGCAGACGGAGCTTTTGCAGAGAAGTGCGAAGAGCAGAAGCAAAGGCTTATGGCGATTCAGAGTGCCGAAGGTTTCGCACTGAAAGAAATTGCAGCGCCTCACCAAACTTTGCAGTCAGAAATCGCAGTGGAATTTTGCAGTGACAAATGTTTCGATGTGGAGAAGGTTATCTGCTGGAAGGGCTTACACCCAGAGCGCGCATCTTGTAATAGAGTGTTCGTTCACTGGTATGCAGCATCTGGGCCACGGCCCTACGTGTGGGGCCGCCAACACTGATGGCGGATTGCAAGACCCGTTTTTCAATTTCCTGAAATGCCTTCGCGTATGGAATGCCGCGGCTGGAGATTGCCTGCCACATGGCACCGGCCGCTTCCGCCAGCAGGTCCGTGTCAGCCGGAGCATTTTCCGGCACGGATTGCGCTATCCAATCCGCCACGCCCAGCGAGGTGCCCTGGGTTTTTAGGAACAACATGCGCTGTACTGCGTTCTCTAACTCCCGGACATTTCCCCGAAACGTCTTGGCCTGAAGAAACGAGATCAGGGGAGACTCAATCTGCAGGATGGGCTGATAGAGCCGGCTGTGCCGCCTGGCCAGAACCAGAATAAGATTTGCCAGGTCAGCCCCGCGTTCGCGTAGAGGAGGCAAACACAATTTGACGACATTAAGACGGTGAAACAGGTCTGAGCGGAAGCGCCCTTCCCGGACCATGGGCTCAAGCGGCTGATTGCAGGCGGCGATGATGCGCACATCAATGCCGACTTCGCGGTCTGAACCCACCG
This sequence comes from Terriglobales bacterium, assembly GCA_035651775.1. Classification (GTDB taxonomy): domain Bacteria; phylum Acidobacteriota; class Terriglobia; order Terriglobales; family Acidobacteriaceae; genus QIAW01. The sequence continues at coordinate 3,856 of DASREY010000239.1, forward strand.
GACGCACCGTCCCTCGCTGGATCACATCCAGCAGTTTAGGTTGCAGATGAGCGGGCAGGTCGTTTACATCGTCGAGAAAAAGCGTACCATGCTGGGCCGCCTGGAAAAGCCCTTTCCGGTCTGCCACCGCGCCTGAAAATGCCCCCCGCCTGTGTCCGAACAACTCGCTTTCAGCCAGCGACTCGTTGATGGTGCTGCAGTGAACAGTAACAAAAGAAAAGGGACTGCGCTTCTGATCGAGCTGATGTATGCCTTGCGCGAGCAACTGCTTACCGGTCCCCGTCTCTCCCTGAATCAGGACCGTAACATCGCTGACCTCTGCGGCTTTCTGCGCTCGCCGCAGCACGGCCATGACGTTAGGGGAGCATGAACAAATGCCCAAGCCATCAAACGTCTTTCTCAGGACATCGTCTGACAGAGGGTCGATCATCCCGCACTTCCTTTCAAGTCGGCTCCGACGGCAGGGGAAACTCACCTCTCCAACGCTTTGAGTAATGTTTCTGGAACTGAGCCGGCCACCGGTACTTTCTGGAGTAGTGCATTTTAACTCAAGAGCGTTTCAATGCAAGACATTTGCCGACAAGCAAAGCTCGATTTTTACAACCCATTAATATGACAAAATTCGCCTGTGGAAAACGAGAGCAGGATGCCGGTGGACAGGCCGGATGCTAAATGATTAGCAGCAAATGTGTTGCTGAACAAAAGACTTGGTAGCGCTAACGGGAATCGAACCCGTGTTTTAAGATTGAGAATCTCACGTCCTAACCCCTAGACGATAGCGCCACTCGGCCGGATCATAAAAATTATAGCAGCAATCCGGTTTGATTCGAGCAGCTCCCACTCGCGCGCCGTCTGATATCGGGGGTGAAAGGTTACCGTTCGTCTTCGCCGGCCCACAGGTCGATGCCCCAGATTGAGGCGCCGGGTTCAACACATTCAAAGCCCACCTGTCCTTCTCGTTTCTCTTCGCGAGTGCCGACCCAGGCCACACGGTACATGGCTTTTTCTTTGCCGCGCTGGATGGTTACGACGTCGCCGGCCTTGATCGTGTTGCGGATGCCACCCAGCCGCGCTCCACGCGGACTTACGTTCAGTGTGCATGCCATTTCGGTTTTGTTGCGCTTATCCGTATCCACAATAATGACCTTTACAGGAAGCGCAATCGGTGTACGTTGTTCACGGCGTTTACCCATGTTCGATATGTTCCGTTCCGGGAAATTTTTGCAGGCTTCAGCGCGCACCGCACCACTACGGCCGCAGAGGGAAAAATTGCTGAAAACCAAGGAGGAGGCAACAATCGTAATCCAAAAAGCCCAATCCTGCAAGAACTAAAGTAACGGATATTTCCGCTTCTGGTACTTGAAAAAAGCTCTTAGCTGTTAGCTCTAAGCCTTTAGCTTCCAACCTATGCCGACCTTGAAAATTGCCTGGGAGGCAAAGTATTCAGGACATAGTGATCCAGGTTTCCCCGGCTGTGTTGAAACTCGATATCGAAAACTGCTTCTTTAGAATCCGCGTCGATCCGCGTCCATCCACGGCGAAAAGTCTTTGCTTTTGCCTTGAAATTTGAAATTGAATTTAATGTCCCTGCGTCTCCAGGAATTTCTCCACTTCCAGGGCAGCCATGCAGCCGGTACCGGCGGCTGTGATGGCCTGCCGGTAGCGCCGGTCCTGCACGTCTCCACAGGCGTAAACTCCCGGAATTTTTGTATGGACATAATCGCGCGTCAGCAGATAACCATCTTTATCCGTTTCCAGCGCCCCGTTAAATATTTTTGTATTAGGAATGTGGCCAATCCCCAGGAACATGGCGCTGGTGGGCAGCACGCTGGGCTGGCGGGAAACGACATTGCGCAACTTCAATGCCGTCACCTCTTTCTTGTTGACGTCGAGCACGTCTTCGACGATGGTGTTGGGCAGGAAAGATATTTTTTCATGGCTGCGGGCGCGGTCAAGCATGATCTTGGAGGCGCGGAAGTGTTCGCTGCGATGGATAATCGTCACTTTGGTGGCAAATCGGGTCAGGAACAGCGCTTCTTCCATAGCCGAGTCACCGCCGCCGATCACGGTGACCTCTTTTCCCGAAAAGAAAAAACCATCGCAGGTAGCGCACGAGGTGACGCCATATCCAATGAGGGCCTGCTCGCCGGGCAGGCCGAGCCAGCGTGCGCTGGCGCCGCTGGCGATGATGAGTGTGCGCGTCAGGACCTCGTCTTTGCCCACCTTCACCGCAAAAGGCTTCTTGGTCACATCCACTGAGACGGCGTGTTTCAATTCGATCTCCGCGTCGAAGCGCAGCGCCTGCTTCTTCATATTTTCGATCAGCTCGGGTCCATGAATGCCGTCAGGGAAGCCGGGAAAATTTTCCACCAGGGTTGTCAGTGAGAGCTGGCCGCCGGGTTCATGTCCTTCAAGGACCAGTGGCTTCAAATTGGCGCGAGCGGTATAAATGGCGGCGGTCAGCCCGGCGCAGCCGGAGCCGAGAATGACCGTGTTACGAATCGAATCAGGCATAAGTGTTGGATTCCAGATTCCCTTTAAAGTTTCAGACCAGGATTTCGCAGAATTGTGTAATTGGATGATTGTGTAATCGAGTAATTGCAGAGATGCATGATTGGATGGTTTTCAATACACAATTACCCGATTAGGCAATTCTACAATTCTTCATTCAATCGTAAATCGTACTTCGTAAATCGTAACTCCCCTTACGGCTGTTTGCTCGAGGGGGCGGGTTGCGCAGGCTTTGTCCCCTTGCGCGTTTCAGGCCCATTGGATTTCTGGCCGACTCCCAGCCTGCGCAAGTCAGCGGGAACGGTGGTGCGCACATTCAGCGCCGCGCGATAGCGGCTCAAGATGCTTGAGGCCTGCTGAAACAGCGGATCATACGCATGCTGGTCGGCTCCCGGGCAGCGCGCCAGCGCCACCGACGATTTTCCAAAGCGCTCAATGCGGACCCGGTCCACCGGGGTATCCGACTTCAGCACCTGCGCGGGGTCGGCCCCGGCAGACACCTTATCTTCCATGGATACCTGGATCACGTCTTTCATCTCGCGCGAGCGGAACACCAGCGTTTCGATGATGCCCCCGGCATCCACGCTCATGGAGTATTGCACGCTCACGAAAGGCGACTCTGCCGGAAACTCCCGCCGGATGCGCACCCAGTTCGAAGGGCCGCTGTCTTCACTCACAACCGGAGCCCCTCCCAGTACGGAGCCCAGCGCCTCGGGCGGCTCGGTCATGGTGGTGCGTCCGCGCGACACTTCAAAATCAGGCGCAAAATGGATCTTCGCCGGCAATCGCCCCAGCGCCGCGCCCAACTCCTGTTTCTCCGTGTCCGACGGCGAGCATACGTTTAAGTAATTGATCTTGATCTGCGCATTTTTATCTTCCCCGGCCTGCTGCGCCCATCCCATGGCGCCGGCAAGAATGGCAGACAAGAAAAGGGGAATCAATAGCGGTTTCTTCAGCACGAACAAGATTGTATTCGTCGCCGGCCCTACTGGCTAGAAGAATTGAATCGGAGAAGAATTGATTCAGCGGGTCATTGAATTATTGGGTCATTAAAAGGCGAAGAATTGAATGAGAAGAAGAATTGCGCAATTGCATCATCGGGTCATTGTGTAATTGCGTGATTTGATGGTTTTCAATTACACAATGACCCGATTACCCAATTCTACATTTCTCTCAATCTTTCTTTCCTTCTCTCCAACCAAGGCTGACGCTCGCCCCCGAGCCCTCGCCTACCTTGCCGGTGTAGGCTCCTCTGGCTTCCTCCGGCTCGAGTCCGGCCATCTCTCGTTTGCGGTTCTGGATCTCGCGCAGGTCGCGCAGAATCTCGGCCTCCATCGTGACGTATTGCTCCTCGTTGATTTCGCCGCTTTCCAGTTTCACTTGCAATTCCAGCAAGCGCTCTTTGATGGGAGCGTCGTCGGTATATTGTTCTTCCGCAATGCGGGCCAGCGTGCGGAAAACAAATTTCATGCCGTCAATGGGCATAAGCAGAAGATCGTCAATCAAAAACATAAGTTCGATTTACGAAGTACGATTTACGATTTTAGATCGTACTTCGCCCTTCTTCCTTCATACTTACGGCGATGTGCCTCTCTCCAGCTTCAACCGTATATTCACGAAGTTATAAGGGGGCCATGGGCCGGTATATTTAAAATTGAGCCGGTCGCCGAATTTCTTCGCGATTTTATTGACAGCGGCGTCGAACGCCGTCTCTCGTTCGCGTTGGATCAGGAATGCGGCGTTCATGATCATTTTATCGCCAATGGGCTTGTTATCGCGCGAAGCTACGCACACCGAGCGCAGCCCATCGTAAATTTCCCGCACAAAATCCGCTGAGCGCTCGACCATGGTTTTTTCGATCATGCGCCCGAGCTGCATGCGGGCAAAATACGTGGATTGCAGGTGCTTTTTGGTCAGCTCCTGGTGGAAGCGGCGGATCTCTTCGTCGTCGCGTTTAAGTTCTTCGATGATGCGGTCGCGGTCCCAGGTGACTTTGAGCCCAAATTCCACCTTGCCTGCCATCTGTTCCAGCACGTCTTTCAGCGAGGCGTAGATGCTCTTAAGCACCTCGCGGATGTCGTCATCGGTGCGAAAGACCGTGCCGAAGCTCATGGGGATGATCGTATGCGTCTTCATCACCAGTTCAATTACGTGCTCGTGGGCCAGAGCATTTTCGCGTGTGGGATCAAAGATAAAGACATTGGTCTTGCTGACCACGGCTGCTATATCGCCATGATGCACGGTGTAAACCTGCTCGCCAAAACCGCCAATGCCGGTACGGCCAAAATTGACGGATTCTTTCATGCCCGGAGCCTGAATCACCCCGTAGACATAACGACCGCCACCGGCTACGGATGCTTCGGGCGGATGTACTGCAGACTTGCGGCGAGGATCCATCAGTTCAATACTGTGGACATCGGCCTCCGCGGCCTTTTCCACCGGCGGCGTGGCTGCGACTGCGGCTGCCATCTGTTCCGACCTGCTGGCGGCCAGCACCGGTTTTAGTTTGGTTCCTCCGCCATCGTTGTTGTTCCGCGCGGCGCCTCTGTCTGCGGCCGCCTTCCCACGCACGGCCGAGCGGGCCTTATTGCCATGTTTGTTGCTAGTTGGCTTCGCCATGATGGTGGTCCTTTAATATGCTCGCTATCGTTGACAAAAACTCTTCAATATCAATCGGCTTAAACAGCACCGCGATTCCCTCGCGATCGGCCCTGTCCACCGCCTCTTTCGAGGCATACCCGGTGAGCAGCACGCATGGAACATCCGGCCTGCGCGCCCGCGCCGCATCAAAAACCTCAAAGCCAGTGCGCTTCTCTTCCAGCGACAGGTCGCACAACAACAGGTCAAAATTGTGCTGGTGCACTTCGTTGACTGCCTGCTTGCAGGTTTCGACAGCCGTGGCGGCATAACCCTGTTGCTCCAGAATCATCCTGTAGGTGAACAGAACGGCCGCCTCATCATCCACCACAAGGATCGATGGTTTGTCACTCATAACGAACACTTGCTCTAACTCTCTGTGCCTCTGAGGTTCTTTACTGGAATTGAGAACTGAGAACTGTTTTTATCTCACCACCGGAAGATCGATCTTAAATACCGTTCCTTTTCCCAATTTGCTCTTGACCCGCATTTTGCCGCTGTGGTTCTCGATGATGCCTTTGACGATCCACAGCCCAAGGCCGGTTCCTTTTTCGCCCTTGGTTGAGACAAAAGGCTCAAAGACAGTCTTGATGATCTCCGGAGGAATTCCGCTGCCCGTGTCGGCAACCGTAAGGCGTACCCAGCCATGAATGCCGTCACCTGCAGGCAGATGGCGTGTACGGATCATCAAGGTGGCGGTTCGGGCGCGAGCGGTTTCCTCCACTTCCTCACCGGAAGAAACCATGCTGTCTTTGGCGTTAATCACCAGGTTCGAGACCACCTGCCGAAACTGGTCGGCAGAGCCGACAATCGGCGGCACTCTGGCCAGATCTTTTTCCAGCCGAATGCCCGAGCGCTCCAGTTGCCGAGAGAACAGCACCAGCGTATCTTCCACCACGCTGTTTACGTCAATCGTGCTTACCTGCTCCGAGTGCCGGTACAGGCCGAGCATCTGACGCACAATACGGGCCACGCGGTCGGTTTCGTTTTTCAGGATTTCATAGATTGGCTGTGCTTCCGGCTTCATTACCCCTTGCATCAGGAAAATGGCATTCTTGAT
>DASREY010000240.1:0-4468 GCA_035651775.1 Terriglobales bacterium
ATCAAGAACGGCACGGGCACGCTCAGCCTGGGAGGAACGCTGGCCAATACGTTCATTGGAGCAAACTTCATCAACAACGGCACCTTGATCACGGCGAAGGCCAATGCGCTGGGCGCGGGGAACGCCTTGACGCTGGGCGGCGGCACGTTGAGGAACGGCGCCGGTTTGAGCCAGTCAATGGGCGCCTTAAGCCTGACGGCGAACTCGATAATTGATATGGGCACGGGCACCACCACAATAACTTTTGCCGACAGTTCGGCGATCAACTGGGGAGCCAACGGCCTGGACATTCTTGATTGGAATTCGACGGACCACCTCACATTTGGATCGAGCAGTTCGGCATTAACCAGCGCGCAGCTCGCCGACATCTATTTCGGCGATCTTGGCGAGGCGGCGCAAATTGATGGCGCGGGCAATGTTATTCCCGTTACCGCCGCTCCCGAGCCATCCACCGTCACGCTGGGTCTGCTGGGCGGACTGAGTGCCCTGATCGGGGTCGTGCGCCGTCGCAACCGGTGATACGGCTATAGCACTTCAGAAATTTTTACGCCTTTCGGCACAACTCGCGCCATAACGCGTTTACGCGACTCCGGCCAAATTCCGGCTTTACATCCGCAGACCCGAGGGCTTTGCTTCCAGCATGCAGTTGCCGTGCAAACCAATCATTTGGAACGGATCATCAATCCGTGCCTGGAAGAGTTGGAAACCAATCACCTCCGCGTCCTCCAGCCCGGCACGTCATCGTCCATCATCCAATCATGAAAACACTACAGGATATCCGCTACCAAGCCGACGGCCCAAAAACTTCCGCGACGGAGGCGGTTGTCCTGCCACTGTGGCTGCAAATTGACAAACCAACCCATCAAATAGCAACGCGCGAGGCCCGGAGCCTCGTCGAATCGTTGCAGGCCGAGCTGCAACAATTCAAGGCCAAGGGCGGAATATTACAGATGGGCGATCTCGGAAAACCACAAGTTCAGAAAACATCGAAGCTGGTGCTGGAGCAACAGTCCAACGAGGAGGTGAGGCTGCAACTGGAGTTTTTCCTCGTGTTGACCCTGGAACCCGGCCAGTTTTGGGAGCGGGCCGAACTGATTGCCCAAGCGATTGATTTTATCCAGCGGTTCTGCATCAAGCCGCGCGACAAGCGAATATTGATCCACATGCAGACCGCGCGATTCCTGGAAGAGGGACTGAAGACGCAGGCCTCCGCCGGGACAGCCGCAGCCTCCTAATCAAATTGCAAAGCCATACGGACCGGCAGGCCGGACCGGGCTTGCTTTAGCCTGCTGGTGGCGGCATTGTTCTGCCGGATGCAGGGGAAGCTCATTGTGGTGGTGATATTGCCGGAGCTGGTGGCGCAAGCCTGCGGCCAGCTTCATTGGCATTGCTTTGGTGCGTTTAATATGCGACTGGCTGTCGGATATAAATTGTTAGACAGAAAGGTGATCAGTCTATGTCAGATACACTCGATTACGACCAGATGATTTTCCTCGACGCAGAGGACCTCGCGGAGGCCGGCATTCGGAAGGCCTACGAGTCATTGCTGCCCGAGCTTCAAAAGTATGTGCCACGGCCTGCCGAGGTTGAGGAAGTGATTGACAACGACGCATGCAGATATGCGGTCAAGAGCGGAGCCAGGGAGTTTGTGATCTACGCACCCGAGTTACATGATGAAGGAGGCGAGAGTTGGGGCAGAGCCGCCGTGGCGTTCTTCACCATCGTCAACGATCAGCTCGCAAACTCGCAGTATCGCTTTTACGCTATCAACGGCGGCAATGATCTAGGTGGCATGTTCCTCACGCCGGCGCATGCGGCGGCTGCACAGAAGGGTCTTCCCAACAAGACAGATTGGCCATACTTGCCAAAAAATGAGCCGGACTGGTATGGCCAATATCACTGATTCTCATGATCCCGAGCGCCGAACAAGGCGCTGCACGCAGCAGCCACCGCGCCGGGCAGTTGAGCGGTCTCTGAAGCTCGAACATCACCGTTGCAGACTACGTCACGTTCCGGTTGCTGTGTGTGAGATTGGGCGTCAGGCGTAGTCCTCAACCCGATGAGCGCGGTCCCTACAACTTACGTTATCTCGCCGCGAAGCAGAATTCGGGTTTGGGGCGGCATTCTCGCCCTTGGTGTGCCCACACTACTTGTTTACGTCTTTGCTGCCGATCCCAGCAGCCGCGTGTGGCATGTCTCAGGTATGGCCAAGGTGCTGTGCCAGTTTTTGATGGTGAGCATGCTGGTCACCGCGTTTGCTGTCGGCCTTTATGTGACGTTGTTTGTGAGAACGGTCGTTCTGGATATACCAGGCGGCAAAGTCACTCGGCTCACTCGCATCTTCGGAAAAATCATTCACCGCGAGGTCTGGAGTTTATCGGAGTTCACGCGAATTGCACTCAACCACCGTTGTGCCGGTGAGGACACCGACACGTTCCAGAGCGATGTTGGAATTGGACACCGCTCTGGCGCCATCGTTTGGCTACGCGCTTTCCTCGTCAACAGCGACAAACCATCGCCGGAAGCACTGACGTTCATGAAGGAGTTGAGTGAAATCACAGGATTGCGATATGAGAAATAGGCCGCCGAACAAGCCAGATGGAGCTGGCCGCCGCCAGATCTTCTCTTTTCGGGAGCGGGTTGGCAAGGTTGGCAGCAGTCATCGGCGGCGTGGCTCAGTTCTTGGTTTGGCTGCTTTGACGCTACCGTGAAAATCAAGATGCCATTAAGGGAGAGCGGCTTTACGTTGAAGACGTGGCGATGGATTTTTATCGTATTACAATCCGTTTTAGTGACGTTCTCGTTCGTGCAAATTCTTGCGTTCGGATTAGGAATATCGGTCGAGCCACAGTCTCAGTCGTTGGAGGTTGCGCTAGGATTTTCCTACCTGGGGAGTTTCCTTTTCTTGCTAATTGCCAGCCCATTCTTCTTCAAGTCACTTGGCAAACTGGCAGTCATTGGGTGGATTGTGGCGCTTTGTATTCTTGTTATCAGCATGTGTTTTCCGGCAGAATAAGCCCATTTGAGGCCTGACAAATCGCAGCGGCCAGCGCGGGACGGTGCTCTCGATTTATCGAGAAGCCGTGGGTTGTTTTATGTTGCAGTTCCCACGTGGCTGGGCTCTATTTGTTAGGCTACACCATGCGCCATCACCTTCTACTCGTTCTGCTCTGTGTCGCAATTGTTGGCTGCCGGACGCATGATCTTGGCTCCGCGAGTGGCACGACGATGCCCCCGCCCGATGTGATTTCCATGCCTCTCGTCGCGGGGTTCCCAACGTTGACGCCTGCACAGGTTGAGTCGCTTCGTACACGACTATCAAACCTGAAATTTAGAGAGATAGCTGACCTCGAAGCTGCGCTGCCGGGCCTGCTTTTTATGCCAGTGTCCTATGCCCTCATGTCTCCGGTTGACGCAAATGGAAGGGCGAGACCTTACACCGAGACGACCACGGTTTGTCGATTGACCGAGGACCGAGACTTGGTAGTGGTCGAGGACGACCGCAGCGGCAAGGACATCATCCAGAAGTGGTTCATCCGGGATTTGCCCATTCACAGATGAGAGACGTAATCACACAATGGCCTGACCATGCGCTGCAGCGAACGGCGGCATCGTGCTCCGGTTGCAATCGTTGCGTCCCGTGCGCCGGGTCGCTGGGCTTGGGTTGTTAGACTGCAACCACCATCGCCATGATTGATATTCTCGCCTTAGTTTTTGCGTTGCTTTGCCCTGCGCTGGTGATGTTTTGGCGTCTGAAGCATGAGCACATCTGGATTACAGTGGCACGGTGCCTAGCCGCGATCACCGTATTCTGGTGCTGGATGGCGTGGGCACAGCATTACGATTTAGCCGCGATGGTCCGAGATGGGAGATCTCACAATATGGGGGAGGCAGCCAGCATGGCCGGTTATATTTTCGGTCCGTCGTTCTGGATTTTTCCGGGTTCGTTGTATGCCGGCCTGCTGCTGCTTATTCGTGTTTTATGGCGCATTCGCTTGAGACGAACAGGAGCAGCCTAATACCTATTAATCGCTGCAGCCAACGCGGGGCGACGCTGTGGGTTCATGGAGAAACGGGCGCATCCGCGCACTGCCCCGGAGCGCGGCATTCATGCCGCTTCAACGCACACCCTTCATTCCGGTGTCGAATGATCGTGGCCGCCTGGATCGTTCGGTCATTGAAGCGGCGTGAACGCCGCGCTCCTCCTCGCCGGGCAGCTTGGACGGGGGCAGTGTCAAGGGCGTGTTGCCCAAATCGAAAGGCAAGAAAAAGCGGTCGTGGTTGGGCATGCTGGCCTCGTGAATTTGTGGCTTATCGTAAATTTTCACGTTGCTGCGGGTCACAGACCCGCGCTCCGGGGCAGTGCGCGGATGCGCCCCTTGCACCACCACGGTCAGTTAAAAGCTTGATTTAGCCTGCTGGTGGCGGCATCGTCCTGCCGGATGCAGGGGAAGCCCATTGTATTGGT
>DASREY010000241.1:0-5975 GCA_035651775.1 Terriglobales bacterium
TTCGACTCTATTGGCCGCCGCGCTGCCGTCGCAACCGCGGCCGGCCGGTTCGTCGAGCGAACTGTTGCCGGCGCTATGCCTGCCGCGGACTGCGCGGTGGCGTCCTGGTGTGTCACAGTTTGAGCTTGCGCCGTCTGTGCCTCTCCCGGTTGACTGGTTGCCGGTCGCTCAACGGAGAAACCAGTCATCGCCGTATCCACAAGCGAAGGGGCGACGGAAGCCGGCTCGATGTTAGTCAGCTCCGCTGCAGGTTCAGTGATCGTAGGTTGCTCAGTGCCCGGTAGCACAGACGCAGGCTTTATATAATCGCGTAGCGCGATGTCGACTTTGAATTGGGACAACTGCACTCCCAGCAGCTCCGCCAGGCTGATCTTCTCCGGCGGTTGAGCGGCGCCAGCCGCAGTATTGCCGGCCGGATTCATGACCGGATACCTCGCGTTAGTTTGAAACTGCTGGTTCGGCCTTGCATGGAAGTATTGTCCTTGTTCGGATTCCCAAAATCATTTCTTCGTTCAGCAGGCACGCTTCTACGGATAATGGTCGCCGCTGGCCGGTTTGTATCATGCCCGACAGTTGGGTCAAAGCCCCGGAACATCAGGCCTTGCTTAGCGGTCATAAATGGTAATTAGCGCGGTTATATTCGGGTGACACTCGAAAACCATGCGGAACTTGTTAGGGCCCGTGAATGTAGGTTGGTTCAGTCTAAAATTTCTTGCCTTGCACCAGTCCCACGGGCTGTAAAGCCAGGCCTGTGCCCCTGTATTTAATTCCCACCAATATTCTCCACCGCCACTCTGCCGCGTGTATCCCCTGAACCCCTGCCCCGACCTGACGCGCGATATCTGCGGCTGAGAAATTACGACCCATTCATCAATGGTCCTGACGTCATCTGTGGTCACGTCTTGCATGACCAAATTGATTGTGCAACCATCCTCGTCTGCGCAGAGGCTTCCTATGTCCTGCTCCACGCTGCCCCAGTAGTTACTACGAGAGGCGGGAACCCTGAATCTCATCATGGGCTTCTCGCCATTGATCGTGCCGCTGATTAGGGCATCTCCGTTTACATCGAGGGCCGCTTGTGGATTTCCTTTTCCGATTCCCAGCCGGTCCCACAAACCCACGATCCGGCCTAGAGGATTAGCTCGCCCCAGAATCATCAGGGCGCCGTAGCCCTTCGAGTTTTCGATTGCCGCGTAACCCAGCGTGTTTCCTTTGCCCGAGTGCTCGTGAGTCGTGTTGGTGAAATACAGGTCGGAGTTCCCGGCTTCAATTGCGCCACCCACCGTCGCGTCTCCGGTTGAAGCTAACTTTCCCGCTACGTTCAGATTGCCACTGGCCGGCGCCAGTTTTCCGCCAAGGGCCAGGTCGCCACGTATGATCGTGTCTCCGTTCACGTCGAGCCGGGCTTCAGGTTTGGTCTGATTAATGCCGATGTAACCCTGTGGATCGATAAACAGGGCATCCTGTCCAGTTGCGGCCGCTCGCACATCGTGGATCAGCACGCAACTGAGCACTACCACACCCAGGGCAAGCGCCAATGCAGCCAGTCGCCTGCGCAGGTGCGCTGACCCCGAACCAGGAAATAGTCCCGGCAATAGCCGGCGCAATCGTGATTCTGGCCGCTTTGTATTCTGCGAGGCTTCCAGTTGCGTGATCCTGTTGCGCAGCAACTGTAATTCATCTTCCACGCATCCATGAGTGTGGTTTTCAGAAGTTTCCTGCATCAATAAACCCTCGCTTTAAAGTTTTTCGCCGGACGATGAAGGCGGCCTTTTATGAGCGCCCATATTTCGCACTCAGGTTACGTGTTGCTCTGGTGAATTAACGGTGAACTTAGAGAAAGGAGCGGGAATCACAGAACCAGTGAGTATGCTCTTTCTTGCTAAGGACAAGTCCAGAACTCGGTTATCCAAGCCCAATTGTTTTGGCCGGTTAGGCCCTTCTTTGCTGCTGCAAAAAATACTTGTTAGAAAGATGGAGCATTCTGCGCTTGCATGTTAGCTGCTGTCAAGTCACCGGCAATTTCTTCCGCCGGAGCAAATGATACGGAAATGCATGTCTGCCGCCGTTGTGGTTGGGGCAAACTTTTTTTTGCTTAAGTCGCCTCGAACATCATTGGCGTGTGGTCTGAAGAGAATTCGCAACCGTCTTTATTCACGCCGGCTTTCACGCATACCCCTTTGGAAACGGTGACTCCAGGGCTGTACGCCACGAGGTCAATTTCTTTCTTTGCAGTAAGATGGGTGGAATGGCCGCAGGAAGGAGCGAAGCCTACCTTGAAATCCCAGGCTTTCTTTGCGAGATCATCTCGATCGCAATTGAAGTCTCCCGCTGCCAGCCACTTCTTGGAATCTGAACTGGCAAAGGTATTGATGTAGCCCAGCATATCCTGGCAGTACTTCAAATTACAGCCCTTGCCTGGACCATGAACGGAAAATATCCACACATCACCGTACTTCGCGCCCAAGGCGGGCCTTTGCGTTTCTTTGTCGGGCAGAAAAAACTGATAATTTTTTGTCATTTCAGACTTGAAGAAGAGGGCGAGGTTACATCGTTCAGACCAATAGTAATAATAGACAGAAAAATCGCCGGTTTTGCCGACCGCAACGGTCTTGCCATCTTCAGGCGCGATCTGCCATTCGATTTTTTTCTGCAGGCTGTCGAAAAGCTCTCCGCATTCCTGCAGGCAGAGAATGTCAGCGCTCCCAAGCAGCTTATTGAAAGTTACAACCTTGCTCTGGCCTTTATCGCCTTGGCCTTGTAAATTCCACGTCACTAGTTTCACAGACACAAACACCTCTCCTTATGGTTGCGTAGGTTGTAAGCCGGCAAGATTTTTACTGACAGACTCTTTTTACTGGTTACGTGAGGTCTAGAACTTTAGGCCTCGTCTCATGCGAAGTCAATAAAATAAACGCATTTGCTCCAGAGCGTTGTTCCAAAATGGAACCACCGGGTAAGCCAGGGAAAACTGCGCGCTCGTAGTTAGTTTTGGCTTGGTTGAGGGGCCCGAGTTCCGTTAACAAATGGTAAAAAAGGTGGACGCTGGAAATAACTGAAGAGGTAAGGGAAGATTAAACATTCAGGCCCAAAACTTGAAAAGTGACGGGTCCGTTCCTATTTACAGCGAGCACAGGCACAGCCAAGTCTACATCCCGGCCACTGCCGTAGCTGTTGCCCGCCGCGATATCCCAAGGTCTTGCGCAGGAGCTTTCAAATACATATCGCGCACATGCCGGCCAAAATCTTCTAGCGAATTGCCGTCGCACCCACGGCAAATCTCATCCAGTGTATGCAGGCCCAGCATGCGGTAGCTTTCTGTTTGCGACTCGTTGAACCACTGGTTGCCTGTGCTTTGATGGGGGAAAGAAGGGTTAGCGGCCGCATATGCTTCCACGTCTGGCGGTTCGGTGCCCAGCAATATCGGTTTGATATAAATCAAATGACCATCAGGCCAGCTTGCATCCACGGCAGAATAACGAATCGTCGCTATCGCGCAGCGTTTTTTCTTGTCGTACAGCGGCTGGATATATTGATCTTCAAAATCGATGGGCACTTTCAGGTCGATTCGTATTTTACGCAGCGCATTTCCCAGATCTTCATAAGTGAACGTGGGGTCGCAGCCGGAGTCGAGCACAACAATGTGCCGGCAGCGCCGCAGGACCATTTCATACAGGGCCAGGTTTTCAAAGTGCCCCCCGTCGGAGAGATAGACGTAGGGGCTGGTATTGTTGGTAAGTCCCAGGGACTCCTTCACCAGTGACCCCACGGCAGAACGCGGACCGGCATGTTCCCACGTCCACTCTCCGGCAGGGCCTGGGTTGCCCAACCAGGAACCGAGCCTGGCGTTGAGCAGCGTCATCACAAAACCCAGGATCGATGACGAGTGATATCCCATATTTGGGCTGGCCGCGGCCCCAGAGATTGTGATCGCGGTTCCCAAAGTAATGCCGTCTGGGCCGCCATATTGGGCCGAATTGCGATATCCAAGTTCATAGTTGCCGCTGTGCAGAGGTGAGATCGTAAAAGATTGCGCCTTCCTCTGCTGCCATGCCAGCCGTTCGCCAGAGACCAGATTGAGCGCGACGTTCACCACGTGAAAGGGCTTGAACCCGGTTTGCAGGTCGCGCATAAGCAGGTTGTCATCGGCGGCAAATCCTGTGAACCGGCTGGCTTTTCGTTTTGGATTCGATGCGCCCAGATATGCCCGGATCAGGCGATTGCGGTACATGGCATGCAATGAAAACCGGTTGATGTTGATATAGCGGGCCATTACCCAACTGAAGACCAGGAGTATAGCTACCGCAGTGAGGGCGAGAAGCCAGGACGTGTGTTCCAGAACAAATTTGTGCTCCCACCAGGTCGCAACTGCGCCATTCTTTGCCGGCAGGAGCAGGCCTGTGCGGTACAGCAGCCAGTTTGTGAAGATTGAGAGGCCAACACAAAAGGTGATAATGAATACCATGGGCGAGAGTTTTATCAGATACGCGTAGACCTTCTGGCCGAGACTCGGTTCTTTGCTTCCGGGGGAAGCTGTAGAGCCGCTTTGCCGGCTCAGCCAGGCGCTGGCTGCCCCGATCGCAGCAAACAATTCCTTGCCCCAGGCCCTCCAGTGAAATGCCCACTCTGGAGCCAACAGCACAAGCGCGCAGGCTGCTAACCAGGAAAAAGAAAGCAACTGGTTCCACGCTGAAGCGCGCGCCATCCATTCGCGATCTTCGTCCTTGAGAACGGTGCTCGACAAACCTATAAAGATGGTGCTGCCCAGGTCGAACGCCAAAAGCAAAAGCGGTGGGGCAATCGCTACATATTGCTCCCAGGTGGTCGCCGGCAACACTTTATTGGTGATCACCCATGCGGCTGCGCCTGTACATGCGGCCATCAAAATTATGGCAAGCGACAATGGACCAAAAAGAAACTTCAGCATCTGCTTGATAGACTTCACGCCGAACAGCAGAAAAACCAGCCACCCGGCTGCCGATGGCAGCAATACCCAAAGAATCACCTCGATAAGCCGGGTCTCAATGTTTTCCCGCGGCCCCCAAAAATAGAGGGAATCATAAGCGCAGAAGCACAAAACCGCGCCCGCGAGCGGCGTCAGGACCTTCAAGAGAAAATCACGTTGTGAATGGTCTCGTGCGCCAGCGTCTGGCAGGTAACGGCCGATATTGAAGATGGCGAAGGCGAGCAAGGCCCCTTCCAGCACGGGCAGGCCTTTTACCACGAACCATGACGAAGCAATGGCGTCGGCCGAGCCATAGATATCTTTGTAGGTCTGCCCCAACATGACTACCGCAAGCAGCAGCCGCGGAATCATGAGCGCCAACATCAGCAGGGGAACCAGGACCAGCCAGTTCAGCAGGATGTTGCGTACCACGGTGGCGGCCAGAGTCCAGGTATCGGCTGAGAAAAATCCCAGCCGCGGCGAAAGATAATTGTTGTACTCGCGCAAATGCTCGACGGGGTCGACTTCGCTGCCCAGCGCCGGCTTTGCATTGCGCCCAAGCTGCGGAATGATGTTCTGCAGCCCGCCCGCCCGCTTGATCCAGGCAGTCAGCCAGCTTCCAATGTACCCGCCCCCGGAGACGGTGGATAAGTAATCGAATTTGTCGAGAATCCCCAGTTCAGCGAGCGCCTGCAACGCTCCCAGCGCGAAAGTAGCGCTGCGGATGCCGCCGCCGGAAATGCAAAGGGCGCTGAGAGGCTTGTGCTGCCGGCGAAGCTTATCCCATACCTCATCTGTATTTTCACCGGAGAAATCGACTCCCGGCCGCAGGCTCTGGTATTCGTGGCGCAGCACTTCATGCAGCTTCACTGGGTTTTCTGGCATGGGTAACTATACATCCCAGTTACGCGGCGATGTCAATAGAATCATGCACCTACGCATTCCATCTTGGGAATTCCCGGAAATGAAAGCCCGGTGTCTCCTGGCACATGAGCATCCTTTCTGGATATGATTCCATCTCGTTAATCAG
>DASREY010000242.1:0-2881 GCA_035651775.1 Terriglobales bacterium
GTCCGATAATAGTTGTGGTTTTACGATCCAGAGGATACTGGCCCGCGACGCCGCGAATGCCATCTGTGCCGAAAAGTTTTCGCTTATCAGTGCTCATAGTAAGGGTCAGTGAAGAAATGAAGAAAGAAACATTGTAATAGAAGCAGCAAAGGGTATGGCCAGCGCAATCAAAGAATGAAATGGAATCGGGAAATCCGCGCCATCTGTGTAATCCGTGATGAGCTTTAATCTTTTTTCACCACTGCGCCGAACGTCCCTTTGGCAACGCGGGCCGTGATCTGGTCTCCGGGCTTCACTTGTGCCGGATCTTTGACCAGCCTACCGGAAGCGTCAAAGATCAACGCATAGCCACGATCGAGAATTTTCACCGGCGAAAGCGATTCCAGATGGGCAACAGCTTCCCCCAGCCGCCCGGCGCGGCGCAGAAGAAAATTTCGCATGGCAGAATACAAAGGGGCGCTGCGCGCGTCAATTTCGCGGCGCATACCGCTTAGCACGCGGCGCAAATCGAAGTGCCGCAGGCGGGTGGCGGCGACTTCAAGACGGCGGCGTTTCTGCTGCGCTTGCGATTCATAGGCGCGGCTGAGGCGGTAGGTAAGATCATCGAGCCGCTGCTGCCGCCGCCGGATCACGTCGCGAATCGTCGCCATGGCGCCGTGTTGCGCCAATTCATTCAGCGCCTGCCGCGCCAGCATGAGTTGATAACGCACGCCACGGCTCAGCCGCTGGTGCAGGCTGCCGATGGCGTCTTCCAACTCGTTCCGTGACTGGATCACCAGCTCGGCCGCGGCCGAAGGCGTGGGCGCGCGCAGGTCGGCAACAAAATCGGCAATCGTAAAATCGGTCTCATGTCCGATGGCGGAGATCACCGGCACGTGCGAGCCCACAATGGTGCGCGCCAGGGCTTCGTCGTTAAAGACGGCCAGGTCTTCCATCGATCCGCCGCCGCGGGCGACGATGATGACCTCGACATTTTTTATGCGGTTGAAGTATTTGATTCCGGCACTTACTTCCGCCGCCGCAGAGTCACCCTGCACCTGCGCTGGATAGATGACCACATTCACGCCCACATGCCGCCGGCGAAGGATATTCAGTATGTCCTGCACCGCGGCGCCTCGCGGAGAAGTCACAACACCAATACGCTTGGGCAGCGTTGGAATTTGTTTTTTGCGCTCCTGGTCGAACAACCCTTCGGCTTGCAGCTTGGCTTTAAGCTGCTCGAAGGCGATCTGCAACGCGCCTGCGCCTTTGGGTTCCAGGTATTCGGCAGAAAGTTGCAGCTCTCCGCGCGCTTCGTAGATGGTGACGCGGCCGCGCGCCAGCACATGCAATCCGTTTTCCGGACGAAAGCGCAGCAGCCGCGCCTGGGTGCGGAACATCACTACGCGCAACTGAGCATCATCATCTTTTAAGGTGAAATAAAGATGGCCCGACTCCGCCGGGCGGTAGTTGGAAATTTCTCCTTCTACCCAGATGTCGCCGTATTCGCGCTCCACCTGGGTGCGCGCGCTCGACATCAGCGTGCGCGGAGTCCAGATGCGCCGCGTCATCGCGGGCGACTGGAAGGTGAACCCAAGCTGTCCGGATTGCCCCGCCTCTGCCATGCAACATAGAGTTTATCTTTTCCAGCGGCCGATCACGAAACCAGACCGGGCGACAGAAGTAAGGATGAGTAAGGGGTGCGGGGTCATTTCTAAGTCACCACGAAAATGCTCGAATGCCATTTCTGGCAGCGACGAGCAGGGGGCATGATCTATTTCCTGAATCGGCTGATCACGAACAAGATCAGCGACAGCAGGATGCTGAGCAAGATGGATGTGCCCAGGGGGAAGTAGACGACGGTATTCTTGCCGCGCCAGGTGAGGTCGCCGGGCAGCCGTCCCAGAGGAAGGTGGAACCTGCCGGCGACGATCAGAGCGACGCCGACCAACGCGATCAGCGCACCCATTAGCAACAGCAGCTTTCCCAACTCGGACACGATATAGGTATTGTAGTGAAATTCCGTTGAGGCGTAGCTCTGTATCCAAACAGTAATCTTGTCCATCACCGCTCTGGCAAAGCATGAATCTGGTGTGCAATTTGTTGCATACTGTTTCCCATTATGGGAAATATCTGCGTTCGGGAAGATTTTCTTGACAAAATTGATTCTGATTGGCAATATTAGATTTCTTCTCTACAAAGCAAGACTGGGCCCCATGTGCGGGTATTAATTTTTTGAAACAAGCCTCCGGCCTGCCTTCAAAGGACCTGCAAGAAATAACCTTTACATCGTTCTAACAAAGCAGCGCCAGTTATAAGACGGCAAATTCAAGCCGCAATACGCAGCTACAAACTAAAGAAAACAAGCAGTTTAGAGCAAAGTGGCAATCACGCATGAAAGGTTTTGGCGTTCCACGCCATAAATCATGAAGGCGTAGAGTTCGGTCGTCAGTGGGTACCCCAAGCAAATCAACTTGAAGGAATGGTGAAACTATGAAAATCCGGTTTTTGGCAATTGCATTGATCGTTTTTGCGGCAATCCAAGCGTATGCGGGCGGCACTAGCTGCGCCACGGCAACATCACTTGTGCCCGACGGCCGCCTGCTGGATTTCGACAACGTGCAGCCCCAGCCTAATCCTCCCCAGCCTAATGGCGGCAACTGGTATCAGTTCACGGCCACGGCGGGGCGATCGTATTCGGTCGAGGTGCGGGATGATGTGGACCCCGACAATCCGGATTTGACGGTGACGTATTACGGGCCGAACAGCACGTGCGCCAATCTCCAGACATCCATTCCGACGACCGTGGCCACGGTCACAGATACTCATGCCACCGAACCGGCAGTGACGGGCACCACAAAACGCGTCAGCATTGTGACCTCTGCGACCGGAGGTGGAACAT
>DASREY010000243.1:0-8883 GCA_035651775.1 Terriglobales bacterium
TCGGCTTCGCTCGAAGCAATGCGGTAGTGGTCCTGGAACAACTGGCGGAACGACGGGCTGGGCTGGGTCATCTTTCCCGTCCATCCGGTGACGTATTCGCCCGCCGACCAGCGTACCTCGCCGCTCGTGGAATTAGGGGTGAAGTTGCCGGTGAGGCTCAGTTTTTTAAGGCCGTTCACCCACACTTCAAAGATCCCATTGCGAGAGCTGCGCAGGTGGGTGACAATGCGCACCCACTGCCCGGCCGGCATGGGCGCAATGGTCTGGATGCCAGCCACGTGGGGCAGCACTACCAGGTTATGGCCGCGAATTTCCATGATGATCCACGGACCGTCGCCCGCCCACTGCTGAATGGAAATATTGTCGCCCGCAAAGACCCAGTCGGGCTGCAAATAGACCGTCAGGCCGTAGAAGCGGTCGTCACCGGTCTTCTGGCTGTTGAAAAAGACGACTTCAGAGTGGTAGCGCCCGCTGTAGTGGGGAATCCAGGTCTGGGTAAACTTGATGGCGGTTGCTCCCTGAAAGACCGGGCTGTTGACGTCGCTGATCGTGCCCTTGGCCTGCGGCGTCTGCGGAAAGTTAGGCCAGCCCTCTTTGGTGCCGTTGTTCTGGAAGAAAACGGTGCCGTAGCTGAGGCTCGACGCGGCGATTACAAGCAATGCAATGAATAGCTTGGTTCGAATCATATTGGGGGAATCCTCCGTTGTATCTCGTCGTTATGGTGCGGATGAGTGTCAGTAAAGCATCCGGAAATAACAAAGCTGCCGGATGCAGCCGCAAGGCGAAAATCATGCGGGGTCTCGCCGCAGCCCTAGCAACATAGGAAAATCCGTCCGTTTAAGGGAGTGTTGGAACGGTTACAAAGACCACCAGCCCCAATTTTTTGTATGACTTGAGCGGGGAGAGATTCTCATTTTTCGGCGGGAGATTCTCATTCACCGGGCAGGAGAGGAGGGACGGTACGCTCAGGGGAGTCTCTCCGCTAATTACGTTCGGTGATCCCGAGGAATAAAACAAAAACTTACCGCGGATTTCACGGATTACGCGGATCAACATTGACCTACACCCGCGTTCGATTTTTCCCACGTGGCAGCGTGAAAAACAATAAAAACGCCACGAAAACGGCTCAAGTTCTCAGACCGACGACACTGTTGGAAAGGGGGGTGGGGGGTTACTAAGTAACCTCCGGCACAGAGGCAGAAATATCCCGTCGCCTATCCTGAAGCCAGGGAGGCATGGCCAGAATTTTCAAAGACCAGCGGGACAGCGCCCCAATCGATCATGCCAGAAATTTCACCGAAGGCAAGGATTTGATACCAGAGTTCAATTTCAGCGGTGGCACTCTACTGCTGGTCCAGCCTAAAGTTCACTTGGACCGTTGTCTCCACCTCGACGGGATGTCCATCGAGGACATACTCTTCGTAGCGCCATTGCTTCACTGCACTCATAGCCGCGGGAACAAGCACTGGATCGCCACTAACGCTTTTCAGATCAATGACGCCGCCTTGTTTGTCAACGATGATGGCCAGAGTTACGGTGCCTTCAATGTGCTTTGCCTTGGCCTCGGGCGGATACACCGGCGAAGTCTTGTGGATAAGCAATTGTTCTTCAACAGCTGCCGAGACCCGCACCCGGCTGTAAGTGGGGTGTAGCGCCTCCATTTGGCTGGAACCGCTGGCTCCAGGATCACTATCTTGCCTGCGCTCACAGCCGACCGCTGCCAGTAATACAAAAACAAAAATGGGCGCTGTTCTAAATAGCTTCATAACCAGAGATTGTATATCGCCCAGCGCGGTGCCCCATGCCCACGCGAAGCACGGCGTGGGCCTGAAAAGATTTCACCCTCACCGTTTTTATTGATTGACGAATCAGCCTTTGAATTCCCTGATGCCGTGGCGTTGCAAAATTTTCCGGAATTCATCCTCGTAGCCGACCCTTAAATGATGCTCTTGGTTATTGATATAGCGTAGTGTGCTTTCGACTTGTGATATCCCAACCGTGAACACACCATAGGAATCCTGCCAGGCGAAGCTTCGCCGGCCGGGTTTGTCGTTCATCCATTTGGAAGAACCACCCTTGATCAGTTGAATTGCCTTGGCGACGGCTAAAGTCGCCGGCAACGATAACAGAACATGCACGTGATCTTCGATTCCGCCCACCGCCAGCGCTTTGAAGCTGTTGGTTTTGGCGATCCCACCGATGTAGGCCCAAAGCCGAGGTCGGATATCTTTGGGAATCAGTGGCCTCCGGTCTTTGGTCGAGAATATTGAGTGAACAAGCAAGCTCTCATATCTGTGTGACATGGGAGAGGATTGTACATGGATTTTGGCGATCGGTGCGTTGCACTGCGTGGTCGTCACGGCGTGGTTTATAAATTGCATGAATGACCGAGGTGTGTGGAATTTATCTACGAACGCTCTGCTGGCGCCGCGCGTTGGCCTGCGGCAGCAAGGAATTGGGTCTTGTTTAATCTGTGACCCGCCGTTGAAACGGCGGGCTATTTTCATTTGTCCCCTCCACCACCCCACCACGCACAAAACCGGTGCGTGCTGGGGCCCCGGCGCGGGGACAGGACTGTCGCGGCTCCCGCATTCTCTTCCCTTATAGATTCCCTGGTGCTCATCGTATCGTTCAAGATTATGCAGGGGTCAATTGGGAGATTTAATGCTTGGAATCAGAAAGTGCCAAGTCCGGCGAAGCCGGACGAATGAGAATAGCCCGCCGTTTCAACGGCGGGAAGATGTTATTAAATAGAGCAAAGTCCCCGCAGGGGACGGCTGACCGGGATCTACCCCGCATGAAAAACAATAAGGATAGAATCTTTTCAGGCCCACGCCACGCGTTGCGTGGCATGGGGCACCCGGCGCCACTGAATTCTCATGAGCTGAATCAGGGCGACCGGCCTCTACCAGATATTGCAGGTGCGGCCCATGACGTTGGGGACGTTCTTCACCGTATCGGAAACGCCGGTGAGTGTGAGCACGCAAGCTCCCGCCTTCGCATCCCACTCCATCTTGTATTGATGAATGTCAACGTTGGTTGTGGCCCCTTTCCGGCAAAAATCCTCTTTATCGATCTGGACACATTCACCTTCCTTGGCGCTGCTCCAGATGGTGCCTTTGCAAAACGTCTTGTACTTGGGCGCATCCGGATCCATCTCATGGGCGGGCACGGCGCAGAAGCCCTTGCCCTGCGCGGAAGCCTGCATGCCAAGCGCGATCAACACGACTGCCAATGAACAGATTCGCATTTTCATGGGAACCCCTTTATTTGGATTTTCAGGTAGTGAAGAAACCGGGCGGATCGTTTCAGACGCAAACGGCCCCGCAACCCGGCGCGAAAAACAATAAGGATGGAATCTTTTTTAGGCCCATGCCACGCGTTGCTTGGCATGGGGCACCCGGCGGGGCGTGGGGCACCGGCATAAAACGCGGTCAGGGCGATTTCGAATTGTCCGTGGAGTTTGACTCGACCAGCGCGAACACAGAAACACCAATCCCACAGAGAACAACCAATATGATACCCCACGATGGCATCTTGAAATACCAGGCGGCAAAGGCGCAATAGAGAAGATAGGGACCCAGGATTTTCTTCGGCACATTGCGCATCACCCAACGTTCCCAGGGAAGGAACCATGTGGCTATTACCGGAAACGCGGGTATGATCGGAATGAATACAAGAAAGTCGAGTCTCGTCACGTTCCCAACTTAGCACTGATTCGTGGTGAATCCAACGATGAAAAACATCTGCACCCGGCTTTGGGGCAGCCCGGTACCAGATTATCAAGCGCCGGAGGCGCGACCAGAGGTTAGCCCACCGTGAAACGGTGGGTAGGCTTGCAATTACAATGGGAGCCCTGGAGGGGCGGCCCCATGTCGCACAGCTATGTACAAAACAATATTCATTTAGTTTTCAGCACGAAAGAACGCCGCAAAACAATTTCCCAACAAATGCAAATGCGTCTTTGGAAATACGTTGCGGCTGTTGGCCGACAAAACGGCATCCTGATCCACCAAGTCGGCGGAATGGAGGACCACATCCACATTCTGCTGCAATTGCCTGCGGTGCTGTCCCTGGCGAAGGCGGTCCTCGTGCTTAAGGCCTATCCTTCTAAATGGATGGGCAAGAAATTTGCCTGGCAGAAAGGTTATGCCGCCTTCAGCGTCAGCGCCTCCAATGTGCCCGCGGTGAGGAAATACATTCAAAACCAGCAACATCATCACCGGAAGATGGGGTTCGATCAGGAGATCGTGGCACTGCTGGAAAAGCATGGCGTGGAATATGACCCGAAATATCTGTATGGATGAAGCAAGGTTGCCGCGCCTCTGGCGCTCGAATCTTTTGGGGAACGTTAGCCCACCGTTTCACGGTGGGCTAACCTCTGATCGCGCCTCTGGCGCTTTGGGGCTTTCACGGGCCGGGGTGCCCACGCGAAGCGCGGCTTGGGCCTAAGAAGATTTTGTCCTTTTTGTTTTTCACAACTTTTGTCAGTAGGTGGTGAGATAGTAGAGTACGTAAAGACAATAAGGAAAAGAACCTCTTTAGGCCCACGCCCACGCATTGCGTGGCATGCGGCACCCGGCAGCTCGTGGAAATTTGGAGTCTAAGCAGAAACGCATTGAGAAGCTGACGCGATGGGTGAAAAATCAAAAGCACTCCAGAACATCTTATGAATACAAAAGCTTGCGTCTTCGAAAGAACCTGGAGAAAAGTAAAACCCTTTTTCAAATGAATACATTGTTTTAGAAGTTCCAGTCTTCATTCCAACAATTCCAACGAGATAGAGAGCGTTTAGTATTTTCAATTTCGCGTCTTTATAGCTCATTTTCCCATCTAGCACCTTATCTCTAATATTCAATAGCCATTCATAGTCACTGGAGCCGACGCTGCACAAAATCGACAGAATCGAGTCATCATCAATTTCAACCAGAGAAAACCGTTGACCTAAATGTTTTATTAAAGGAAATAGCACGGGCAATCCAAAATAGCTGTCTTTCCATTCATCAATGACTGAGTCCAATCGTCGTTGTGAAAACTCTTTCTCTGCCTCGTGAGAACTGACCACGTCATAGACGTCAAAGATTCAAGATTTGAAATGCAAGTATTCAGAAAATCGATTACGTCTCGCGGGCGCATGAAAGTCCTATCAAACATAAAATCCATAGCTTCTTCGGCTGATCTCTTTTTTCGAGGCGGCAATATGTCCTCAAGTTTGGGAGACTTCGTTGTATATTCGCCACGGAACATTTCAAATAAGCGTGCATTAATCAGCTGAATCAAATCTTCTTTGGTCCAAGTAAGTTTTAGAGAAACATCAATCCATTTTTCTCTCTGCGGCTCATGTTTGGATGCTTTTTGAAATACCCGGTGATAGATGTTCTCGCGTAATGCTACTATTATCTTTACAGACCGAAGCTTCCCATTGAGTTCATTGACCGTGTACAACAATGACTTCAACAGCTCAAGATATAGGGTATCGTCTGGCATCCAGTTCTTGTCTAAATCGTCGATAACCAGATAATAATGTTTCTGCGGATCATCAAAGCCGTATTTCTCCAGAGAATCTATTACCCTGTTTAAGGCGGCAATCTGAAAATCTGAAACTATGTTCTGAGCACGATCCACAATTTCGCTCTCAACATGGTCCACTGCGCGCTCCATCTTAGAAGCACCAATTGTGGCAGCTATGCTGGAACCGGCCAGACCTAGCTTTCCAGATAATGTTGGATCGCTTGTGAGTTTGGACTCAATTTCATTTGTAATGCTTTTGATACGAGTGTCGGCTTTTATCCAATAGTCAGAACTGTACTTCTGTAAATATTCTTGTGAAATCTCTTGAGCTCTTTTTTCTTCTTTTTTCCAAATCTGCGTAAAATCGAACATCTGCTTCAGCTTTGAAGGGACATCTCCCTCATTTCCATATCTGAGGCGTATGAGTTCGAGAATACATACATGTTTCCAAAGATACTTGTAAAAGATTTCAAGATTGACACCCCAAGAAGAAATGGTTTTGAGTATTTGTGAATTTTGAAGATACTGCATTGACAGTTCATCTGGATCGAGTTGCGAAACGTTATCCACTGAGCCGGTAAGCTTTTTAATCAAAGCAGTCTTGCCGCTTCCAGTTCGCCCAATTATCAGAAATACTGGATCACTTGTATTTTTTAATTTTTCAAGGTGACCGAGATCCACAAAAACGTTTTCTAACAATTCATCTTTCTCGGCGGCGAGGGCACCGAGGCTCATTCCTTTCTTTAGTTTGAACTTCATAGTCCCTCAAAGCAGTATGGGTGCAGGTATCTGCACCCAACTGAGGTTGAATTTGTATCGTGTACTGCTCAGCTTTTCAACACAGTTAACTACATCCCGACGTCGACCCGCAACTCATACACCGATAGCAACTCCCATTCCGCGTCATGATCGCCCCGCAGGTGTGGCATGAAGGCGCGTCGCCCATGTCTACAATGCTCTTCAGCATGTCGGAGGCATGGCCAGTTGCCAGTGGCCGGTTGCCAGTTGCCAGTTGTGGAGCGGCTTCGCCGGAGCGACCTTCTTTATCCGGCAGCATGGGGGCGACGGCGGGGCGCAGGCCTTCGAACAGGGTCTGCTGCTGGCCAGTTAAGAAGCGCATGTGCAGCCAGCGGAAGATGTAATCCATGATGGACTTGGCAAAGCCGATGTCCGGGTTCTTGGACCAGCCGCTGGGCTCAAAGCGGGTATGCGCCAGCTTTTCGCACAGCACCTTGAGCGGCACGCCGTGCTGCAGGGCGAGCGAGACCGCGGTGGCGAACGAATCCATCAGGCCCGAAACGGTCGAGCCCTCCTTCGCCATGCGGATAAAGATCTCGCCCGGCTCGCCGTTCTTGTAGAGCCCTACGGTGAGGTAGCCTTCGTGGCCGCCGACTTCGAACTTGTGGGTAATGCTGAGCCGCTCTTCCGGCAGCTTATGACGGACAGCTTTTGGTGGCGCATCCAGGTTCTGCTCTTCCAGGGCAGCTCTCAGCTCCCGGTTCTCAGTTCTCAGTTGTGGTGCGCCTTCGGCAGATTTCGCTGTTGCGGTTCCCGCGGCCGAGAGCGGCTGCGACTTCTTGCAGCTATCGCGGTAGACGGCCACAGCCTTGATGCCCAGCCGCCATGACTGGATATAGGCTTCCATGATGTCTTCCACCGTGGCGTTCTCGGGCAGGTTCGCGGTCTTCGATATTGCGCCTGAGATGAACGGCTGCGTGGCCGCCATCATCCTCAGGTGGCCCATGTAATGGATGCTGCGCGTGCCCTTGGCCGGCTTGAAGCTGCAATCGAACACGGCCAGGTGCTCGTCTTTGATATGGGGCGCGCCCTCGATGGTTCCGGTGGCGTCAATGTAGCTGACAATGGCATTGGCCTGCTCTTCGTTGTAGCCCAGTTTGAACAGCGCCGCGGGAACGGTGTTGTTGACAATCTTGATCATGCCGCCGCCGACCAGCTTCTTATATTTCACCAGGGCGAGGTCGGGCTCCACTCCGGTGGTGTCGCAATCCATCATGAAGCCGATGGTGCCGGTGGGGGCGAGCACGGTCACCTGCGAGTTGCGGTATCCGGCCCTTTCGCCGTTGGCGAGGGCTTCATCCCAGCACTGCTTGCTGGCTTCGTAGAGCGCTGCGGGAACGTTGGCCCGGTTGATGTTGTTTACCGAAGCCCGGTGCATGCGGATCACATCGAGAAAGGGTTCGCGGTTGATATACCACCCCGGGCAGGCCCCGCCCCAACGCGTTCCCAAATTGGAACTGTCGCCCGCGGCCGCTTCTTCGCTGATGATGCTCTCGTAAGCTTTCTGGCACTTTTCCGTCGCCGGAACCAGCGGCGGGCACTGCTCGGCGATGCGCGAAGATTGCAGGTAAGCCTCGCCGCACATGATGGCGGTGACGCAGCCGGCGTAATCGCGTCCGGCGTCGGAATCATACGGAAGCCCGGTGGCCATGAGCAGCGCGCCCAGGTTGGCGTATCCCAGGCCCAGCGGACGGTAATCGTGCGAGTTGCGCCCAATCATCTCCGTCGGATAGCCGGCGTTGTCAACAATGATCTCCTGCGCCGTGATCAGCACGTCCACGGCGTAGCGGTAGGCTTCAACGTCAAACGTGCCGCTGGGAGCGAACTTCATGAGGTTCAGGCTGGCCAGGTTGCAGGCCGAATCGTCAAGAAACATGTATTCCGAGCAGGGATTCGATGCGTTGATCCGCGCCGTGTTCTTCGACGTATGCCAGCGGTTGATCGTGGTGTCGTATTGCATGCCCGGGTCGCCGCACTGCCATGTGGCTTCGGCGATCTTGCGCAGCACCTCGCGCGCCTTGAAGGTCTTGACCACGTGGCCGTCTTTTACCGCGCGGGTATCGAACTCGCCGTCGCGCTCGATCGCGTGCATAAACTCGTCATTCACGCGCACCGAGTTGTTGGCGTTCTGGAAGAAGATGGAGCTGTAAGCTTCCGAATCGGGCGAAGACCCATCGTAGCCGGCCTTGACCAGCTCCCAGGCCTTGGCCTCTTCCTTGGCCTTGCACTCGACAAATTCGATGATGTCAGGGTGGTCAACGTTCAGGATCACCATCTTGGCCGCGCGCCGCGTTTTGCCGCCCGACTTGATCACGCCGGCAAAAGCGTCAAAGCCTTTCATGAAGCTCAGCGGACCGGATGCCGTGCCGCCGCCGCTCAGGCTCTCATTCGAGGAACGGAGCGGAGAAAGATTGGTTCCCGTGCCGCTTCCCCACTTGAACAGCATGCCTTCGGTCTTGGCCAGGGTGAGGATCGAATCCAGCGAATCCTGCACCGCATTGATGAAGCACGCCGAGCATTGTGGCTTGGAATATCCGGTGCGCCCGAACTCCACGCGGCCAAGCTGCGGGTTCC
>DASREY010000244.1:0-3748 GCA_035651775.1 Terriglobales bacterium
GGTTTGGGTTGTGGCTCCGCTACGCTGTCCTCCGTGCTTCCCCCGGTGGTGTTGCTTTCA
This sequence comes from Terriglobales bacterium, assembly GCA_035651775.1. Classification (GTDB taxonomy): domain Bacteria; phylum Acidobacteriota; class Terriglobia; order Terriglobales; family Acidobacteriaceae; genus QIAW01. The sequence continues at coordinate 61 of DASREY010000244.1, forward strand.
GTGCAAAGGTTGGCTGGCTCCCTCAAAAACCTTGGTTACTGTTCCATGACCAATTCCATAAATGATGAAACTCTTCTGATCAAAACTATATTCGCGAAAAAGAAGTTCAGCCAGGCCGTCGCCGTCAACATCCACAGCATCGATCAATTCCAGCCTTGGGGCCACGTCCAGGCGGGATGAATCGGTCACGCTGGCCGCAAGTTTTTGAGGATTTCCCTCAATATCAATCCTCGCAATCACAGCGATAAACCGCGACACGAATTTAGCTGGAATTGGTTCTTCAGTAGGCGGAGGGGCAGTTTGAGTGCCTTTAGTGGTGGGAGTCTTTCGACCTGAGCGCGACGCGGGTTTCTTTACTGGTGCAGGCGTCTCCGCAGCCAGGTAGCCGCCCGGCACTTCGGCGGTGAGCACCACCACCGCGTCGTTGCTTAAATCTACATTGAAAGAGCGGATGACCACATTGGTCATCGCCGGCTGGTTCACCTGGGTTCTCACTCCTGGCAGTTGGTCCAGGGCCAACCTGCGCATCTTGGCCTCGATCTGTTCTCGTTCCTGTGGACGCCAATCGAATTCAAACGATCTGTTTTCGTATGGCTCAGCATCTGACACGCCAACCAGCTCTTGTTTACCCGGAGTGTTCACTACAGGGGGCGAAACTGGCCGTTGCTCCGGGCGTGAGGTAGGTTTTGTAGCGTTTGGAGTTGGTGTCGGGGCAGGCAATTCTTCAGGCGATGGCTTGCGCCTTCTCAAGACAGGACGGTCGGAATCCTGAGGCTCAGGTTCCGGCTCAGAAGTCGGAGGAGCAGATGGCGATACCTGAGGCTCTGATCGGGGAGGACCAGACTGACCACCACCCCCGCGGTGCAAAACGGGACGATCATCTCCTGAATTCGAGTTACTTCCGGAAGAAGGCTGAGATGAAGCGCTCCTCGTCGGTGGCTGTGAAGGCTGCGAAGCTGGCTGCCATCTTCCATTTGCTGTCCAGATACCGTTCTTTATCTCTGCATATTCGACCGTGAGATAGCCCAACGGAACGCCGGTCTTCTGCACTTCGTAGACCACGCCATCATCCACTGCCATGGGCCGGGGACGGCTCTTGTAAATGCTCGCGTCCTGAAATTGTCCGTTGTCGAGAATGGTAATCGGCGTAAGCGCCGTGGATACCTGGCCTCGCGAATCGCGTGTGAGTTCGACCAGTGCTGTGGCCCGCAGCTTGTGAGGGCTGCGACGCTGGAAGGCCGATGACGCTCCCGTGACTCCGAGACAAATCAAAAGCAGGGCAGTCGTGCCAATTCCCACGATCCTGTTACGATGGTTGACCAACTTATTTCTGGTGCGAACTGAAGACATGCAACTTAATGATAAAGCCCCCGACTTCGCTCTGACTAATGAGGACGGCGCGACCGTCACTCTTAAAGATTATCGCGGAAAGACCCTGGTTTTATTTTTTTATCCCAAAGCCAACACCTCGGGTTGAACCGACGAGGCGCGCGGGTTCCGCGATGCATACCAGAAAATCCACCGCACCGGGGCCGAGGTGTTGGGCATCTCTGCTGATAAGCCTTCGGCCCAGAGAAAATTCAAGGACACGAACCAGTTGCCTTTTTCATTGCTCTCCGACCCCGACAAGGCAATCGCCAGGCAGTTCGGCGTACTCAAGGAAAAGAGCATGTATGGCCGGAAATACATGGGGATCGAGCGGACCACGTTCATCATTGGCCCGCAAGGCAAGATCAGTAGCATCATCTCGGGCATTAAATCTGACGAGCACGCAGGCGCCGTGCTGGAACAGTTGGCGTCGGTCAAGACGAAGTAACGGGGGATGCAGGTCATCCCCGCTAGAATGTGGGACAAGGCAATGTTACCGCCTGCTCCCCGTAATCGTGAAAGTCATCACGCTCTCGGCCCGAATCACGGCTTCCTGCTTGCCCGTATAGGCAGCCACTCCGGTGCCCGCCCCGGCCCCGGCAAGCGTCCCTATGGCTGCGCCTTTACCGCCGCCCGCTAATCCGCCGATCAAAGCGCCTGCGGCCGCGCCTCCGCCGATCTTGGTCACATTGCTCTTGGTGTGGCTCTTACCCTTGCGGTAATAAGCTGCGCTCGATACCGGCTGCCCATTGATCTCAGTTAAACGCAGGCTCAGGATTCCCGGGGCATGGAGGCGTCCGCTGGATTTAGCGCTGGTAATCTTGCCCGAGACCCTGTCGCCGGTGCGGGCCACAGTCTGGCCATTCACCACAACGTCTTTGGCCAAGGTTCCTTCCCAGGTTTGTCCGGCGCGCGCGCTCCCCGAACTGATTTCCGAGCCGCACCGCACGGAAACATGCGTTCCGGCAGGGATGGTTGCCGCATTCACCAACAGGGCTGAAAAGAGCAGCAAAACTGCAAGCACAAGAGATTTGCGAATTGTCATGGCTCACTCCTCTAAAAATGAAGACAAGAACGGGTGGGAGAAGAATACTGTGGTGAGATGCAGGAACTCACCTTACCGATAGCTTTTTCACCAACGACAAGAGGGTAGCCGAAGCCTTTCACTAAAGTAACCCGGATTGCCGACCGCCAAAATGGTTTTGATCAGACTTTTATCAGCGCAATCACCGGCAAAAAAATCTTCAATTACCCAATTAACAAATTACCCACTTACCCAATGCTCTAGGCGGTCTGCTATAAATTCATCTTATGCCTTCAAATCTGGTCCTTGTGTTTCACATTGTATTGGCCGGGTCTCTCATCGTCTCTGCAACGGGTCAGCCCCACCCTCCTCAAGCCACGGCTTCCAAAGCTTTACACGATCTGTTTGACAGCGAATGGGACTACAACATGCGCGAGCAGCCGGAGCAGGCCTCGGAACTGGGCGACCGCCGCTGGAATGACCGGTGGCATGACGCAAGCTTGCAGGCCATTGAGCGCCGTCACCAGCATCAGGTGGAAGTCCTGGGCCGGCTCGCCAAGATCGACCGTGGCAGCCTTTCGGTTGCCGATCAGTTGAACTATGACCTGTTCAAAAAACAATTCGAGCGCCGGGTAGAAGGGTACAAATTCAGGAACTTCCTGATGCCGCTTAACCAGCGGGAGGGCATTCAAACCATCGATGAGCTGGCGGACGCGCTTCGCTTTCAGACTGTAAAAGACTACGAAGATTGGATCGCACGCATGCGGGCGTTTCCCACGCTAATGGACCAAACCATTGAGCTCATGCGGTTGGGCGCACGGGAACACATTGTCCACCCCAAGATCATCATGCAGCGGATTCCGGCGCAGATCGACAAGCAACTGGTAAATGATCCTGCCCAGAGCGGCTTCTACCGGCCTTTCCGACATTTTTCGCGGGAGACATCACCTGCCGACCAGCAGAGGCTTAGCCAACAGGCCCAACAGGCTATCCACCAGTACGTCATTCCAGCCTTCCAGAAATTCAAGCTGTTCTTCGTGAGCGAATATCTGCCCGCCTGCTTTGATGAAGTAGGGGCCTGGCAGTTGCCCAACGGCGCCGAATCGTATGCCTTTGATATTCGGAACCATACCACCCTCGACCTCAGCCCCGAACAGGTACACGAGATCGGCTTGCGCGAGGTGGAAAGAATTCGCCTTGAAATGCAAAGAATCATGGCTCAGACCGGCTTTCAGGGCACGCGCGACGAGTTCTTCAAATTCCTGAGGACCGATCCCCAATTCTTCTGCAAGACGC
>DASREY010000245.1:0-10001 GCA_035651775.1 Terriglobales bacterium
GCCAGGTTCATGCGATGAGCAAATTCGCGGCTCGCCTTCAAATTGGCAAAAACCACGTTGCCGGTCAGCGTGAACAGAACCTCGTCAAACTTGTATTGGTCACGCGCCTGGCGCGAGACATGAAATTCGAAGCTCAGGCTGTTTTCCATCTGCTAGGTAATATTACCAATCTATGGCTGTTTTAGATTCCATTTAGGCGGCTTAAGCGGGCTGGATTTGAGCAGCATGGCATGGACCCCTGTTTTCCAACGCATCCGGACATACCTCCCCTCCCCTGATTTATGCATCGCACAAATTAAATCAAGCCGAATAATAAGGAGGATTAGATGCGTAATTTGAAGCAATTCATCGGCTCAACATTCAGTGGCATGTTGCTCTGCTGCCTTTTGTTACTCCCTGCAATGGCGCAGACGCAGAATGGAAGCGATGCTTCACAACAGGGAACAAGCGTGCAAAACCGGAGCAGCCAGAGTGGAAACAGCTCATCCAACAGCTCTGAATCACAACCCGGCTCAAAGCCGGCCACCCAGAACACAGGACAGGCAACCGACAAGAAATTTGTCGAGAACGCTGCCAAAGGCGGAGAAGCCGAGGTCGAACTTGGCCAGCTTGCTGTGCAGAAAGCTTCAAGCCCTGAGGTAAGGCAGTTCGGCCAGAGAATGGTGGATGACCACACCAAGGCTAATCAGGAGTTGCAACAGATCGCCAGCCAAAAGGGAATCACTCCCGACACGCAGCTCACGCCCAAAGACCAGAAACTCAAAGACCGGCTCTCAAACCTTTCCGGCAGCCAATTCGACAAAGCCTATATGAAAGCGATGGTCAATGACCATAAAGAGGATGTTGCGGAGTTCCAGAAAGAAGCGCGTAACGGCAAGGATGACGATGTGCGCTCCTTCGCTTCCAAAACCCTGCCTACCTTGAAAGAGCACCTTCGTATGGCAGAGCAGGCAAACGGAAGCACTACGCTCACCTCACAAAAGCAGTAGGCAATATTATTTGGTGAACGATTACCACCTAAGCTCGGGCATCCCCACTCGAGCTTAGGGAGATTCTTCCTGTTCAATCCTGGGAATTCCTCTCAAAAATAAAGCTATGAGCGTCTATCCGTTTTAAAATTGTGTTGGGACCGCCGCTTATATCATCATGGGATGCTCGGTTTCATGGACGGCCCGGGCTTCTTGTTCGCAGGAGGACCAATGAACAGCACACAATCACTTCGCAATCTTGTGCCAATCAATGAACTGGTTTCTGCCTTGCGTGAATTTCCCGCATCCAGTTTCGAAGAAACCCCGGAAATTCAGGTCTTTCTGCGTGAGCATCCTGTCGATCCGGCCACGCTTGATCGCTACCTGTGCTGGAACCAGCAGCGCTACACTCGCAACCTCATTGCCAAGACGGAGTTGTTCGAGTTGGTGGCCATCTGTTGGGAAGTGGGCCAGCAGTCCTCGATTCACAATCACGATGAGCAGAACTGCTGGATGGCTGCGGCAAGCGGGCGTTTGCTCGTGCAAAACTACCGCACATTATCGGAAGACATCCAGGCAGGCCATTGCAATATTGAACCCAGCGATCTGTTGGAAATGAATTTCGGCAATCCCGTCGCCGTCAATCCACAGGAGCCGGTGCACAAAGTCTTCAATCCACCGCAATTCGGCGAACGCGCCGTCAGCCTGCACATCTACTCCCGCCCCTTCGATCACTGTGTCGTCTATTCCGAAGAGCAGCATACCTGCGGCATAATCAAATTGGCCTACACCACCGAATTCGGCAAAGCCACCGGCCCGGCTCGCTGACAATTTCCCCTGGTACGGCAAAGCTTGTGTGGCAAAGCCGTCCCCTGCCTGTGCTGTCTTTGATGAAAAGCTACTTGGTTGCCGAGTTTGGCTGATCTGGCTGCGGTGCCCCTTTACCAATAGGCAGGTCGGCAAGCCCGCCCATGATGCCGCGTTCGTTGTCGCTGAACATGTTCTTGAATTGCTCGGAGTTGAGCACGCGCTGGCGCTCCTGTGGATCCATATTGCGCAGATGTCGCAACGCTGTTTGCATCATCTTTTGCCGGTCGGGAGGAACATCGCGCAGCTTATCCTGCAAGCCACGCGCCTGTTGCTTCTGCTCCGGGGTCAGGTTATCCCACTGTCGCATGCGCTCTATGAGACGTTGTTTCTGCTCTGGGGGCAGATTATTGAATTCCGTCAGTCTTTTCTGTAATTCCTGTTGCCGTTCCGGCGGCAGCTTTTTGAATTCGGGATCGTTGTTCAACGCTCTCTGCTGCTCTGCCGGCGTCAAATCCTTAAGTTGGTTCAGCCCTTCACCCAGCTTCGGGCGCTGCGGCTCGTTGATATGGGGAACTTTGGTTTCGCCGGCATTGGAATGAGGAGCTTCCACCGTATGGGGTGTTTCCACCACCGGCGGCCGTTCGGACCTGGTTGTGTCTAGCTTCGGTAGATTTGGTTTCGCTGGATTTGGAATATGCCGGGCATTGTTATGAGACGCATTGTTATTGGGTTTCTCATTGTGCGGACGGCGCCGGGGTTGGGCGCACACAAACGCACTTGCCAGCATCACCACTGCCGACATTTGCGAAATGGCCCTGCTGCGAATCACGATAACTTATGGGTTCCAATCCTGTTGCTGTTGTTGCTGATCCTGGGGCTGGTCGTCATACAGCAAATCAAAATTTTTATAAACTTCCTCGTTCTTATCGAGAGACTGTAGATCAAGGACCGCCGGGCTGGCTTTGGCCTCCACCTGCGTCTGCGTCGTTTGATACACAATCACACCTGCGGCGATGGCAAAAGAGAGCGCCGCTGCCATGACCGGCTGCCAGCGCACATGCAGCCAGGCAAGCAAACTGCGCCGCTGTGGTGAGGTTTTTTCTTCCCGCAGCCGGGCCTGCAGGCGCACATTAAAATACTGCGAGGGTTCGGGCGCGCTCCATTCGCCGAGCAGCGCCATCGTCTGCCGTAACGATTTCAATTCCGCCGCGCACGAGGCGCACCCCTCCACATGCCGGGCGGCAGGCTCAAGCGCCGGCGCTCCGGGCGTCACCAGATCGAACAGTTGCTCACGCACATCTTTACAATTCATACTTCCCCCTCACAGCAGCCCCTTCAGCTTCTCGCGCAGCGTTTCGTAGGCGCGAAATAACAGCGACTTGGTCGCAGATTCGCTCATCTTCAGTACTTCGGCTATCTCGCGATAATCCATTTCCTGGTACTTATGCATGATCACGGCCATCCGTTGCCTTTCCGGCAGGGCCTCGACATGCTTTCGGATCTGCAACATGCGCTCGCGCCGCAGCAGCTCTTCTTCGATCGTGCAATGGCTGTCGGCCACGTCAACCGACCGGCCGCTTTCCTCGTCGGGCTCATCCAGGCTGACGCTGACTTCGGCCCGCTCATTTTTTGTATCGCGCAAATGATTCAGCGCCAGGTTGGTAGCAATCCGGTACAACCATGTGCTGAACTTTGCTTCGGCTGCGTAACCTTCTCGCGAGCGGTAGACCCGCAAAAAAACCTCTTGCGCCAACTCTTCGGCTACAGCCTGGTTCCGCGCCATGCGGTACATAAAACCCACCATGGAGCGGCGGAATTTCTGCACCAGGTAATCGAAGGCACTATCGTCACCCGCCTTCACCCGCAACATGATCTCTGAGTCGGAAAGCTCGGCTGCGCTCGCCGGGGCCAGCGCACCCTCCTTCGGAGACTCTTCGTAGGCCGGAACTCGCAATCCGGCAAAGCCCACTTGCTTTAGCGCAACGCTGCTCACACCCTCATTAACCCCGCTGGAACCGGAAAGTTGCGCCGAATCAGGGGGTTCGGCCTTGGGCGAGGCGCCGGACTTGCCTCCCGCCGGAGGCCGTAAATCGGGACCAGAAGACATAGGACCATTCGGAATTTTAGTACATATAGCGAAAATACGGAATTTGGAAGACGTATTAACTTTACAATTCCATAATAGCCGCCAGACTCAGATTTTAAGATGCAAAAAGGTGGAGGTGTTTCAAAGACCTTCGATTGGGGGGCTTTAGACAGGGCATTGTAGAAGGAATTCCCATGAACAACTGCGGTTCACAACTTACTTGCAGGCAGGGATCTCAGGATTAGTGTAGGATGTTGTGCCAGCAAGTCATTATGGGGCTGGAGGTTACGTTTGGCGAAGCAAGCTGAAAAAATACCATCGCCCTACTTCCGCCCAGGCGAAGCGATTCCTGTCACCGGAATCTACCGCGTTTTTCATGCCCGCCATCGTGCAAGCCATGAGGTAACTCTGCTCGCCGGCGAAGTTTTTCCACGCTGCTCAAAATGCAAAGGCGATGTACATTTTGAATTGATAATCCAGGCCCAGCGCCCTAAAGCTGATACCGACTTCCGCATCCGGCTATTTGAAGTTCCCCACCCTGCAGAAGAAGAAAGCGAAGAACAAGAGACGAAGTAAGATTTTCGGATCGCAAAACTTGTGTGGCACAGCCGTCCTCGGCGGTGTTCCGCAGCGTGGCGTCAGAACGGCATTTCTGATAGGCACAGGCAACAACAACACCTGCTCGATTCTTTGCAGCGGTTCTTATTCGAGTAATTTCTCGTTGATTTGGATTTTTTGTCCTTTGCGTAAAGAGTTGATTTTTTCGGCGCGCATCTGCTCCATGAGGTTTTCCAGATAGTCGTTCTGGATGGATTCGTGCTCCTCTGCGAACGGCACTACCTGTTCTTTTCCAGTGCTGTCTTGATACGTATAACGGCTCTTCCGGTGATCGTCATACCAGCGCCTGAGGTCGGCTTCGAAGCCTGGTTTTTTCACCATCGCAGAAGCCTTGTCGCTCAACTCGTCCAAAACTCCCATTCGCGTCAGCACGTTGCGGTTGAGTTGCATCTTTTCCCGCACCGCCTCGGACTTTTCCAGTCCCCGCTCCCGCGCCTCGGCCACCATTAAACTGTCTTCCAGCATCTGCTTGAGAAACTCCACCATTCCTTGCTGCGTCTCAATATTGGGGCGGCTGCTCACAGGAGCTTGCGTATAGGCACTGAGAAAATCTCCAATGGTAACGGAGCCGGCTTTGCACTTCGCCAAAACGTAACCCTTCGGCAGCGTTCCTGCTCCGTTGGTCGTGGCAGCGGGCACAATCTGAGTGGAAGTATTTTTTGCGCGGATGATCTTCCTGACTTCGTCGTAGGCCTCGTTCGATACGAAAATATCCGCCTTGTCGAAAATCCGGCTGCGCAATTCCTTGGCCAGCTTGTCTTCTTCATCCGGGGTTTTGGCTTTGGCTCCGACTTCGGTCTCTGTGAGGGCTGATTCCAGCAGTATGATCTTGGTCTGTTCAAGCATTTTGGTCACTGCCTCACGCTGATCTATCTTTTGCCGGTATCCTTCCCACAGCAGAAAATGCTCATTCAGCAGGTCGGCAAGGAGCTCGCGTTTGCGGGCCAAAGAGAGTGGGGAGCGCTTATCGGCGCCCGGCAGGCTGGCCACATAAGCACGGTATTCACTCAATGGAATCTCGATGTCAGTCCCTTCGACACTGGCCACAACCGGATTGGCCGGCGAAACCGGAGCCATATCGTATAAGCGGTGCCGCCTTTCCAGTGGGGTCTCCGCGAAACAAAGAATGTGGCTCAATAGTCCTGCAATCAGCAACAGAGCAGGCAGTGAACGGATCCTGTTCATCTTCCTGAGTATTTCCATAGGGGCACACCAGATGTGTTGGGCTTGGTCTTGATGAAGCAATGTGTGAGGGCCCGGCAGCCTCGCACCGACTGCAGGGCCCTTCAGATGACAAGTTAGTGCCAATTGGCCGGTTCCGCTTCAGCGTAGGTTGATGCAATGCGGAAGTGGTCGTGATAAATCGTGCGGGTCAACTGGTTGAAGATATCGCCATCCGGCGGAATATGGTTGCGCCATGCGGTGCAATAGATTCCGGTCGACCATCGGATTGTCGTCGCTCCGTTGGGCGGGCTGAGACTGATGTTCGGCAGGCTGGCCACCTTGTTTCCATTGACCCAATATTCAAAGGTACCGGGATTTCCCAGCTTGAAGCGCGCGACCACGCGGGTCCATACGCCCTTCTGGATTGCGCCCAGGTCCTGATGCCCGTGCACATTAATAAAAAGATGATTGTTTTGGACCCAATTCAATGTCCACGGACCTGACGGATTCTCAGGCGAGAATTGCTGGAATGTGTCGTTCGTGTTGTGAAACAACCAATCCGAGGGCAGCATAATCGCCTGGCCAAAATATCTGTCCTGGCCCACTGATTCCGCGTGAAACAGGACCACCTCTGCGTGATATCCGCCGGTATAGCTTGTCCTCTTGCTGTATGCGGGATCGTAGATTTGCGTAGCCTTCAAGGAATGTTGCCCGCCAAAGGACGGGCTGCTGACCTGTGTAGTCGTGCCTTTGTCTTGGCCGGGCACAGGGTTTACGTTGGGGCTTGACCACCCGGAAACGGTACCCGTGTTCTGAAAAAACACAGTTCCGTAGCTGTTGATGCTAAGACCGAAGGTGGTTGTCGCGAGTGCAAGGGTTAGGAATATCCGTTTTCTCATCATTTTTGTTTTTTTCCTCAGTTGATTTCTTGCTTTGGCTGTCGCCGGGAACTCAGCAAGAGATTTTGATACTTGGTTTCCTGTCATCATCTTCTAGGTTTCTGGCCGGAACAATCGAAGGCGTAGCCGTGAAGGTTCCGCTGTGCGAAAGGAACGCAGTATGAACCATGTCCAATATCTGCGTTGTTGATTCGTTATGGACTTACCTACTGGTAAGAGATTCTGCCAACTCGTGGGGCACGCCAAGTACCCGATGGTCAAAAAAGGTTACAAATAGTTCCAAATAGTTCGAGAAAGCTGAGGCAAGTACAAAGGGTACGTGTACCCGGAGTACGGTACTCTGAGAATTTTGAGAGTATCTGGAGAGTATCTGGGGATTTAAAATTACCGTCCGGCTACCGGGACAACAATCCGGCCAAGTAGGGGTGCCGGGCCGCAGGCATGCGCGCAGCCTGCCGAGCCCATAAAATGGGCCATACCGATTAGAGCCTTGATGGCGTCTGCGTTGTCTAAACCCGATCTAAAAACAACTGTGAGAGCCGGTTAATGCGGCTTCGGCGTGCGCAATTGCACAACGATGGACGAAGACCCGCTGCCAAAGTTGAAGTCGCCGTTATAAACCGCTGTCAGTTGGTGGCTGCCAATGTTCCATTGATTGGTTGTCATTGTGGCAGTGCCTGCTGTCAGGCTCACAGTGCCCATAGTCCGGGCGCCATCCATAAACGTCACCGTACCCGTGGGCGTTCCACTTACCGACGAAACCGTGGCCGTGAGAATTACCTGTTGTTTGAATCCAGCCGGATTTGGATGCGAGGTCAGGCTTATCGTAGGCACCGGCAGCGCATTCACCACCTGCGTCAGGGTTGCGGATGTGCTGGTTGTAAAGTTGGGGTCGGCATTGTAGGTCGCCGTAATGTCGTGGCTCCCCTGGGCCAGCGACGAGGTAGAGACCGTGGTCCTGCCGTTTATATCCAGCGTTCCCGTGCCTAATATTATTCGCGTGGTTGTATCCAGTACAGTAACCGTTCCGGTCGGGGTGCCGCTGAATTGCGGGCTTACCGTTGCAGTAAATATCACCGGATGCCCGAACAGAGACGGGTTTTGCGACGAGATTAAGTTGACCGTCGTTGTCGCCTGGTTTACCACTTGGGTGATGGCCGGCGATGTGCTGCCGGTGAGATTGGCATCGCCGTTATAAACCGCCGTGATGGAATGGCTGCCGGCGGTGAGCGTCGAGGTGGAGAATGTGGCCACCCCGCCTCCATTCAGCGTGCCGCCTCCCAGCGTGGTCACTCCGTCAAAGAAGGTAACCGTACCCGTCGGCAGTCCGCTGCCGGAGACTTCGGCCACCGTCGCTGTAAATGTCACCGAACTTCCATACGTGGACGGCGTTCCCGATGTGCCAACCACTGTGGTCGTTGTCCCCTGATTCACAGTTTGCGTAAAAGCTGCGGAAGTGCTGCCGGTAAAGTTGGCATCGCCGTTGTAAACCGCCGTGATCGAATGGCCTCCTGCGGCGAGCAATGCGGTGGCGAAAGTCGCGTGTCCGCTGCCGTTCACCGCCCCCGATCCCAGCGTGGTGGCTCCATCCTTAAAGGTTACTGTGCCCGTCGGTGTTCCCGCGCCTGTCGCCACCACCACCGTCGCTGTGAACGTCACTGAATTTCCAAACACCGAAGGCGTACCCGACGTGCCCACACTCGTGGTGGTAGTGCCTGGGTTCACGGTTTGCGTGATCGCCGGAGAGGTGCTGGCATTAAAGTTGCCGTCCCCGCTGTATGAAGCCGTAATGCTATGGCTGCCAACGGCCAGTGCCGCGGTTGAGAGCGTGGCTTTACCGTTGATGTCAAGTGTTCCTGGCCCGAGCGAGGTAACACCATCAAAGAAGGTAGCTGTGCCCGTCGGCGTTCCAGAACCCGGTGCCACTGCCGTCACCTTGGCTGTGAAGATCACCGAGTTTCCAAAGACTGAGGGGTTCACGGATGAACCCACGCTGCTGGTGGTCGCGTCCTTATTTACGGTTTGTGTCAATGTCGCTGACGTGCTGCCATTGAAATCAGCGTCGTTATTGTAAACCGCTGTGATGTTATGGGAGCCCACCGCCAGGGCCGAGGTGGTATACGTCGCCGTGCTGCCGCTGAGCGCTACAGTTCCTGCGGTCAGGGGAACGCCACCATCATTGAAGGTTACTGTACCGGTCGGCGTGCCCGCGCCCGGAGCACTCGCCGTCACCGTGGCCGTGAAAGTCACCGACGCCCCAAAGACGGATGGATTGAGCGAGCTGCCCAGGCTGGTGGTTGTATTCGCTTTGTTTACCACCTGATTCAACGTGGCCGATGTGCAGGAGGCAAAAGTAGTATTGCCGGGGTAGTTTACCGTGATGGGGTGTGTGCCGATAGTAAAGGCGGAGTCGGTGACGAGAGACTGCCCGGAACCGTTCAGATTGATGGTAGCCAGATTTGAGACTCCATCCAGGTACGTCACCTGCGGCGGACTGAAAGGAGTTCCGCTGCTGGAGCTCACTGTCGCCGTGAGACCCACCGGCTGCCCGAAGACAGAAGGATTAGCGTTGGAATTGACCGCGCAATTTGATCCGGCTGGACAATCGGTCTGGAAAGTCAGGCTCCAACCGGTATCCAGAGAACTCGCGCCTGCTCCGAATTGGGTTATCGCATAAAGACTCCAAGTGCCATTCGGATCAACTCCGTTGAACAAAGAAGCTAATGTGGCACTTCCATCTATCGCCGGTTCATTATATGGGCCCGCTACTCCGGAGAAGGTAGGAGGTGTTCCAGAGACGTTTGTCTTATTGCTCGTAGGTTTATAAGTTCCCGCTGCGAAATTAGGGGTGGCAAACGAAAATGCCGGTAACGTGGCCGCCGCTGCATCGTCCAGTGTGATGGAACTGACAGTTGCCGAAGAACTTGTGCAACCACCTGACTCGGATACAAGCACCAAATTCTGTCCTTGGGGACCTACCAATAGAAAAGCCGGGTCAGCCTGGCATACGCTGGTGAAGCTATTCAATGTGACCGTCGCCTTGGTCACATGCCCTGGCAGACCTGAGACCGAAATTGTAGATGGATAAACACCTCCATGGCCCGCGCTCGGAATTGGAATAGCCGTCGGATTACTGAATGTAAACTGCGGCGTGATAGTCAGGCTCCAGCCGGTAAGAGTGCCGTTATCGACCGGAGCACCGGGAATTTGAGGTTGATACTGTACAAACAAGTTCCAGGTTCCGTTGGGATCGGTTCCGTTGAATACGGAAGCGAATGTAGCAGTGCCATCGTTAGCGGACATCTGCGCTGTCGTATACGGACCGGCCGGAGCTGGAGCGGCAAACGCCGGCATCTCCCCAAAACCACTTTGGGTATGCACATAACTGGAAGGCCTATACGTGCCGGTGCCTAGAGCGCCAGGGAAAACAGGTAGTGCCGAGGCCGCAGCATCATC
>DASREY010000246.1:0-10829 GCA_035651775.1 Terriglobales bacterium
CGTCTGCATTTTTTCTATTCTTCTGGTTCCTTTTGCCGGGGCCGGGCTAGCGCTGATCAACACCGGATTAGGCCGCTCGCGCAGCGCGGCACACTCCATGATGGCGGCGCTGTGTGTAATTTCGGTGGCGGCCGGGGTCTACTTTGTATGCGGATTTGCCTGGCAGGGATTTATCGGCCGATCGGCGCACGTCTTTCTCGTGGGCGGTAGACCCTGGAACTGGCTGGCGGCTGAACCATTTTTCTTTCGCGGATTGCAATTGGATGCCTCGCCCCCTTCGCTGGCCGCATGGATGCAGATGCTCTGTGTTGGATTAGCGGCGTTGATCCCCTTAGGCAGCGGCGCCGACCGCTGGCGGCTGGGCGCAATCTGTATTTCGACTGCCTTACTCGCGGGCTTTATCTATCCTTTATTCGCGCATTGGGTCTGGGGCGGTGGATGGCTGGCGCAACTCGGGGTCAACTACGGTCTGGGTCATGGCTTCATAGATGTCGGTGGCGCCGGTTCGATTCAGGTACTGGGCGGTCTTACAGCCCTGGCAATTGCCTGGATCCTGGGTCCGCGCCGTGGCAAGTATTCCATGGAAGGTATGCCGACCGCCTTTCCCGGACATAATATAGTGTTCGTTTTGTTCGGCTGTCTGCTGGCCTTGGTGGGATGGATTGGCTTGAATTCTGCCGGAGCTATCTTATTTATAGGCGCTGAACCGGGCCGGATTGTCCGGATTGCCATCAACACCACGCTGGCAGCGGCAGCGGCCACGCTTACGGCGGCCATCATTACACGCGCGCGCTTTGGTAAACCCGATGCTTCTCTCAGCGCTAATGGCTGGGTAAGCGGATTGGTTGCCAGCAGCGCGGCTTGCGCTTTCATCTCGCCGGCGGCAGCCGTCATGATTGGTCTGGCGGCGGGCGCCATGGTTACCTTCACGGTTGAGCTGTTCGAATTGAGGCTGGCGCTGGATGATCCCGGCGGCGCAATTTCTGTACATGCCATCGGCGGCATCTGGGGATTGCTTGCGCTCGCATTCTTCGCCCATTTTCCAACTTCTACACTAAATAACGCAACCAGCAGCGCGTCGTCGGCTGCAGGAAACAACTCAGGCCAGTGCCTCGCGCAATTGGTAGGCATCGCGACACTGCTCGGCTTCGTTCTTCCCCTGACCTATGGAGTCAATTGGCTTCTGAATCGAGTCTATCCACAGCGCGTCGCCATGGAGGGTGAGCGGCAAGGAATGGACCTGCACGAATTAGGCGCCGGCGCTTATCCCGAATTCATTACTCACACTGAGGAATTCATGCAGCGCTAAACAAGCAATTCACACGTATTGTGTTTCTCACAAAAAATCCTTGTTTGGACGACACACATTGTTCTGCTTTGTATTTCTTTGGATAGGCGCATTAGAATAAGAGCCGCAAAATTGTATGAGGCTTGCTATTGTTCTGACGATGTCGCTGCTCGCTCTCGGCGCCTTGGCCGCCGCGCAACACCCCGCGCCCAAGCCTGATGCCACTACAGAAGAAGGCCGTCTCTTACAACAGATTGCGGATGAATCTGATGCAGCGAATCGCCGTGCCTTGCTGGAGCAGTTCGTGGCTTCCTATCCCAACCATCCGGCTACGGCTTGGGCGTATGAACAATTGATGGATGCTTATCGCTCTGCCAATGATCCTGACAAACTGCTTGCCGCCGGAGAGCGGATTCTGGCCCTGGATCCGGGCGATTTTACGACTGCGCAAAGCTGCCTGAATGCCGCGCTGCAAATGAAGAAAGATCCCGACCTCGTACTCAAATGGACCGAGACACTTTCAAGCGCTGTGGACCAGGTGGTCCACTCCCCCAAGCCTGATGATGAAAGCGAAGCCCAGGCTTGGGAGACCCGCGTCAATAATGCCAGGCAGGCGGAGAGCTATTCAGAATCAATGTTGTTTGAAGCTGCGCAGCAGACAGACGACCCATATAAGAAGATTGAGCTGGGCGAGGCTTTGGCCTTACACAATCCTGAGAGTGAATACAAACTACCCATGGCCGAACTCTTATTCAAGGCATACCTCAAGACCGGCGATACAGAGAAAGCTTTGGCGGTGGGCAAAGAAACGCTGGCGCAATCTCCTATAGATGTCGAAATGCTGTTGAATCTGGCCAGCCTCTACCGGAGCAAGCAACAGCCGGAGAAAGCATTGGCCTTAGCCAAGCAAGCCATCCAGTTGGCAGATGTGCAGGAGACGCCGGAGGGAATGACCGATGCCTCATGGGAGCCTCGCCGGGAGGAGCTGCGCTCGTTCGGGGAATATACAGAAGGCGTCATTTACGCAACCATGGGAAAATGGACCGACGCTGACGTGCAGCTACGGGCGTGCCTTCCTGGAATCGCCGCTCCCGAAAGCAAAGCCGAGGTTCTGTACTATCTGGGTTTAGCCAACTATCGGCTGGCCGAAAAAGGCCAGGCACAGCGCGCCCCCGATGCCCTGCTCTTCAGCACCCAGGCGGCCGATATCCCCAGCCACTTTCAGGAGTTGGCGCGCAAGAACGCCAGCGCAATCCGCAGTAAATTTCAAATCCAGTGAGAAGAATATTTTACTAATTGAAATGCCAATCTTTGTCATTTGAATTTTTCATGAGTTGTTATATGTTTCAGCTCACTCCCCAAAGTAACTGATCCATTTCTTACCCCCCGTAAGTCTCTTTCTCAGAGAGATGGTTAAGCTGCGAATTACCTGAAAACCATTCCCAAAACGGAGGAAAGACTCATGAAAAAAGCGATAGTTGTCAGCATTGGAACCGTTCTGTGCGTTTGCGCGTTTTTTGCAAGGCGCAACCTGCTGCAGGCGGCAACCACATCCCCGACGGCAGGTCTTCACCAATATTCCGATACCTACACGGTCCAGCATCCTTACGATCTGCCCGAGTCGGCCAGATTTTCGGTTACTTCCGGTCCGACCTACAACGCCTGGATTTTGAAGGGTGACAAAGGCTTCACACCCACAACCGGCACCGGCCCCCGAACAGAAATGCGCTGGGGAACGAACTGGAGCGGAAAGGAACATATGTGGGAAGCCGACGTGATGATCGACTCCGGTTCGGAAGGCAGCGCCATCATGCAGGTCAAGAGCAACGACGGATTCGAACCCGTCTACGTTCAAGTGCGGGCTGGCGGCAACCTTTACAACGACAATGGTTCCACGGTCCTGGCCAGCGGTATGTACGGCAAATGGTTCCACATGGTATGCGCCTATGACCCGGTCAGCGGCAACGGCCGTGTCTGGATCAATGGTTCTTTGATGATCACCCGCAATGATCCTCATCCAATTACGACGGTCTGGTATTTCAAGAATGGCGTGTACGGCATCACCGGCAGCAAATCGGAGACGCATTTCAAGAATTTCAAGTTCTGGACGCGATAGGCGGAACCGCGGCGCGGCAAGGAGTAGCTGACCGCGCGACAACAACATCGGGGTACCCCCTCCATTACCGTGAGCGGCTTGGCCACACTTGGCTTCCCGCTCACGGGTTTTTCCGCTACAGGCCCCCTGTCATCCTTGCAATCGTGGTCGTTTAATCGGAATCATCGGGCTCAAGGGCTGTGGCAGAGACAGGTTGTCCAGAGCTTGCCTCGATCAGTTTTTGCACCGAAGGCGCTATCATGAGCAGCAATTGAGCACTCGGTTTCTTTGCCTGTTCGATCAGCGCCAATTGTTCTGTCTTCCACGCTTGCGGCGCCAGTTGGCCGCTATCGAGGTAATCGAGAGCGCGCAACCCTGCCGCGCTCAGCGCGGAGAGATTCTGCGAAACGGGTTCGACTTCTTTCAGCAAGAAAGATTTTTCCAGCAAGGGCTCAAGGTTTGCCTGGTTATCGCGCCAGCGGGTGAGCAGCGTGCGAATTTGAGCTTTGCTTTCGGCGCTGTTGGATTGGCCTGAAAGCAGCGCATCCACAAGATTTGCAAACTGTCGCGCGGTGTCGCTCTCAGGACGCGCAGCATCAATCAGCCGATTCAGAGGAGTTGCGCTGGTGGGTTCGACCACCGCGGTTTTCTCGCGGCTGTAGTTCTTTACCGGTTCCACCACATCGGCGAGCACGCGCAGCGCTGCGATGTCATCCTGCCCGGCGAGGCGTCGCAGCATCGCGCTGTAACTGGAATTGTGGGTCAGGCCCAGCCAATCTAATTTCCGGCTGAACCGCTCCAGGCGAAGGTACATCGAATTCACATCTGTAACTTCGGGCGGGGACCACAGGCGCTCGGCGATCGCACCGGTGCGCGGCCAGATTCGGGAATCGATATTCTCAGGTGAAACGTACTCCGCCCACATGCATGCTTCGCCGCCCAGGATGCGTTGTTTCTCTTCAGGACCCAGCGCCGCCGCCGCATCCGCCATCGGATCCACTGCGTAGTGCCGCGACGCCGGCCAGTTCAGATCAATGTAATAGCCATGAGAGAGCAGGCCACTGTAACCCTGCCGTGCGGCTTCGGCCAGCGACTTCTGCCCGCGCCACGATTGGATCACGATATTCTTGGGCAGGTTGGGGTCCAGGATTTCATCCCAACCCATCATCACCTTGCCATGCTTGCTCACGAGCTGTTGCACGCGACGGTTGAAGTAGGCTTGTAACTCCTGATTATTTTTCAGTCCATGCTGGCTCATGAACTGCTGAATTTGAGGATTGGCATTCCACTGCTTTCCATTGACCTCATCGCCGCCGATATGAAAATAGCGATCGGGAAAAAGTCTGGCCATCTCGGCGATGAACTCATCGAGGAACTTATAGGTTTTTTCCTGGGTGGGGTCCATGGCCGGATTGAAGACGCCCCACTTGCGCTCGATCTCATAAGGGCCGGGAGCGCTTGCCAATTCGGGATAACCCACCAGCCACGCCGTGCTGTGTCCTGGTATGTCGAACTCGGGAACGACGCGGATGCCGCGTTCGTGCGCGTATGCAATCAGGTCGCGGACTTCATCCTGGGTGTAATAAAAACCGTCTGAGCCCATCTCCTGCAGCTTGGGGAACTTCCTGCTTTCCACGCGAAAGCCCTGGTTATCTGAAAGGTGCCAGTGCAGGACATTCAATTTTGCCGCCGCCATGCCGTCGAGGTTACGCTTGATCACATCGAGCGGGATGAAGTGGCGGCTGACGTCAATCATCAATCCACGCCAGGGGAAGCGGGGCTTATCTTGAATGTTGACCGCGGGCACGGCGAAGCCGTCGGGAGTCAGATCCACCAGTTGCAGAAACGTTTGCAGCCCATGCAGGATGCCGAGAGGAGTCGGCGCCGTAAGCTGCGCATTCGCGGCGGTAACGTTGAGAATGTAGGATTCGTCTTCACCCAGCTCCTGCACTGGGTTGCTGGCATGATCGGTATGGATGACCAGGGTGGCGCTGGGGGCATCCCCCGATTTTGCATTCAACGGCATTCCGGTTTGCCGTGAAAGGTCGCGCACAAAATTATTGACCGCGTGATCGAGCCGCTCTTCTTTGTATCCGGTTAACGCAACCGAGAATGACTGGCCGATGACTAGCTTGCCGCTGCCAAGTTGAAAAGACGCGGGCATGGGCATGATGTTCAACTGGGATTGGGATTGCGCTGCAGAAAATAAAGGCATGAGCGTGAAGCAAAGAAAGGCCAGCAAACCGCGCATCAATTGTTTCTCCGGGTGGATAGATGTAGTTTCTTCGAGCTGTACAAACCTTGTAGCCGTTGAACTAACCCATGTTAATATACCGCCCATGCAAAAACTTATCCTGCTGCTTCTCATGAGCTTTTCTGTGCCTGTTTTCGCCGATTCGGCCTGCGACCATCCTAAGAACGACTTTGACGGCCTGTATTGTCTGAACAAGATCTGGATCGAGGCGGATAAGAACCTTAACGAGGCTTACCAGAAGCTGAGCGCCAAGCTCGACGGCCCCGGGAAGGCTGCATTGAAAAGAGGCCAGCTCGCCTGGATCAAGTCACGCAATTCGTCATGTTCAGAAACCAAGGACGAGCGCTTTTTCGTGGATCTGGACTGCGCCAGCAAGACCACCATTGACCGCGCCAAGTTTCTCGAAGATCGCTACCGCGAGTGCGCAAGCGCCGGCTGTATGAACAGCAAGCTGGAGTGAGGCCCGCCTAGCGACATTTCGGGCAGATCTTGTCATAAGCAGGGGCTTAAAGTCATGCCTGATACAAAGCTAGCTCACTCTTACGCGTCCATCCAATACTTCGCGCACTTTGCCGGTAAGTGATGCGGGGGTAAAGGGTTTTTGCAAAAAGAAAGCTTCTGAATCGAGCATTCCCCTTTGAAAGATCGTGCTGCTGGTGTATCCCGACATATATAGGACCTTGATTTGCGGTCTTCGCGCCACTACCTGGGTCGCCAGCTCCGGGCCGCTCAAGCCGGGCATAATCATATCCGTCAAAAGCAGGTGAATGGGGCCGGCGTAGTGCTCGCACAAGGACGCCACACTCGAGGCATCATCCCCGATCAGGACAGAGTATCCGGAGGCGGCCAGAACTGCGCGCGTCAACTCTCGCACTCCCCGATCATCTTCGACCAGAAGAATAGTCTCATGGCCCTTCACCGCTTCCGCGGGCACGCGGCTGGATTGCATAAGATCAATGGGTTCATCCACCCGCGGCAGATAAATCTTGAAAGCGGTTCCCCGCCCCGGCTCGCTGTACACCCAAATGTAGCCGCCACTTTGCTTCACGATGCCGTAGACCATGGAAAGCCCAAGACCAGTGCCCTTGCCTTGTTCCTTGGTCGTGAAGAACGGCTCAAAGATGTGCGCCTGGACCTCGGGCTCCATGCCGATACCGGTATCGCTGACGGCCAGCATGACATAGTGTCCGGGGATGGCGCTCATGTGCTCGCGAGCATAAGAGTCATCCAGGTCGCGGTTGGCGGTTTCGAGCGTTAGCCGGCCGCCATTGGGCATGACGTCGCGAGAATTCAGAACCAGATTCATGATCACCTGTTCAATCTGGCTGGGATCGGCTTTCACCAGTCCCAGATCTGACGCCGTGATGGTCAGCATTTCAATATGTTCGCCGATCAGGCGGCGCAACATTTTTTCCATGTTGATGACCAGCGTGTTCAGATCGAACACCTTGGGCTGCAACATCTGCCGCCGGCTGAATGCCAGCAGCTGCCGGGTCAGCGATGCCGCCTGTTCTGCCGCTCCATGAATTTGTTCAACCTGGCCGCGAAGTTCCTGGTCAAGTTGTCTGTGGCTTAAAACCAGGTCGGTGTAGCCTTTCACCACGGTCAGTATGTTATTAAAATCGTGAGCAATCCCGCCGGAGAGAGTGCCGATGGCCTCCATTCTTTGAGACAGGCGAAGTTGTTCTTCCAGGCGCTTGCGCTGGCTGATATCAATAGCCAGGCCCATCACATACTGCGGGTTGCCCTGAACATCTTTCAGCACCGAGAGATTCAAGTCTGCCCAGACGGTGCGGCCATCGCGCAGGATATAACGCTTTTCCCGCCGATCGTGCTCGCGTTTCCCGCTGACCAGGTCTTCGTAGCGGGCGGCATCTGCCTGGCGGTTGGCGGGATAGGTGAGCTCGTTGAACAGCGCAATGCTGACCGGCTCGTCGGGAGAGAGAGCAAGCATCTTACGATAGGCTGGATTGGTATCAACCGCCTTGCCCTGCATATCAATGAGAGCGATGCCGATCGGGGAGCCCTGAAAGAGGGCGCGAAAACGTTTTTCGCTTTCCCGTACCGCCTGCTCCGCCTGCTTGCGCTCGGTGATATCGAGAGAAATGCCGATCAACCCAATCACATTGCCTTGAAAATCGCGGTAGGGGCTCTTGGTAGAAAGATAGGTGCGCGTAACCCATGCCGCCGTACCAGCGTTTTCGTAGGTGCGGGTCTCGCCTGACTCGATCACCCGCCGGTCTTCCTGCATCATTTGTTGCGCGCTCTCAGCCGTAAAAAAATCGTGATCGCGCTTGCCGATCACCTCTTCTACTGATTTGCCGATCAAGGCGGCG
Source organism: Terriglobales bacterium (assembly GCA_035651775.1). GTDB lineage: Bacteria > Acidobacteriota > Terriglobia > Terriglobales > Acidobacteriaceae > QIAW01. The sequence goes on from DASREY010000246.1 coordinate 7,974, forward strand.
CCGGCGGTGTTGATCATGATGTAGCGCCCCTGCAGATCTTTTACGAAGATGGCTTCGCTGGTGCCTTCGATGATTGCCTGCAAGAGATTATGGTTATGGCGAAGCGCTTCAGCGCTGCGTTGCTGCTCGCGTTGCGCGAGCAGCAGGCGGGCGTATGAAATACCCAGCGAGAACAGGACCGCGCCTGCAGCTACCTCGAGCTGCACTCTGGCAATCTCGGCCGCCATCAGCAGGACCAGGGAGGGAAAGATGAGGGGGAGCACCTGCATGACCAGCAGCCGCGGCAATGGAGAGGACACTCGGCGAGCCGGCACTGGGCGCTCGCTATCTTTCCAGGAAGCGGCGGCGATGATCGGTATCAACCAGGGTACGCTCCACACCAGGTCGAACCATGCGCCGCTGGTGGGCGGCAGCATCAGGCCCGAGGCAAGATAGAGATCGGTAAGAAAAGCCAACAGCCGGAAGTATCCGAACCTCCGGAAGAGAGTGCTTGCAGGATCGGAACGCGAAAACCATGCGCGAACAAAAAAGCCCACCGTAGTCAATCCATCGATGGTCAAAGACAGCCGCCATGAGCCCAGCGCGCCGCCGTGCACCAGGTTCGAAAAGTAGACGTAAATCAGCACCACCACGATGGCCACCTGGGCAAAATCGAGGATTCGCGCCCAATCGAGTCCTCCAGGCTCCGACTCCGGGTCCAGGAACAGGCACATCACAAGCGGAGCAATCCAGGTGGTAAAGAACACGTCAATGCCCCACAAGCTGAGAGTAGGAAGATGCAGGATGCTACTGTAATAACAACCAAGCGCCTGGCCGATGCACCAGATCGCGAACCCCGCCGCCGCCAGACGCCAGAACATGCGCGCAAATGTGTGGGAGCGCGCCGCTGCCTGTAAGGCGGTTACCAGCGCGAGAATTCCGAGAGCAAGCTGGATAAGGTCAGAGAGTATGGGGCCGGGAAAACGGCCTTTGAGAAAGGCGATCACGCCCGCGTGCGCACCCAATAGGATGACCGCCAAGAGCACAGGTTTGCGAGGCACCTGCATAAAGGCTTTGGCGAGCTAAAACACTTTCAGTCTGTAGGCCATTCTACAACGAGGAAGAAATTGTAATCTAACTCATTTCATTCCGTGAAGCAGCTGTAAAAGATGGAGGCCCTGGGCAGAGTCGAACTGCCGACCAACGGTTTAGGAAACCGCTGCTCTATCCATCTGAGCTACAGGGCCATAACGAACTCGGTCTTTGTCATTAGAGCATGTTCTCAAAAATATCACGATGACCAGCTAAATATCATCAAAACCATTCCTGACACAAACCTTTGCGTAAAAACCAGCCCTGGCATTTTATTTTTTTACTTTGCCGGCTTCGCGCTCAGAAATATCAATGCGTTTTTACCTTAACACCAGCAACTTGGGCAACCTGCTCATCGCCACATCAATCACAAGACCAACGTGGTTCCTCTCTCGTGGTCAGACAAAATCTAAAAATCGGCGCTCAGAGAAGCTGACGCCCGGAGTCGCTATGAACATCCGTACCTGTGCGGCAATTGCAGTTCTCCCTCTCTTGCTTGTTGTTGCAGCGATGGCACAAATACAACCGGCAAGCTGCCAGTTTCAATTACTCGATTTTCCCGGCGCTCAATCAACCGAAGCCTCGGGCATCAATAATGCCGGCATCGTAGTCGGTTCTTACCTGGTGCGCGCTCCTGCACGGTTAGGATTTGTGTTTCATCAGGGGCAGTTCGTAACCTATACAGTTCCCGGAAGCAGTTCCACCTCCCTGTTTGCGATTAATAATTTGGGATGGATGGTGGGCAGCTATCGCGACCAGAACTTTCACTCTCATGGATTTCTGCTGCGCAACCAGCAGTTGATCAAGTTCGATGTTCCTCACGCGCAAGAGACGATAGCCACTGGCATTAATGACTTCGGCGTCATTGTAGGATCGTTTTTCGACGGCGCCAGAAATCATGGCTTTGTCAAAATTGGCAGCGCGTTCATTACCCTGAATTATCCAGGTTCTACCAGCACCGTCGCATTAGACATTAATAATCATGGATCCATTGTCGGCAGCTTTACCAATTCGACCGGTGGCGGGGGCTTCCTCTATCAAAACGGACGATTCATGGCAGTCAACGTACCGGGGGAGGGCTCATCAACCAGTCCTGCAGGAATCAATGCCATTGGAACAATTGCCGGCAGGTACATGGAGCAAGCGATACTTCCACATCTTCCTCGCGGCTTCATCGATAAAAATGGTGCATTCAAATCAGTGATTTTCGGGCAAGATCATGGCACCTTTCTCAAAGGCATTAACAGCAGCAGTATGATCGTGGGCACCTATCACCAGAATTCGCCGGAAGATTTTGATTTTCGCAGCTTTATCGCGAGCAATTGCAAGTGAACTTTGGCGGGATTCCTTTCGCCTGCGGCTCAGGATCGCACTTTGAGTAAATAGCTTCTGAGTACCGGGCGCCGCCAGCTGAGTACTGCTCTCAATGCACCCGGCTGGAATCGTACGAGAAGTCCACCAAGCCATCGCGATAATCAATAGTGATCTTCAGCATTCGGAGAAGCGCAAAGCCCAGCGTGCCCGAGACTTCGGTGCCCGCACTCTGGCTGACCCTGGAGAGATCGAAAGACACCAGGTCCTGGTTCTCCTGCCTGTAGGGTCCGAAGCTGATGGTTACTTTATCGGCGCGAAGCACTTTTTTCACCTTGCCGCCCAAGCCGTGCACTACTGTGTGGCGATCATCGTGTACGCCGGTTACCTCGCGCGCTGTCTCGGGAGAAATGTAATTATGATTTGAGCCGGTATCGAGCAAAAACAATTTTGAGAATTTGGCATCGTTCAACA
>DASREY010000247.1:0-12272 GCA_035651775.1 Terriglobales bacterium
GCTGCAAATCACTGCTCTTCACAATCACGTTTTGCATGAGACTCCACGGGTGATGTACATGCACATTACCGGCCACGGGGATGCAGTCAAACTGGCTGGCGCAGTGAAGCAGGTCATTGCCCTGACTAAGACGCCGGCGCCCTCACAACCCCCGAGCACGCCACCGGCTCTCGAACTGGACACCGCGGCCATCGATCAAATTCTCGGGTACAAAGGGAAGGCCAACGGAGGCGTGTATCAGGTTGGAGTTCCCAGAGCGGAGAAGATAACGGATGCTGGAATGCCTGTCCCCGGCTCCATGGGACTGGCAACGGCCTTGAACTTCCAGCCCACGGGCGCGGGCAAAGCGGCTATCACTGGAGATTTCGTCCTCGTAGGCAGCGAAGTGAATCCGGTGATCAAGGCCCTCCGGCAAAATGGAATTCAGGTTACTGCGGTTCACAATCACATGCTCCAGGAAGAGCCGCGCCTGTTCTTTATGCATTTTTGGGCAAACGATGATGTCGTGAAGCTGGCTAAAGGATTGCGCGCCGCACTCGACCAGACCAATTCCAAGAAATGATTGCAGGATGACTCGTGGCCGCAGCCCAATTCCAATTCAAAGGCCGGTAGAAGCCTCCCTGGTTCATTTTGTCTTGTATTTCTTTCGATTGGGATGCTTCGGTTTCGGCGGCCCGATCGCTTTGGTTGGGTACATGCAAAAGGACCTGGTGGAAGAGCGGCAATGGATTGCAGAGCAGGATTACCTCGATGGGTTGGCCTTTTCACAGCTTGCACCGGGTCCGCTGGCGGCGCAACTGGCAATGTATCTTGGTTTCGTTCGCGCCGGCCTATGGGGAGCAACCGCCGTTGGTATGGCTTTCATACTGCCATCATTCCTGATGGTGGTTGCCATCGGTGAGGCTTATGTCCACCTTGGCGGCACCCGCATCATAGCGGCCCTGTTCTATGGAATCGGAGCCGCCGTTATTGGCATCATCGCTCGATCGACGATGAAGCTGATAAAGACCTCGCTGAAGAAAGACTGGCTGCTTTGGGGTGTGTTCCTGGCCCTTGCCCTTTCGACTGCAATCACAGAGCGTGAAATCGTCTGGCTCTTTCTTGCTGCCGGATTTCTGGTAATGCTTCTTCGAACCGTGGCGTCATCATGGAACCGCCGGCAGGCCGTTTACCTGCTCGCGCCCTTCAGTTTGAGCATGAGCAAAACCGGCGCTCTGTTTGCATTTTTTCTAAAGGCCAGTTTGTTTGTCTTTGGCAGCGGTCTTGCCATCATTCCTTTTCTTCATGGCGGAGTTGTGCAACAGCGCCACTGGCTCACCGAAGATCAATTCCTCGATGCGATTGCGGTGGCGATGATTACACCGGGGCCGGTGGTCATCACGGCCGCATTCATCGGCTATCTTGTCGCAGGGTTCCCCGGGGCATGTGCCGCCGCACTGGGAGTGTTCCTTCCGGTTTATCTATTTGTTATTTTGGCCGGTCCGTCCTATAAGCGCTTCTCGCAGAACAAACAAGTGCGTTCTTTCGTGCAGGGAGTCACAGCCGCAGCGGCGGGCGCAATTGCCGGAGCTGTGGTGGTGCTTGCAAGGCACTCGGTGCACGATTTTTGGACTCTCGGCATAGCGGGAGCGGCCTTTCTGATACTGACGAAATGGAAGTTTCCGGAGCCGATCATCATTGTGCTTGCAGGGGCGCTGGGGGTGGCGCTGCGCCTTCGATAGCATGTTCTTTGCTCTAAGTAGTAGCCCTAAACTCCAAGCTGTGCCCTCACGTCATTTCGAGAGAAATGCCGATAAATGGACTCGCCCATCATGCAAAGAAACTGCTGAATAAAGCGAAAAAATACACGTAGTTTTGAACGCGATCAGCGAATAGTGGAAAGAGAGCTGGGCAAAGAGGCCGCTTTAATCAGTTGAAACCTCACCGCCGCGCCACACTTGGAGCACGCCGGAAAAGTCTCGGATTGCATCAGGATCACATCATGCGGCGCCCGGTGTTTGTGATGAAAGACTCGGTAGACCCCGCTTTTGAGAACCTCTGTGCCTGGCGAAGGCCGGTCGAGTGCAAGAGGTTTTTTGACCTGCCGGCGTGTGTTTGCTGCGGACACTTTCTTTTCAAGCCTATGTTGCAGATCTATTCGGGAAAGAACGGTGTGCAGAATGAAACTGTTTACGCTGCGTCGAGACAACCCAGCGGCCAGGCGAATCAAGGCCGCCTCCCCGGGGGTGCAACGCAGCAATAAACTGGTCTTTTTCTCTTTCATAAATATCATGCTATCACATCGCTAGCATAGCTATCATTATGATAGCAATTCCCTTATTGACAGAGTTTTCAGAATAGTAGACTATCTAACTTTCAGCGCTCATTACTGGGGTAAGCTTCATGGCGGTTGAGAGAGTATCCGGCGGTTCCAGCCTGATTGATGTGCTCGACCGGGTGCTGGATAAAGGAATTGTTATCGATGCCTGGGTCCGGATTTCGCTGGTGGGCATCGATCTCATTACCGTTGAAGCGCGTGTGGTTGTCGCCTCCATTGACACCTATCTGAAATATGCAGATGCCGTAGGTCTGACGGGACTGGTTTCCAGGCCGCAGTTGGAGGAACCGCCATCACCTCCCCTGGACCGGCGCACACCACGGAGAGGACCTAATCGCCCCTCCCGTTAGAGATGACTATGGCGACCCCGCAAATCAAAATCTCTCTGTTGGGCGAAGCTTTTCCCAAGCCTCTGCAAGACCGGCCGGCCATGCGGCTATTGAGCGCGGAGCAGAGCGATGAAATCTTTCCCATCCTGATCGAAGAACTTGTGGGATTGGGCTTTGCCAAGGCCCTGGCCGTGCTGGTTGATTTCGAAGCGGGTATTGCGCGGCCAGTTGCCGCACTCAATTGCTCCAGGAGCATTAAAGAGCACTTCACCGCTCCGCTGTGGGCGGCTGAAAAGCCGCTCATTGCCGCTATGCGGAACCGGCAGCCCTCGGTGATCGATGGTCCGCGCAACGAGCGGTTTTTCTGTTATCCCATCCTCTATTCCAATGATCGGTTGTGCTGGGAGGCAGACCGCGAGCATCGCGCTGATTGCCTGGCGATCATGAATTCGCGCCAGCCCAGGAGCCTCGATCTGCAGCAGCAGGTCTGCGCGGTTTGCAACATGCGAGCTTATTCGGCCGCTGTCCTGGTGGCAGTTGAAAAAAGTAAGGCGGATTCCCGGATAGGGAAGGCGGCCGTATTGACCCAGCTTGCCAACCGGTATCTTTCCCGGCTATTCAAGGTCGAGCACTATTACAACCGCATGCGCGATATGGAAATCAATATAGCGCAGCGTGACACCGTCATGATGAGCATGGCTGATCCGGTGGTTCTGACGGATGCTCAACTGAGGGTTATCACCCAGAATCGCGCCGCCGAGCGTTTTTTCAAACTCCCTTCCGAAGAGGAGAGCGTCACGCAAGGCGCGATTCGCGCCGTGGAATTAAACAACCTGCTTTTTTCCGCGACTCTCTCCTCGCTCTCGGTCGCCGGGCGCGAAGATAATTCCCGCGACATTACCCTGGTCGATGTAGAGGAAGGCCGCGAGGTATTGTTCGAGGCGGTTTGCGCCCCAACCATCGATTCCGACGGCTTGCGCTCGGGCCTGGTCACGGTGATGCGCAACGTCACAGACTTGCGCCGGGCTGATGTCGAGGTCAGGACAAATCTGGAAAAGCTGCGCAACGCTGAAGAAGTGCTCCGCCAGGACCGCGACCGCCTGGACCTGGTTATCAGGAACGTGGGAGACCCGATCATCGTTGCCGATCATTCCGCAAAGATGGTGTTGCTTGATCCGCTGGCGCAGGAACTGCTGGGTAAAAGGACCGACGAAAACAGTTCGGCCGCTCTCGCCGCTGAACCCAAAATTATCAAGAACCAGGCCAAGATCGATGCTTATCTGCAGGGCTTCATCTTTTTCTCTACCGTGCGCAATGAGACCCGTTCCATCACACTCTACAATCCATCGGCTTCGGCCGAGGTTGAATATGAGGTCAGGTCAGGGAAGATTCTCGACAGCCGCGGGCAGGTTTCCTACTGTGTAACCGTGTTGCGCGACTTCAGCGCCTGGAGAAAGTTAGAGCAACTGAAGACAGAGCGCCACATGCTGGAGATAGAAAAATTCTCGGCCACTGGACGGCTGGCAGGCACGATCGCGCATGAGGTCAACAATCCCATGGAAGCCATCAAAAACGCCATTCACCTGCTCGACCGGCACGTGGATTCCGAGGGGAAACCTCTCTACGACATCCTGCTCAAAGAAACCCAACGCGTGGCCAGCATCGTGCGCCAGATGCTGGGACTCTATCGCCATGGTGAAAATATTGTCAGCTTCGAGTTAAATGCCGTGCTCGAAGATACACTGGCCCTTTTTAACCGGCAGCTCAGCTCACGGGGAGTCACGATCAAGCGGCAGTTGCAGAATATTCCGGCCGTGCTCGGGTCGGCAGATCAGTTGCGACAGGTGATATCGAACCTGGTGGTGAATGCCAGCGACAGTATGGAACAGGGCGGCGTGCTTGTCATCCGTACCCGCTACTATCTTTCGAGCGACGGCCTGCACGGATGGGTGAGGATTTCCATCGCAGATACCGGGTGTGGCATTGATCCTCGAATAAAAGCCAACATCTTCGATCCTTTCGTCACTACAAAGGGCGAGAAAGGCACCGGGCTGGGGCTGTGGATTGTAAAGGGCATTATCGAGACCCACCGGGGAAAAATAAGCGTGAGGAGCAAGTTGGGCAAAGGCACGGTATTCAGAATCGACCTGCCTGTGATTCGCTGATATGGATGTCGAAAAACAAAACCGCACTGTGCTGGTGGTAGACGATGAACCATCGGTCCTGTTTACCTATAAACTCCTGGTCGAAAGGGAAGGTTACAAGGCCATTGCGGTGGAGACTTCCAAAAAAGCAATGGATGTCCTGCATAACGCACAACAGTTGGATTTACTGTTATGCGATCTCTCCCTGGAAGAAAAACATAACGGCTTCGAAGTGATCGAGTTTGCCCTCTCACGCTTCAAGCAGTTGCCCTGCGTGCTGTTGAGCGGCTATGCTACCAATCATATTGTGGAGAGAGCCAAGAGCCTCAATGTACCGGTGCTGCACAAGCCGATTGATATCGAAGAATTCTTAAAGACGGTTACAACCATCCTAGGAGCCGACGATGGCCACAAAACTCAAAACCAAGAACAATAAAGCCGGCAAACTCAAAGAAGTGAAGCATTCGAATGTGCAGAAGCTGGCGCAAGAGCATGACGAACTGCACATGGATTTACCCGCGGCCACTCGAAGACCCGCCGTCGCGGGCCCGGAGGCGCTGCCGCAAGATGGAGCGGTGTACGTGTACGGCGTGATCTCGGGTGAAGAGGCCAGGAACTTCGGCAAGACCGGGATTGGCGGAGAAGGGGCCGAAGTTTTCACCGTCTACTACCGCGATCTGGCGGCTGTGGTCAGCAAGGTCAAGGCGTTGATTTTTGATCCCACACGTGAAAATGCTCTTGCCCACGAGCACGTTGTGGAAGCGGTCATGCGCACGCATACCATCATCCCCATGAGCTTCGGCACGATTTTTCGCTCGGAAGACGACATTCGTGAAGTATTGAAAAGCATCTACCCATCGTTGCAGGATGTGCTGCAGAAAATGGAAGGAAAAATTGAATTTGGGCTTAAGGTGACATGGGACCGCGATAAAGTCATCGAAGAGCTGAGGCGCGACGATGAAGAGATCCACAGGTTCAATGCGGAATTGGCGCGCAAGCACCTGCAGTCAACGTATTTCGCCCGCATGCAATTGGGCCGGATGATCGACCGGGCGCTGATCGACCGCAGCGCAGAGATTGTCAGCCAGATTTACACCGATTTGCGGCCGGTCTGCGTCGCCTCGCGGGACAATAAGCCCATCGGTGACCGAATGATCATGAATGCCGCTTTTCTGCTGGAGCGCAAACGCGAAGAAGAGTTCGACCGCACGGTGAACACAATCTCGCAAAAATTCGGAGACCTGCTGAGCTTTAAGTACACAGGCCCCTGGCCGCCATACAATTTTGTCAATGTGCGTTTGAAACTGGAGAAAGGCGCGAATTCCTAAACATTTGTGTCGAACCTGCGGATGGTGAATTGAAAAAGAAAAAACCTGCGGCGCAAACCAGCAAGCCATCGCAGCGTGCAAAACAGGATTCACGCAAACGGCGGACTGCGAAAAATAACCGGGGCACAGCTCAGGAACCGCAAACGATGCGATTGGCGGCCCGTAAACCTCCGGAAAGACCGGCGAGTGCGAAGCCACCCAGGCTCGCAGTTCCCAGAATGAAGCTGGCCAGGCTCTCCGTTCCGAAACTAACTCCTCCCAAAAGACCCAAACCGGCTGTCTCAAAGCTGGCTCCTTCTCCCAAACGCGCCAAACTTTCTTTCCCCAAGCCGCCCAAGAGAGGCAGACTCTGGGTCGCTCCCGACCTGCATGTGCTCTTGCGAGGACCGCAAGGCAATCGCGGGATTCCCCTGCCCGGCATCGAGGGCCATCTGGAATTGGCAGGACGCATGTTGAAAGATGCACCCGCAACCCGGAAAACATTCAAAGACATTCCCTAAGCACCAGCCTCTAGTATGATCCGGATGTGAATCTGAATTGATGACTTTCTCTTAGGCTCCAAGCCGATCGCATTCCTCCTCATGTTTTTGGGAATCGTTCCATTTTGGGACGACAGTTGGAGCATGTCCTGCTCTCTTCAATAATCTAATATCTTGAAATGAGACGGCAACACGTCTAGCCTCTCTGCTTTTTCTTTTTATTCCTGCGTTGTTTGAGTTCTTGATGTAACGATCCGATAACAATCATCACTACATGACTTAAGAAGCCAAATTATTTAACGACAACTTTGGTCAAGGTTGTAGGACCTAAATGGGAATTTCAAATACAAGGAGTGTGCGATGAGAAACAAACGGATTATGCAATGCGTTATTGCTTGTCTGGTCATGCTGGCTTGCCTGCTTCCTGCCTTCGCAGGCGACTCGCTTTACGGCAAGGTGACGGAGGTGAGGAGCGCCGATGTCGTAGTCCTCAACTACGGCGCCGGAAGCTATGTCATCCGCATCATGGGGATCGTTGTCCCGCCGGAGGGGCCGATTGCGAATGAGTCCAGGCAGTTCGTCTCCAAGCTTGTGCTGGGGAAGAACGCCCGTATGCGTCTGGGGAGCAGGGCTGAGAACGGCGAGATGGTCGCCCGGCTTTTCACCGACGATCCCGTGAACGGGATCAAGGACGTCGGCCTGGAATTGGTAAGGAATGGATTGGCCCGGCGTTCGCAGGGCGAGGATTACCAATTCGAATACAAATATAGCGAATTGACCACCGCCGAGCGTGAAGCCCGGGAATCCAAGCGCGGCCTCTGGGCGACCACCCAGCCGCAGTAACGGCAAGTAAGAAAGGACCTACACATGAACCGCAAATCTTATTTATTTATTTTGGCGCAAGCCGCAGTTTTCGCCATGATGTTTCTTCTGGCGGGCTCCGCCCTCCACGCCCAAGTCTCGGGACTGGCTGAGAGAAACATGTCGAAGATGGCAAACTACCAGAATGAATGCGCCATCATCAAGAACCCGACGAACAAGCTCCAGCTCTTTTCACTGTGCAACAACGCCACAGGCGGGCTGTTCGCCGCGCGTAGCGCTGATGGTGGTGCGACCTGGGTCTATCCTGATCCGAGCAAGACAATTGCTAATGGTGTCAACCTGGCGTTAGGCCCAGCCGCCTGCTGCGACCCCACGTTGGCCTGGGACACCTTCGGGAACCTTTTCATCACCTACATCGATAGCGGCGTGAGCAACATCATTACACTGCTTAGCATAGATGGCGGACAGAACTTCACAACCCTGGCTACGTTCGGCCCGGCCAGCGTTGACCAGCCTACGGTAACGGCGGATTCCGGCGAGGTCTGGGTGGTCTGGAACCAGGCGGGCTCAATGGTGGCGCGCGGAGCTGCTGTCACTGGCTTGGGTGCGGCAAACATAGGCGCCTTTGGCCCGCTCCAGAATATTCCCGGCACTGCAGGCTGCAGCTTCGGAGATATTGCTATTGCCCCGAACGGAGCCGTAGTGCAAGTGTGCGAGAGCCCGAGTGGCGGGGCGGGACCAGCGAATCTCATTGTCAACACAAAGGCCGACGGCCTTGGCCCCAATCCGTTCGCCGCCGCAGTTACGGCAACGGCTACCAACGTGGGCGGCTTTGCTCCCATACCGGCACAGAGCAGGCGAACGATTGATTCGGAAGCCGGTCTGGCCTATGACCGCAACAACAATCCAGTGAGTCCCGCTACTCCACTGGGCCCCAGCCCCCATTTCGGACGACTCTATCTGGTCTACACCGATGCGCCCGCAGTGGGAAGCGCCGATACGAACATCATGTTGCGTTTCTCGGACAATGATGGCGCGACGTGGAGCAATCCGCCCATTCGTGTCAATGACGACGCTACAACGAACAGCCAGTTTTTACCCAGAATCGCGAGCAATCGTCTATCGGGAAATATCGCGGTCTGCTGGCACGATGCGCGCAACTCGGCAGGCAACAACACCATGCAGGAATTCTGCACTGTCGCGACGCCGACCGGAGCATCGCCAACCTTTATGGCCAACGCGCAGATCAGTGGAGGCACTTCCGACGGAAATGGCTCCAACCCACCAGTGGCTGGCCAAGCCGACATCCAGTTCGGCGATTACTCTGGCCTGGCGTATCACCAGGGCCTGGCGCATCCAGCCTGGGCCGACGATTCCAACAGTACGGGCGATAACCCGGACGGCACATCAAGGTATGACGCCTACACCAACGAGGTCACCGGCGGTCCGGCTGCCCACGAAGGCGACCCGCACCTCACGACCGTCAATGGAGTGCACTACGACTTCCAGGGCGCTGGCGAGTTCACTGTGCTGCGCGACTATGACGGCATGGAAATACAGACGCGCCAGTCGCCCATCGCAACGACTTTTAACCCAGGAGCCGACCCCCATGACGGGCTTGCTACCTGCGTGAGTCTCAATACTGCTGTGGCGGCGCAGGTAGGCAAACATCGGGTCACCTACGAACCGAACCTCAGCGGCGTGCCCGACCCCAGCGGTCTGCAACTCCGCGTGGATGGCACTCTGAAGACACTCACCCCGGCAGGGATCGATCTGGGGGATGGTGGCCGCATCGTTCAAACCTCAGCTCCAGGCGGTCTCGAAGTTGATTTCCCCGATGAGACCTCGTTATTCGTGACGCCGGGTTGGTGGCCTTCGCAAAGCAAGTGGTTCCTCAACGTGGATGTGTCCCACACGCCGGCATTGGAAGGGGTCTTGGGCGTCATTCCACAGAGCAGCTGGCTGCCGAACCTTCCAGACGGGACATCCATGGGAGCGATGCCGGGCGCGTTACATGATCGCTACATCGCCCTCTACCACAAATTCACCGATGCATGGCGTGTGACAAACAAGACCAGCCTGTTCGATTACAGGAGGGGCACGTCAACCAACACGTTCACAATGCGGAGCTGGCCACTGGAGCATCCGCCATGCGTGCTCCCGCGCACGAAACCGGTACGGCCCGCCAGCCAGCAGGTCGCAGAACAGGCTTGCCGTCCGATCAAAGACGAGAAGATGCACGCCAACTGCCTCTTCGACGTGGTTGTCACCGGCAACCCTGGCTTTGCCAAGACCTACGCGTTCAGCCAGCAGATCCATACTGGCTCGACCACAACCACGGTAACCGATGACAAGAACCCGACGCACGTGGAAGAACCGGTGACATTCACCGCAACCGTTACAGGGACCGAAGTAACCGGCAACGAATTTCCGACCGGGATGGTGCAGTTCATCCTCGACGGAGACAGGGCCGGCGAGCCGATCAGGCTCGACCAGAAAGGCCAGGCGATGTGGAAGACCTCGAGCTTGAAGCCTGGGAAACATGGGGTCGTGGCCCACTACATCCCCAGCCCGGGTAGTGCATTTCAGCCGAGCACGAGCGCGGAGAAGGAACACACTGTCAGGGGCGAGGACTAATGACGTTACGATAGAACATCGGCCGAGCCGCCTTCCCGCAAGTGGAATGACGGTTCGGCCTGATGTTCAGGAGTAGCAGACCAGCCAAAGACATTGAGCAAGCACTGGGTCGCTTGTCTGGAAAAAGGAGGGTGCATCCGATGCCGCGATATCGTATTGCGATTTCAAGCCAGAGCGGTCAGGCCATGACTGACCTGGTGCGCAAACACAAGGTTCAAGTTTTGGATCATGGAGCCCGCCGCAGCAAAGAAGCCGGCTTCACTGTTTATGCAATCGTCGAAGAGGCGGATATCAAGCGATTGCAGGATGCAGGCTACACCGTCGAGCGGCACGAGGACGTAGACGAGACCGGCAAAGCCCGGCAAAAAGAAGTTGGGCGAGGCGATCGTTACAAACAGAAACCCAGTTGATTTTCTTCCGGGAAAGGCTGAGGAGGAACTTTCATGCCGTATCTCAACATTAATGAAGTGGAATCTGCCCTTACGGTGGCTACTTCCGCTCCGTACACAGGATTCACCCAGCTTATTCCTCTCCCCAACCTGACCTGGGAAGGGCGTCAGTGCAACGCCATCAAGATTGCCAACGGCAGCGATCCGGGGCGTCCGGGCGTCTACTTTCTCGGTGGAATCCACTCGCGCGAGTGGGGCAGCGCCGATATCCTCATCAACTTTATCGAGCAGTTGGAACAGGCTTACCTGAACGGGACCGGCATCACGCTGGGAGGAAAAACTTTTTCCGCAACAGACATAAAGACCATCGTAGATAACCTCGATATCTACGTTTTCCCCCAGGCCAATCCCGACGGCCGCAATTACAGCATGAACACCGAGGCACTATGGCGCAAGAACCGACGTACAGCCGCGCCCAACTCAAATTCCGGCGCCTGCGTCGGCGTCGACCTGAATCGCAATTACGATTTTCTTTGGGACTTCCAGACTTTATTCGCGCCTACGTCCACAGTGTCATGTTCCGCCAACCCCTGCGACTACCAGGTGTACCACGGCCCGAGCGCATTCTCCGAGCCGGAGACCCTCAATGTAAAGTGGATTCACGACAATTTTCCCAATATCGGCTACTTTGTCGATCTTCATAGTTTTGGTCCGGACATTCTCTATAGCTGGGGTGATGATGATAACCAGGAAACCGATCCCAGCATGAATTTTCTAAACCCGGCCTACAACAATGTTCGGGGAATTCTCGACGCGTTGGGGCAGCCGGGAGCCTCTGCCTATCGCGAGTTCATCCCGTCAGGCGAGCTTGCTCCCAGGGTTGATCTCGCCAATACATTTGCTGCTGCTGTTCAAGCGGTGAGAGGGACTTCTTATCTAGTCGAGCAGTCCGTGGGACTTTACCCGACGGCCGGAGCCTCTGACGACTATTCCTACAGCCGGCATATCGCCGATGCCAGCAAACGTAACGTCATGGCTTACACCCTGGAATGGGGAACCGAATTTCAGCCGCCTTACAGCGAGATGCAGAACATCATCCAGGAGATCACATCTGGTCTGCTGGCTTTTTGCCTGTGGGTCCGCAAGAGCATTGAGAGCTGTGTTGTAACCACCGACCGCAGCACCTTCGGTAAAGATGAAATCGATGCCATGTTGCACGTCTCTTCTCCGGCAAAGGTGGATGCGGCGTTCTACGTGGTCATTGACGGCTTCCGTCACGAGGAACTCGGCATCACTGCGGCCACACTTGTGGGCGTTCCTGACGTGAAGCCCAACATCACGTTCATGCCTCCGCTCGGCAATGTCAGTGCGCATGCCACTGCTTGCAGCACCGACGGCAATATCCTGGTGGCGGGTCCCCAGCGGTTTACCTGGACCTTCACCATGCAGTTTGATGACTCCAGCGACTTCACGCAGGAAGTCCTGCCGGTGACCATGACCGCGTCTCTGCCTACCACGACTGGCGTCACCATGAGCGCCCAGGCGGTGATCACGCTGACCAAGCAACCGAATCCCTACGAGATCGACGGTCCGGTCTCATGGCTTTCCGTCGATCTTCAGGTTTGCAATGTGCTCGAGAACGGTTTTCTGGCGAGCACGCCAACTATAACGCTGAATGCCGGCCCCAATGATTTCATCAAGCGTTTGCTCACTAAATATAACGATCCCACGCTCCCGCGCGCGCCCAATCATCCTTTCGATTTGGATTTAGTCGCTCATGAAGACACCTCTTCAGTCGAGATCGCCGGCAGCATCGGCATGACTCCG
>DASREY010000248.1:0-10907 GCA_035651775.1 Terriglobales bacterium
TGTAAGCGATAATTCCATCCTTCACGTCTTTATCGTTTGGCAGGCCCAGGTGCTCTTTTGGAGTTACGTAACACAGCATGGAAGCACCATGCCATCCGATCATGGCCGCGCCGATGGCAGAGGTGATATGGTCATATCCCGGCGCAATGTCAGTGACCAGTGGGCCAAGGGTGTAGAAGGGAGCGGCGTAACAGTATTCGACTTCCTTATCCACCTGCTCTTTGATCTTATCCATGGGCACGTGTCCCGGCCCTTCGATCATGACTTGCACGTCGTGCTCCCAGGCTTTCTTGGTCAGCTCGCCCAAAGTTTTGAGCTCAGCGAACTGGGCTTCGTCGCTGGCGTCTGCAATGCAGCCCGGCCTGAGGCCATCGCCCAAAGAATATGAAACATCGTGCTTGGCGAGAATCCTGGTGATCTGGTCGAAGTGTTCGTACAGAAAATTCTGTTTGTGATGGTGCGCCATCCACTGCGCCAGGATCGCGCCGCCCCGGCTCACGATGCCGGTGATGCGCTTGCTGACCATCGGCAAATACTGAATCAGGACCCCGGCATGGATGGTCATGTAATCCACGCCCTGCTCCGCCTGCTCTTCAATGACTTCAAGCATTACGCCGGCGTTCAGGTCTTCCACTCGCTTCACGCGCGAGATGGCCTCATAAATCGGTACCGTGCCGATGGGCACAGGAGAGTGCCGCAAAATGGCTTCACGAATATTGTGGATGTCGCCGCCGGTGGAGAGGTCCATCACCGTATCGGCGCCAAAATGCACCGCGGTGTGCAGCTTCTTGAGTTCCTCGTCGACGTTCGAGGTCACCGCCGAGTTGCCGATATTGGCGTTGATCTTGCACAACGACGCCACGCCAATCGCCATAGGTTCAAGCTCTGGATGATTGATGTTGGCAGGGATAATCATGCGGCCGGCCGCCACTTCATCACGCACCAGCTCGGGCGAAATCTTTTCCTTGGCCGCGATGTAGACCATCTCTTCGGTCACCACGCCCTGGCGAGCATAATGCATCTGTGAAAAATTCCGATCGCCGGTTTTTTCAGCCTGAGCGCGGCGCTGGGCAATCCATTGCGCGCGCGGTGTGGGAACATTATTGCTGTTGCCGTTCTGCTGGACTCCGTTGCTGCCATTGGGAGCGGTCATGATAAGCCTCGCAAAAATCAATTATACGATGTTGAAACCGGTGTGTTTGTAATCAGCGCCAGGTAAGGGAGCCAACATACGTCAATCTAGTGACAAACCAAGACAAGCTTTGCCGTAGGATGAACGCAGATGGGCCTGGGCTGAGGAGCAGGCCGGGAAACGGAGAGCTGAAAATTGTTCTCGGGGCTGTTTGGGAGAGGGGGTGGGGGTTACTAAGTAACCTTTTTGGCTTGGGCGGGCGTCTCCCTTTGACTCTGGGAGCCATGAGAGGCGCCGCAAGATGTTTTCAAAGACCGCGGGGCACAGAGCCTTGCATCGATCATGCCAGCAATTTGATAAAAAGCAATGATTTGATACCACTTGCTCATCTCCAGCGAAGAAATGTGGATTCCCATGAACACAACGGCTTGCTTTTCTTACGGTCACGGTACAAGGACTTGCTAAGAGCTAAAGGCTAAGAGCTAAGAGCTCAAAGCTCAAAGCTCAAAACTCAAAACTGTAGGTCGATTCCCCTGATTGACCTCTTGGCATTGAAGGCGTAGAGTTTTAGGCGATGCCTGCGCAGTATTCCAAATACCTGAAGTTCGGCTCCGCCATCGCCATCATTATTCTTGCGCTTGCCTATCTCGCCTATACCGGTGTGCAGGAGAGCAAGAGTTATTACGTCACCATCTCTGAGTTGCAGACTCAGGTCAATCAGGGTGATGCCATCTATAAGAAGCGCTTGCGCGTGGCCGGCAACGTGGCTGGCGGCTCCATCAAGCGCCAGGGCACGCGGGTCGAGTTTGCGCTGATTGAACAGGATAAAACTCTGCAGGTTGTGTATGAAGGCCTGGAAGCGCCTCCGGATACCTTCAAAGACGGCGCCCAGGCGCTGGCCGAAGGCAAGCTCGGACGCGACGGGGTATTTCGCGCCACTAATCTTCAGGCCAAGTGCGCCTCCAAGTATGCTGCCGCACCGCAAAAAACATAATCCGTTTTCGCAACGCTTCAAATTGCGCCAATCCATTATGATGTTCTCTTCATGGTAGCTGTCGAGCTCCAGCAGGTTACTAAACTCTTTGGCCGCTTTGCCGCTTTGCGCTCTGTCTCCGCCGAATTTTTGAGCGGCCGCTGTTATGCCATCTTCGGCGAAAATGGCGCGGGCAAGTCCACACTGCTGCGGGTCATCGCCGGGTTAGCGCGGCCAACTTCAGGGAAAATAATCTTCCCTGGCCCGCAGGAAACCCTTCGGCAAACAATAGGCTACGTAGCGCACGCGAGCATGCTGTATGACGAGCTCTCCGCCATGGAAAACCTGCGCTACTTCGGCGCGCTCTACGGCATACAGAATGAGCAAAAGATGGCTGCGGCGATCCGGGCAGTCGGGCTTGACCCGAACCTCGAGCGCCATGTTGGGGAATATTCCCAGGGCATGCGGCAGCGCCTCTCGCTGGCGCGCATGCTGATGCACGATCCTGAAATCCTGCTTCTCGATGAACCTTTTTCCAATCTTGATGTAGCCTCCGCACATGAGATTGCCGAGCTCATAAGAAAATTGCGCGATCAAGGCAAGACGATTCTGGTAGTCACCCACCAGGCGGCCAACCTCGCCGATGTCGCCAACCAATCGTTGCTGTTCTCCCAGGGCCAACTGCTGCGCATTGAAAGCGGAATTGCCGCTGCCAATAGCGGCAGTTCTACGCGCGAGGGAGCGGCCCGATGAGCGGATTATTCCACATTACGCGCGCCACTTTGGCCAAAGATCTTCGCCTGGAGTGGCGCTCCAAAGACGCCACCAACGGTATGCTGTTCTTTGCTTTGCTGGTGGTGGTGATCTTCAGCTTCGCCTTTGAGCCCACGGCGGAAGAAGCGCGCCGTATTATCGGCGGCCTGGTGTGGATGGCATTTCTGTTCGCCTCGACCATGGCGCTCAACCAGAGCTGGGCGCGCGAGCTGCGCAATCAGGTGCTGGATGGGTTTCGCTGCTCGCCGGCCCCGGCCAATGCTCTCTTTTTGGGAAAGACGATCGGAAATTTTATTTTCGTTTGCCTGCTGGAAGTCGTTGTAGCCCCGTTGTTTGTTGTCTTTTTCAACTTGCATGCCCTGGGAGATGTATTTCTGCTCATTCCTCTGTTCCTGCTCGGCACCTGGGCGCTGATCGTGAATGGGACTTTTTTTGCGGCCATGTCGCTGCGCACGCGCACCCGCGAGCTTATGCTGCCGCTGCTGCTGTTCCCCATTTCGGTGCCGGCGCTGCTGGCCATGGTGGGGGCGACAACGGCAATTTTTACCGGAGAATCTTCACCCAGCCTGCCGCTCAAGTTCCTGGCGGTTTACGATATTGTTTTCACCACGGTTTCGCTCTTGCTCTTTGAAACCGTGCTGCACGCGGAATAGTTTGCATTTGATTCGCGCACAAGTTAGAATTCGCTCCTTCCGGTGGGGCGGTAGGCGCAAGCCTGATCTGACTTGCATAGACAAAAGTTCCTGATTACTTATGAAACCGTCTCTTATTATTTTTTCTCTTCTTACACTGGCATTGCTCGTCTGGGGATTCCATCAGGCCATCTTTGTTGCGCCGACGGAAGCGACCATGGGCGACATCCAGCGCATTTTTTATTATCACGTGCCTTCGGCCTTTGCCGCCTTCGCCTGCTTTTTTGTAAATCTGGCGGCATCGCTGGCTTACCTGAAGACGCGGAACGCGCGCGCAGACGCTCTGGCGCTGGCCTCGGCACAGGTGGGCGTGGTGTTCTGCACCATCGTGCTCATCACCGGACCGCTGTGGGCCCGGCCGGTGTGGGGCATCTGGTGGACCTGGGACGCGCGCCTCACCAGCACCCTGCTGCTCTGGCTCATTTATGTAAGCTATCTGCTGCTGCGCCGCTTCTCGCACGCCGGTTCCATGCCGGTGCTGGCGGCGGTGCTCGCCGTCTTTGGATCGGTGGATGTGGTGTTCGTCTATATGTCGATCCGCTGGTTCCGCACGCAGCACCCACAGCCGGTGCTGGCAGGGGAGCCGGGCAGCGGTCTTGCTCCTGAGATGCTGCACGCTTTTTTTATCAACCTGATTGCCTTTTCCGCATTTGGCGCTCTGCTGGTCTGGGTGCGCTACCTGCTGGAGCGCCAACAGCAGCGCGTGGAAGAATTACACGCGCACGCCGCGGTAGGAGGTGCGCTATGATGCTGCTTCATCTGCGTCTTGCTTATATTGCGACGTGGGCAATCCACGGGGCTTATCTTACTTTTCTGGCGGTGAAGAGCACGCGCATCAGGCGCGAGCTGCGGAAGCTGGAAAGTAAGAAGTAGGAAGGCTGAAGTACGAATTAACGATCGTACTTTGTAAATCGTACTTCTTACTTCGCGGGCGGAGCCGGCTGATCCGTTGGCTGCTTCTGTCCCGGCGGCAGCTCCTGGCCTTCGTAGATGATCTTGCTCTTCGATCCGAAACGCTTGTAATTGGTATATTTCACGATCTGGCGGATGTGTACGTCCTGGTTCTTAAAGTGAAGCGTGTCATCCGTATAGGTATAGGTCGGGAACCAATACTCGCCGTCTATCTGCTCGCGGTAGGTGGTAAATTTGGGAAACAAATTTTCACCGCTGCCTTTGCGGATATCAGGAACGTTTTTGCCGTAAGTTTTCACAATTTGGAAGTCGTGATTATCCACCCAGATCCGCCCCTGAAAATAACGTTTGTTTTTTTCTATCTGCTTTGGGGCGATATCGAAAACGTAGGTATCGAGCTCATCTTCCCTTTGCTGGCCGACATACAGAATGTTGTATTCAGGAAGTTCGTCGCTGGTGAGCACGAAAGGCAGGCGATTCTGAATGTCGTCCGTATCTTCGCGCGTCATTCCGATGCGGGTTAAGGTTGGCTGGGGAGCGAAGACGACATTTTCAATGCGACGGCCCTTATCGTCGAACAGGATGTCGGTCACGAGCTGGTACTCGCCATCCACTGTGTCGCCATCGAGAGTCTGGACCTTGACCGACTGGCGGTAGGTGTAGTTGTCACGCGCCTGTTTGAATACTTTCTCTTTCGCCGCAAACTTCTGGATGATCTGCTCGGGAGTGATGCCAGTCGGCGGGGCCTCCTTCAGCGGTCCTTCGCCCTCCTCGGCAAAGGCAGTGGCCCCGAAAAGGAACAGAGCCGCAAATGTCAATAAAACCAGAGTACGAACGCGCCAGGAAGTGGTGTGAACCATGCTCATTACATCACCTAATGGAATTTTATCAATAATTAGATGCCGAATGCCCGCTGAAGTTGACGGCAAAGCAATGTAAAGAATTGTTGATTGGGTTCCATGCGCCTGAGAGCGCGCCTGGAAAAAGCCGCGCAAAGTCACGCGCTGCCCCGCCTCCCAAGCTTGACACGGAAAAGGACATCACATAGCATTTTTGTTTCTGCGAATCGTATCCAGGCCAGGAGATCGCCATGTCATTACGCATCAATGATGAAGCCCCCAATTTCACCGCCGAGACCACACACGGCAAGATCAACTTTCACGAATGGATTGGCAACAGCTGGGCCATCCTGTTCTCCCATCCCAAAGACTTTACCCCTGTCTGCACTACGGAACTCGGCTACATGGCCGGCCTGCAGCCCGAATTCGAAAAGCGCAACACCAAGATCATCGGGTTGAGCGTGGACCCGGCCAGCAATCATAGCAAGTGGGCGAGCGACATCGAGGAGACGCAGGGCCATAAAGTAACCTATCCAATGATCGGGGATCCGGAGCTGAAGGTCGCCAAGCTCTACGGCATGCTGCCGGCCGACTCTGGGGAGAGCTGTGAAGGCCGCACCGCAGCCGATAATGCCACCGTGCGCACCGTGTTTGTGGTCGGCCCCGACAAGAAAATCAAGCTGATGCTCAGTTATCCCATGAGCACCGGCCGCAACTTCGATGAGGTGCTGCGCGTGATTGATTCCATGCAGCTCACCGCCAAGCACAAAGTCGCGACGCCCGTGAACTGGAAGCAGGGCGATGATGTCATCATCCTCGGATCGGTAAGCGACGAAGAGGCGAAGCAGAAATATCCCGGCGGCTGGAAGGCGCCCAAGCCTTACCTGCGCATTGTTCCGCAGCCGAAGTAAAGCAGTACTCAGTGCCGATCGCAAACCAGGCGCGCTGGTTATCACGGGCGGACTCTCATGAGTTTTTCTGCAACGAATTTCAAAGAGCTTGAGAGCTATAGAAGCTCTGCATTTCTTGAATGCTTGATACATCTCCAGATAATGATCTCTCACAATTTGCAAAAATTGATTATTTGATATCAAACAGCGACAGACCGCGTCTAAATCCTCTAAACTAATGAGTTTACCCGGAGGTCCGATGCGGTTTCGTCTTGCCGTTATTTTCTGCCTGTCTGCCGTTTCCAGCTCTCTCTGCCTCGCCCAATCCAAACATCCTTTTACTTTTGAAGACATGATGGCTCTCAAGCGCGTGGCCGAGCCTGTGCCCTCGCCGGACGGCAAGTGGGTAGCCTTCGCCGCGCAGGATGTTGACCTGGAGGCGAACAAGAAGACATCGCACATCTGGCTGGTTCCGCTTGCCGGCGGAGAGGCGAAGAAGATCAGCGACGATCCCACCGGCGAAGACCGGCCGCGCTTCTCGCCTGACGGCAAGCGGCTCATCTATACGTCCGCCAAAGACGGCAGCTCGCAAATCTGGATTGCGGATTTTGACACTGACGGCGGCGCGCTGAGCAATGCCCACAAGCTGACTTCAATTTCGACCGAAGCCGATGGCGCCATCTGGGCGCCTGATGGCAAAAATATTTTGTTCTTCTCCACGGTATACCCGGATTGCCCGGATGATGCCTGCAACAAGCAGCGCGAGGATGAGCGGGCCAAATCCAAGGTGCAAGCCAGCATCTTCACCCGGCTGTTCTACCGCCATTGGAACAGCTACATGCAGTTCAAGCGCAGCCACCTGTTTGTGATTCCCGCCGAGGGCGGAACGCCGCACGATATTACCCCCGGCGATCACGAAGTGCCGCCGTTTAGCCTGGGCGGACAGGATATGTACGCCATCTCTCCCGACGGGCAGGAGGTCGCCTACACCAGCAATCACGATGAGGTCGAGGCCGCCAGCACGAACAATGACATTTTTATCGTTCCCATCGCAGGCGGCGAAGCGAAGAAGATTTCCACCAGCCCGGGCAGCGATGACACTCCGCTCTATTCTCCTGACGGGAAGTACATCGCCTGGCGCATGCAGAAGCGCGCCGGATTCGAGAGCGACAAGTTTAACCTGGTGATCTATGAGCGCAAGAGCGGCGAGATCAAAAACCTGACGGAGAATTTTGACCGCTGGGTGGGTTCGTATGTGTGGACGACAGATTCAAAGACGATCTACTTTACGGCGGAAGAGTTGGGCCAATCCCCCATTTTCAAAGTCAATGCCGATGGCACCGGGCCGTGGGAGATGGTAGCTGGACACAATGATGATTTATCCATTACCTCTGACGGCAAGACATTGCTGTTCACACGCATGTCAGTTAGAGCGCCAAACGAAATCTACAACGTTCAGATCGCGGACATGCGCCCACAGATGGTTCCAGCAGGAAGCGGAAGCGGAACTGAAACCGAAGAAATACTGCTCAAGCCTGGAATGGGGAAGCAGCTTAGCCGTCTTAACGACGCTGTCCTCTCGCAGGTGGCCATGCAGCCTCTTGAGCACTTTTGGTTCACAGGTGCGGGGAAGACCGAAGTCGAAGGATTCATCCTCAAACCTCCGGATTTTGACCCCAATAAAAAATATCCGGTCAAATTCATCATACATGGCGGGCCGCAGACCATGTGGGGCAATTCCTGGTCTTATCGCTGGAATTTCGAACTCTTTGCGGCCAACGGCTATGTCCTGGTCCTCATCAATCCGCGCGGTTCAACTGGCTATGGGCAGAAGTTCGTTGACGAGATCAGCGGCGATTGGGGCGGCAAGCCGTATCAGGACCTGATGCTGGGGCTCGACTATGCGGAGCGGACGTATCCATTCATTGATAAGAACCGGGAATGCGCGCTGGGCGCTTCTTATGGCGGATACATGGTGAACTGGATCATGGGGCATACCAACCGCTTTAAGTGCATCGTCTCGCACGATGGAATGTTCAACACCGAGTCGGCTTATGGATCAACCGAAGAGCTCTGGTTCAACGAGTGGGAGTTTCGAGGCACGCCCTGGACGAACCGCGCGCTCTATCGCAAGTGGTCGCCGCATCTATTCGCCCAAAATTTTAAGACGCCCACACTGGTGATTCATAGCCAGAGAGATTACCGGCTCGACGTTTCCGAAGGCTTCCAACTGTTCACCACACTACAACGTCTGAAAGTTCCATCCAAGATGTTGTATTTCCCCGATGAAGGCCACTGGGTACTCAAGCCCCAGAACAGCCGCCTGTGGTACCAGACGGTGAATGCGTGGGTGGACCAGTATTTGAAGTGAATTGGGGGAATTGCAGAATTGGGTAATCGGGTAATTTAGGATTTGTGAAGTACGATTTACGATTTTGAGCTCCTAGCCTCTAGCTGTTTTTGGGACTCGATGATGCAAGCAGCTTCGATACCCAAACACAGCTAGAAGCTAGTGGCTCGGAGCTCATTTTCTATTCATGCGTATACGCCGCGCTGTAGGCTCCTGAGAGCAGGAGCAATCCTGACACGTAGGCCCAGAAGATCAGCGAGACTGAGACTGAGAAGGGTCCATAGACTTCCTCAAAATTCATGTGAGGCAACGCTGCTATGTAGGCGTATTTCAGCAGCTCCCAGAGAATGCCGAAGATAATTGCCGCGGGCAGAGCGCGCCGTACTTCGACCTTCCCGCTGGGGACCAGCCAATAAATCAGGAAAAACATGGTAATGCTGGCGGCAGTGGTGACCAGCTTCATGAGCAGGAACGCGCCCAGGTGAAATGTCGGATTGTGCCGTCCGCCTCCCACAAATTCGGTCAAGACGTAACGGTTAGCAAAGGCGGTCACAGCAATGGAGACCAGCGCCAGCACCGCACACCCCAGTGCCAACAGTGCGCCTACCACCTGGTTATGAACCCATGAGCGGCTTTTGTCGAATCCCCAAATGCGGTTGAGCGCTACTTCCAAGGGCATGAATACGCCGCGCGTGGCCAGCAACAACAGGATGGTCGAGCCCACCTGCACCTGCTTACGGGCGTTCACCAGATCGTTCAGCGCCTTGATCACCATGTCCTGGCCGATGGGCAGGTGGTCGCGCAAGATCTGCAGCAACACGTAATTCATGGCTTTGGATTCGAACACCCGCCGGATCAGCATGATGAGCACGATCATGAAAGGGAAGAAGGCCAGCACGGCGTAGGTGGCCACCGCCAGCGCAAAGGTCTGCGCTTCTGGAGTGATGAGGTATTGGCCAAGCGAAAGCCAGGGGCCGGCATAAGGGATTTTAGATTTAGGTGGGCTGTCTTTTTCCCGGGGCACGATGCGATGTTAACAGAATACAAACCAGAAAATGGACCGACCATTAATTACTGGAATGTTACAGTGAATCTCGGCTCAGGTTTGCTGAAAAGCTATTGCCAAAACTCAGAGTTCCTGTATTATCGGCTTTCGTTTTGCGCTGCCTAAAAGCGCAAGACCTGGCCCGCCGGCCAGTTGGTTGTGGTTGACGTTTCAGTTTTCTTCTCCAGCTTTATCGCAAGGACTGGCCACGCTGCCCGCACGCAGAGGGCGCGAGCGCAATCCCACTAGCGGGGCAGTCTTTCCTTGGGATGATGAAGAGCGAGGCGAGGCGTCAGTCATAGACTCTTCGTCTCCGTAGGTGCGGACCAACCGCCCACGGTAGAAGAGAAATTCATTCAGATAGAGGCGAAAGGAGTTGTTTGTGAAAGAGAAGGGTACAGTGAAGTGGTTTAACGGGGCCAAGGGATACGGCTTCATTCAACGGTCAACCGGCGAGGATGTGTTTGTGCACTTCTCCGCCATCCAGGGGAACGGCTATCGCACACTCAACGAAGGCGAGACGGTAGAGTTCGAGTGCATCAAGGGACCGAAGGGCTTCCAGGCGGCTAATGTCGGCCGCGGCATGTAAGTCTCGCAAAATTCTCAGAACCACTGAATTGCTCACCCTCTCTCAGGAGAGGGTTTTTTTCGCGTGTGAATTTTTTCCCGGTGGCTTTCAGCGTGGAAAACTTTACGCTCCCGCCTTTGCCTTCTTTACTTCTTCAATCAGCGGCGGGACAATGTCGAACAAATTCCCCACGATGCCATAGTCGGCGATTTCAAAGATGGGAGCTTCGGAGTCTTTATTGATGGCGATGATGGTGCGCGAGCCCTTCATGCCGACAATATGCTGAATGGCTCCGCTGATGCCTAGCGCGAGATAGAGTTTGGGCGCGACTGTCTGGCCGGAGCTGCCGACCTGGCGATCCATGGGCAGCCAGCCGGAGTCGCAGATTGGCCGCGAGGCCGCCAACTCGCCGCCGAGAGCATCGGCAAGCTGTTTGGCGAGATCAATATTCTTCTGCTCTTTAATTCCGCGGCCAACGGAGACGATAATCTCAGCCTGGGTGAGATCCACCGCCTGCTTGGCCTCTTTGAACCACTCATGCGGCTTGGTGCGGATGGCGCCGGCATTCATGTTCACGCTTACGGTTTCGACCGGCGCCGGCGCTGAGGCGGCTTCGGCTTTGTCGCCACGGAAAGCCCCGTTCTGGAAAGTTGCAAAGTAGGGAGGCTCGCCGGCGAAGCTGACATCGGCGGCAAATTTTCCCTGAAACATCTGACGGCTGAACAAAAGCCG
>DASREY010000249.1:0-3479 GCA_035651775.1 Terriglobales bacterium
ACCGACCTGCTGGCCCGGACCGCCGGACGCCTTATCGCCATTGAGCTTGACCGCGTGCTGGCCGCCCAGCTCCGCATGAAATATAGCCTGCAATCCAATGTGGAGATCATTGAAGGCGATGTGCTTACGGTTGATTTCGCCAATGTGATCCGGCGCAAGCCCGGCCCTCTGCTCAACCAGGGCCCACAGGCCCATGCCGACGAAACCCTGGCCAAGGCCCACATTATCGGGAACCTGCCCTACTACATTACCTCTGACATACTGCTGCACCTGTTCCGCTTTCACGCGTACCTGGAAAACATCGTCATCATGGTGCAGCACGAGGTCGCCGAAAGGATCGCAGCCAACCCGGGCAACCGCGACTACGGCCTGCTCTCGGCCACAGCCCAGCTTTATGCCCAGGTGGAAAAGCTGTTCACCCTGCCGCCGGGTGCGTTTTCTCCCGCGCCTAAAGTCCATTCCACGGTGCTACGCATGAGCGTCTCGCCGCAATTGGCGGCGTTGCAGGTTGAGGAAGAACCGTTCATTGATTTTTTGAAGCTGATCTTTGCCCAAAAACGCAAAACTCTTTTTAACAACCTGAGGAACCACTACGAGAATGGTGCGGTTCGCGAGGCCATGCAGGAGGCGAAGATACGTCCGGATGTGCGCGCCGAGGCCCTCGATTTGAAGAAGACGGCAGAGGTGTTTCGCCGGCTCACTCGCCCATGACTTTGATGATCACGCGCTTGGGGCGCTCTCCGTCGAACTCGGCATAGAAGACGCGCTGCCACGGCCCCAGATCAAGCTTGCCATCGGTAATCGGCAAGATCACCTCGTGGTGCATGATCAGGCTCTTGAGGTGCGAATCGCCGTTGTCTTCGCCAGTCTGGTGATGGCGGTAGTTCTGGTTAAAGGGCGCCAGCTTTTCCAGCCACTCGTCAATGTCTTCTATCAGGCCGGATTCATGATCGTTGACATAGACCGCCGCGGTAATGTGCATGGCCGAAACCAGCACCATGCCCTCGCGAATGCCGCTCTTGCTGACGGCCGTTTCCACCTGCGGAGTAATGTGGATATACGCGCGGTGTTTCTTAGTATTGAAGGTCAGATACTCGGTGTGAAACTTCATAAGAGCAGTTCTCAGTTCTCAGGAGCAGTTCTCCGTTCTCAGTTCTCGGTTCTCAGTTCTCGGTTCTCAGCACTGTCGGGATATTCATGCTCTGCTGAATCATAGTATGGAGCAGGGGTGAACCTCCGCCTTCCAACCCCCGCGCTCCTTTACGTCCTCTGCCCTGAAAATTTATGTGCCCGAATGTGCGACGACAACCAAACTTAGCTAAAGGCTAAGAGCTAAGAGCTTCTCACTGTCCATCCATAAGCCGTTGCGCGCGCTGCCGGGCCAGGTTCATTTGCGAGGAATCCTGCGCGATCTGTCTCAGCACAGGAGCGATGCTTTGCAACTCCAACAGATGGCCCTCGGAGCGAAGTCGCAGCATGTTCTGAAGTTCCTCAGGCAGACCGAGCTTGTCAAAGCGCTTCAGATATTCGAGCTTGCTGCCGGATTCCATGGTATTGGAAATGCCGTAGAAGATTTCTGTCAGCTCCTGAATGCTGGGGTTCTCTGACCAGTTATAGGCAGTTTGAAAATGCCTGCTGCCGTCGGAGTAATCCAGGGTCTTCTGGCCGGTGCTGGCGATCTTGCGCTTGGTGTAATCGAACTTGCCGTCGAAATAGTTAGCCTTCTGCGCCAGCGCGAAGATGCGGTCGCGCAGGTCTGCGCTCATCACGAATTGAACCTGATACTTGTCTGCCTGATCGGTGGTCGCATTGGGCAACGATTCATAAGTGGCGTGTCCCGCGGAATCCAGCTTGATGCTGTAGTGCGATGGCTGCGCATCATGCCAATCCAAGGTGTAGGTTATGGTGGCGACTGAATCTTTGGCCGGGCTCTTAGTCGTCTCTGACGCCGCAGTTTGCGCCAACCCCGGCGTCAGAGCAAGGATCAGGAAGATAAGACCGGCTGCCGCAACCTGGAAAGAATGTAATGAAGTTCTCATACAGAATTTTTAATCTATTAGTTTAAACCGGTTTTGAGATCAGCCGCATGATTTGGGACCGCCATCGAATACCCACAGACCACATTATCTCTAAGAATGTTTCGAACCAACCTGCTGCCGCCTCAGTGTGGCTGCGGTATGCAGATGGCAGATGGCAAGCGCGAGCGCGTCAGCAACATCCGGAGGCTCGGGCACAGTTTTCAGATGCAGCAGATGAGCCACCATGGCCTGGACCTGGGATTTTTCCGCACGGCCGTATCCCACCACGGCCGATTTGACGGCCAGCGGCGCGTACTCGGCAACTTCCAGATGGGCAACTGCGGCAGCCAGCATGGCAACGCCGCGAACGTGGCCGAGCTTGAGCGCCGATTTGACGTTGGCAGCGTAGAAGACATCTTCTATAGCGACCCTCTCTGGCTGGTGCTCGGCGATAATTTCGCTCAACTCCTGAAAAACCTGGGCCAGGCGCGTAGAGAGGGGAGCGCGGCTGCTGAGCCGGATGGCCCCCGAGGCAAGACAATGCAGTTCGCTATCGGCAAGTTGCTGCACGACGCCGTACCCGGTAATTTCGCTGCCGCAATCGATACCTAAAACCTTCACTTTAAGTCCTATCCCTAAACCAAACAATAATTGGATTTTTAGCAGCACCTGGGCCGCCGCTGAAAGGCCGTCTCACGCTCCCTCAGGAAGGCGGCATAAGCAATCCGTGAAGACGACATGCCTTCCCGCGCCAGGAAACGGGCATAAGCGTTTTCGTCAAAAATCTCGCGCAAAGCCGCGATCAGAAGCCGCCACGTGTTGTGAATCCGCTCTCTCATGATACTGCCTTATGCGCCAACTCCGGGGACGCTCCCAGGCGAGTAGGAACGAATGGCGACTCTTTGACCTCAGCGGCTTTGCGTCCGGAGAGCACGCGAAACCACTGCCAGGCCGAGTCAGCCACGGTGAGCGCGACAAGAAAGACAAGAACCGCGGTGACCACAGCGTCCAGGCGGTCGTTGAAGATCAAGCGGGCCAGCTCGTGGGCTCGCGCCACTGTAGGAGCCGGCGCCAAGCTGTTCAACTCCCGCACCAGCGTTTGCGCATGTGAAAGAAAGCCAATGCGCGGATTAGGGTTGAGTATCTTGTGATACGAGGCGGTGAAGGTAACAGCTACCAACCAAGCGAGCGGAGCGAGGGTGATCCAGGCAAAACGGGCCTTGCTCATCTTGATGATGATGGTTGTGGCCACGCAGAAGGCAACGATGGCCAGCAGTTGATTCGCGATGCCGAACAGAGGCCAGAGCGAATTGATGCCTCCGAGAGGATCTTTGACTCCCTGCCAGAGAAAGTATCCCCAGGCGCCCACAATGAGCGCGCTGGTGGCCACGATGCTGGGATACCAACTGGTGCGCCCCAATGGCTGCCAGAGATGGCCCAGGGCTTCCTGCAGCATGAAGC
>DASREY010000250.1:0-42514 GCA_035651775.1 Terriglobales bacterium
AATTGGCGGATGGTCGAGTCCAGCACCAGCTCCAACGAGGGTAACAGGGTCATTTGCTTCGGGGCGATACAGAGACACCCACACTCCGCGTCCCAGGGGAATCTGGTACCCCGCCGCAAGCCGCGCAGAATAGGCCCGGTCAAATCGTTGCCGCATCTCATCTGCCTCAATCATATGGACCTGCGCGAATTTCGGGTTATCACGGTCATCCACCGAAACGGCAAGCACTACATCGACCTCGGAAAGAGTTTTCCAGCTCTTGTCATCCTTCTTACGGGGAAACGCAATCCACGTATCCTGCGATGTACGAATGGAAACGTTCCGAATTTTGCCCCCTTTCGTGATTCGCCGGACACTAGATTTCCCGATACCTGGAATTCTTTCCACTTTCCAGCCTTCCTGCTGGAGTGTTTCGATCCCGATCCGAAAAAGCATGTCCTTTCTAGATAGCTTTTCAGGTGTTTTAAATATATCAGTCATTTGTTTTTTACCTACGAAAACATATTACCATTGCTTCTAGAACAAAGCAATAACCAAATAGAACGTTATTTATACCTATAGTTGTCGAAATTGAACGTTCCAGCAACGGTTCTGCGTCTAACAAGAGTAGTGGTCTCAAGTTTGAAGATTTCGGGCGCCGATTTGGCATCCTCGCGCACATGCGTCCTTCGTCTTCCGTACAATTTTAATTAGCGGAAATCTCCGCAAAGGATCAGTAAGTTTATGAGTAATGAATTGTTTTGTGCTTGTGATCACTACGTTTCAATCCACTTTCAGGATGGCTGTCATTACGGAGAAGACACAGTATCTGGAACTGGCAATGGAGATAATCGGTCGAAATCGGTCCGGGATTGCCTCTGCCTCAAGACGCGGAAAGAAGCCACGGAGTCAGCAGAACGAGGACACTGAAACTGAGGCACTATGTTCTAGAGGGCTTTGCAGACAGTTCCATGATTTGTGGTATTTTGTAATTTCGTCGGTTTTTCCGGCGAACGATCTAGTCCACGGGGGTCGTGAGGACTCGCGACTCCGATCTCGCGCTTCTCTTGGTTGACAGCAGCAATTTGGGGCGATGTTCCGCTTCCTGTTGTTGATTGCCGCTCCAAGGTTGCTAACAGGAAGCAAGAGTTAAGACTCGACCCCCAAATGACATCTTACGAAGCCAACTTAAGTGGACGGTTGGCTTTTTCTTTTTCACATCATCCATCAGACCGGAGTCCCCAAAGTTTTCCCCAAAGTCGTCCGATCATGACGCTAACAAGTATGAACGAGAATAACGCTAAGTCGTTTGATTTGAATTGGTGAGCGCGGAAGGAATCGAACCTTCAACCTACTGATTAAGAGTCAGTTGCTCTGCCAGTTGAGCTACGCGCCCTTCTTGATTGGGAGTTACCGCGGATCGTGGGGCCTCATTCACTATAGCGTAGCCCTCGCGTTCTCAGCAACCTTTCTCGTCTTCACATAAAATGCCAATACACAGGTCAGGCGACAATCTGGCCGACCAATATCCTGGGAGAGGAAACCATGAGCAGCTCTGATAGCAACTCTGTTCTCAAACCTATGCGCATCGCTGTGGCCGCTGACCATGCGGGTGTGCCTCTGATGGATCCCATCCTCTTGCAGGTTCGCTCTCTGGGACACGAAGTTCTCGACTTGGGCACGCATGATTCAACCCAGCCTGACGATTACCCCGACTACGCTCGCGCCATCGGAGAAAGCCTGCAACAAGGACGCTCAGATCGCGGCATCCTGATCTGCGGCAGCGGTGTGGGCGCCACGGTTGCAGCCAATAAGATGATCGGCATCCGCGCCTGCATGTGCCATGACACCTACTCAGCGCACCAGGGAGTCGAACATGACAACATGAACGTGCTCTGCCTGGGCGGCCGCATCATCGGCATCGAACTCGCCCACGAACTGGTGCGCGCCTTTCTCGGCGCCCGCTTTACCAACGAAGAGCGCCACCGGAGGCGGTTGGGGAAAATCCTGAAGATGGAACAGCAGGAGTTGAAATAGCACCCAGTACTCGGTCCTCAGTACTCAGCGCGAGAGCGCAAAATGCTCCTGGTGATGATGAAATAATAACTATTTTCAGTCAGTGCGAAATCGTCCCAAGTACTGTTGCCCCCCCTCCCATTACATTGAAGTAGTTCGTGAGCGTTAACTGGCCCACACTCAACAATATAGGGCGCAAACAAAGCGTTGATGAAGTAGTGATCATTCGTGCGTGAGTTGTGAGTCAGTGTTAACGCCTTCATAATACTTTCCGTAAAATCCTTAGATCGTTTTAAGGACTCTTATACACAGTTTGTACCGCTCCATACGGGCTCACCGTTTTCCCAGTAGCCCAGCACTTACATGCTGGGCGACCGAATGCCTAACTTGGGGCAAGCCCCGCTGAAATGATGGGTGAGAATTTCTCATCAGGCAACGGTTTGATATCAAGGTTTCAGGTTTCTTGATTGTAGGAAAAGACCGTCCCCGGGATAAGACACTTCTAGACTGGTTCGAGGAAACAAAAGTGTTTAGGCTAGCCACACTTCGCGAAATTTTCAAACCAGGGAGACTTGTTGCTGCATTAGCTTGACCCGGGATCGATACACAACAAAGTAAAAAAGAGTTGCTCCAAATGGCCCACCCAAGATCATCAAGGCGAGAGATATTACTTCTCTAATTATTGACGACTCATACAGGCGTACCCAGTACCATAACATACCAATCCATATCCAAAAGCATCCCAGTGAACCAAGAACTCCCAGGATTGCTCCAACCACTTTCATGAGGAATTGCAACACGACGAAACGTTCTATGAGCGAGTCTCCAGTAAGGTTGAGGACAAACAGTAAGCCAAAAGCTCCAATAATGCCAATTGCCGACACGAAAAAGGACACAGCGGTTCCCTTTGATAGTAGCCAGTGTCCTCTTAGTCTCGCGTTATTCATCTTACTTGGGCCATCCGAGCCCAGAACAAAAAAGGCCAGCCTTGCGGCTGGCCTTGAAGTGGATCAATTCAGTGAAGCTAGAAAACCAGCTTGGCGCCGAATTGAATGCGGCGGCGAGCTACGCCATTGAAGACGGCGTTGACTTCACCGGAGCCGGAGCTGTTGGAGAAGTTATTGCCGAACGTAGGATTAGAAAGCGTAACATCATCAACAAAGGCATCAGGCACGCCGCGATACTGGCGGTTGAATATGTTGAAGACCGTCATTCTGAGCTGCACCGTCATTCTCTCGTTCACGTGAGTGTTCTTATAGAAGCCCATATTGACGTTGTTCACGGTCTGCCCGCGGAGCGTGTTGCGGCCTACTCCCAGAAATGGATTATTGAAGAAAGCAGCAGCATTGGGATCGTTATAGATCCAATGAACCGCGCTTGCCGGAACTACCGGGCATGCCAATAGATCGGTGGCTCCAGCCCCTACATGGATAGGATTTGGAGTAAATCCGCAGTTACCAACAACAGGATTAATAAGAACCAAGGGTCCTGCCGCCGAACCCTGATGAGCAAATACTCCCAATGTACCTAGCGGAGCATTCGGATTCGACTGTATAGGACGCAGGTTGTCAATGGTGCCGCTGAAGGCATTTGAAGGATCGCCGAGTGAAGAAAAGCCCGTCTCACCTTTGAGCTGGCTCGCCGTGTAGGGTTGGCCGCTGACGAAACGATAGGTGCCCGTATACTCCCAGCCACCCAGCACATGACCCAGCCATCCTTGCTGCGTCTTGTACCAGGGCAGATCATAGAGCCAGTTCGACGAGAAGACATTGGGAAACGAGATAGAGCTGGTTGCCCTCTCCGGCTGGTTCTGGTTGAAGACGTTAGGAGCAAAAGAGAGGCCGCCCACACCAGTTCGGGAAAAGACCTCAAACGAATTATCGATGGTGTGGCTGTAGGTATATGCCAGGTCCGAGGTCAGACCATGCCAATCCTGAATGCGAAGCGCGGTTTGCAGACCATTGTACTTAGCCCAAGCGTAATTTCCTCTCTGGATCACATTGGCGTTGGAGCAATTGGCGTAACCACCGGTAGGAACACCAGCAGCAGTAGGAGCACCTGTGGGAGTATGGGAAGTAGAAAATCCGGGCTGGGTTGGATTTGTACAGGGTGTTAGACCGGCAGGAATGAAGCTTTGGAACCCATTGCTGATCAGAAAATTCAGCGCCGGGTTGGCATCGGCAGATTGAAACTGCTTAACCGTATGCGTGCCGTTGTAACGTACTTCAGCGGCCATGTGTGTCCCGATCTGGCGCTGGATGCCGAAAGTCCACTCTTCCGCATACGGATTGCGAATGTTCGGATCTACGGTGGTATAGGTGCGTCCACCGGGATTGACGCCAGGTCCAGACTTGATCAGCCCAAGGTCGGCCGCACGAACGTCTGAACCATTGCCGCCGGTTGTTGGCAGACAACCAACACAGGCCGTACCAATAGCCCCGGGCTGGGTGATGTTTGTTCCTGCATTCACTACCGGCGCCGAGCTGGCTACGTTGGAGAACATGTTGTAAAACTCAGGATCGTACGCAATGCGGAACCCTCCGCGGATTACAGTTTTATCCTGACCGAATAGACCTTGCCAAACGCGTGGCGTCCAGGCGAAGCCCACGTTCGGTCCCCAGTTGTTATAGTACTCAGGAACATGGGGAACGGTAGTCAGGCTCGCTGGCAGGGTGGGATCCCAGAATGGGCTGCTAGATGCCTGTTTGGCGGTCGTAATATTGTGCAGCAGGTTGATCGCCTGCTGATACCACTCCCAGCGCAGCCCAAGATTTAGAGTTAGGTTATCCTTAATTCTCCAATCATCCTGGACATACCAGGCAACGTCCTGCTCCTTGAAGGGGAAGCTGAACGGCCCATCGGTCAAGCTGAAACCACCATTCGATGTGGTGTTTTGCAAAAAACCGTTGAAATTCGTGAAGGTATATGAACCATTGATGACGGGCAGAAAATCATTAGGCGAACGCTGGCGGTCATACTCACCGCCAAACTTGAAGGTGTGGCGCCCATACGTCCAACTGAGATTGTCTTGCCACTGGGTCACATTGATAAGACGGCCTTGCGGGAAAGCCGTACCCATACCAAAACCCAACATGTTCGCAGCACGGAAATTAATACGAGTAGGGCAGGCGGTGGGGGTGCTGTGGTTGCAACCGGGAACCGTACCATTCTCAAAAAATACGTTCGAGCGTGAAAAGCTGAAGCGCCCCTGGTTCACAAAGTTGCTGGTGAAGGTATGCGCCCAGTCGAGCGCGATCTGCTGGCTCTGGGAAGGCACATCCACTGCATATCCGGCGGCGAAGTCTGCAGTTACGCCGGCACTTGCATTGCTGAAATTCTGCCGTTGGAACAGATATCGCGCAAATACCCGATCCTTGTCGCTGGCCTGCCAGTCCACACGGCCCGTACTCTCGGTGTCATTGGAGGGCTGCAGCAGGAAACGGGTAACGTTGCCGAATTCGACGGGGACAGTCGTAGTCCCGTTGCTAACACTTATCAGTTGAAGGCCGCCGAAAGTCGGGTTACCGGACTTAATGGCGGTGGGGCCCACGGCTGCCAGCAGATTTACAGCAGCATTCCCCGGGAAAGCGGCCTTTAATTGTGCGATTCCGTTCGGGGTAGGGGTCAGAGTGGTCGATGTGTTAGGTGAGCCACCGGTGCGTACTCGGTCCCAATAGCCGGAACCAAAGAACCATATTTTGTTTTTTACGATAGGTCCACCCAAGGTTCCGCCGAACTGATTTTCCACGAAACGTGGCACCTTAACAGCGGTGCAGTCGTCAGCTGTGCCAACAATCCCATCGGGACCCGCCGTGCCTATGCCGTGTGGGCAAAAGCCCAGCCGAGGTGATTTTTCTTCATTGGCCAAAGAATCTGTGAAATTGCCGGCATAATACTCAAAACCGGTTCCATGGAAGGCATTGCTGCCTGCCTTGGTAATGTAATTGACCACCCCTCCCATATTGCGGCCGTACTGCGATTCATAGTTAGTGATGACCTGGAGCTCCTGGATTACATCCGGGTCTCCAAGGAAAATCGAAGGTCCGGCCACGGAATTGTCATTATTCTGCTGGCCGTCAATCTCAAAGTTGTTGGCGCGGCTTCGCTGTCCGTTAATAGAGAGACGGGCGCCGTTGTTGTTGCCGAAACCGGCTCCTTCGGTAGAAGCGACGCCGGGCACCAGCAGGGCCAGCGAGTCTAATCCGCTGCCAATGGGCAAATCCTGTGCCTTAACCGATTCAAAGGTGTTGGTTATCTGTGAAGTCTGGCTCTCTACCAACGGCTGAGCTTCTTCCACGGTCACAACTTCCTTGGTGCTCCCTGCCGTCAGGGTCTGAATGCCCAATGAGGTATCCGTACTGGACTTCACAGCCACGTTGTTAATCCCCAGTTTGGAGAACGAGGCGGCTTCAAAAGTCACGTTGTAGCTTCCCACCGGCAGCAGCCGCAGCGTAAAGTAACCCACGGAGTTGGATTGTCCGTTGAATTTCTGGTTGGTCCCCTGGTTGATGGCAGTGACTGTGGCGCCTTTCACGACCGCGTGCTGCGCGTCTTCCAGTGTTCCTGAAATTGAGCCGGTGACAGTTCCCTGGCCGAAGCTGAAAATCGTTGAAACCAAGACTAACAAGATTGTCAGGCAATAAAACCTGCTGAATACATTCCTCATGACATACCCCTCCTAAAACGTTTAAAACCTGAATTTTTGAACTTTTAACGGGACCTTACTTTTTCACGGACAAACAGGTGTTCCTTTATTCCGGCATGTTGATAACCAAAGCGCTAAGTAACGTTAAGTATTTGTAAACACTATGCTCGAACAAAGTCATTTCAAGCTATTCGACCTTACGGTCTATGCTTTTGCGAATATAAACGCTGCCATCTTATGAAATTTGGAAGGGATGCGGAAGAAATAAATTGTAATAAAAGTGTCAACGAAATAGTAACCATTAAGTACATAGATTCCTATGTATATTTACTTATTAGTTAATATATGTCGACTTGAAGCCTGCTCAGGTTTTCAGGTTGTCAAACCCCCCGGATGCATCTTGTGCCATTGGGTCTGTTGCTGAAACCCGATTGCCGCCTGCAAGATAGCTTGCTCGCCCAGCGGCGGTCCAACAAATTGCAATCCCACCGGCAGATTATCGGCTCCCAAACCACATGGGACGCTGATAGCCGGCAATCCGCAGAAGTTTCCTATTCCGCCCAAGGGATCGGGGAAGCTGAGCTCGTCATCCAGGTTCGCCTCAATTCTGGTGGCAGTTACGGGCAGCGATGCGGCGACCAGCACATCAAAGCGCGCAAACATATCGGCGATTTTGGATTGCAAGATGCGCCGTACACGGTTTGCCCGTACCAGATCAGTGGCTGAAATCTGCTGGTTGATATAACCGCCTACCCTGCCCTCCGGGTCTGCGAGTTCAGCTACCCGGCCCGATTCAATCAGGTCCTCAAACGCGGAGGCGCATTCGGCGGAGATAATCAATCCAGCCGCCGCCTCCCAGGGTCCCTCCGGCAGGTCTACCTCGGCAAAGCTGGCAGCGAAGTTGTGCACGGCCTCTCGCGCTTCCTGGATTCGCTGCTGCACTGCCGGAGAAAGACTCTTCCAGGCATTGGCCAGCCAGCCGACACGCAGGGTCTTCGCCGGGATTTTTGTAGGCACACTGAATCTGAAATCGAAAGCCGCTTGCCCGGTGGGCAGGGATGCAGGATCGGAAGTGTCATGTCCGGCGATTGCCGCCAGAATCACGCCGCAGTCTTCAGCGCTACGCGC
The DNA here is from genome assembly GCA_035651775.1 of Terriglobales bacterium. GTDB lineage: Bacteria > Acidobacteriota > Terriglobia > Terriglobales > Acidobacteriaceae > QIAW01. Next base: position 7,769 of record DASREY010000250.1, read on the forward strand.
CATGGGGCCAAGTTTATCCATAGAGTAGGCCAGGGACATGGCGCCATGCCGGCTTACACGACCATATGTGGGCCGAAGGCCTGAGATTCCGGTGAACGCAGAAGGACATACGATGGATCCCCAGGTCTCTGAGCCGATGGCGAAAGCAGCCATTCCGGAAGCCACGATCGCCGCGGAGCCGCTGGACGAACCGCACGTCCAGCAGTCCTGATTCCAGGGATTGCGCGCGGCGCCGGTGAGCGAGGCCGAGCCGAAGCGGTATCCCATGCCGCCTGCCAGTTCGATCATCGCCGCTTTGCCGATCAATATGGCGCCCGCCTGTTGCAGCTTTTGTATTACCGTTGCGTCGTAATCAAATTGCTGGTTGGCGTACGGCTTGGCTCCCCATGTGGTGGGATATCCGCGCACGGCCAGCAGATCTTTGGCGGCGTAAGGGATGCCATGCAGTGCACCGCGATACTTCCCTGCCGCGATTTCGCTTTCAGCAGTGCGCGCTTGTCTAATTGCCAAATCGCGTGTCAGCGTGGCATAGGCGTGCAGACTGGGACCCAGCTTCTCGCTGCGCGCCAGATAACTTTCGGTCAACTCTACCGGAGAAATCTTGCGGGTGCGCAATCGCTCGCCCAGCTCCTGCACCGTCAAATAAAGGATGTCGTCGTCGAGCATTCTTATTCCTTCTCTTTAACGACTGCGCGCAGAACCAAGGCCGGCTCGTCTGAGTTTCCCAGGGGAAAACCGCGCAATTTCCCCAAGGATTCCTGCAACGAAAATACCAATTTGCGGACGTCAGCCCTTTCCTCATCGCCCAACCGGCTGCCATATTTCCGCAGGATATTCTGGATTTTTGCCTCGGCCTCAGCCTGATCAGCGGGGGAAAGCTTAGGCGCGTGTTCTTCAGATTTTTTTGCGTCAGGAGCCGATGGGGATGACGCCTGGGTTTGCGCCAGCAAATCGGCCGGCAGCATGGCTACGGCGCCGACTGCCAGGGCAGCGCCGCGAGCGAAGCTGCGTCGTGAAAGAATTTGTGGAATCTGTTTTTGAGTTTTTTCAGCCACGGCTTTCCTCCGAAATCGCGTCAATCACAACCCGATCGTGTGTGGCCGACTATACAAAGCGCACTCGCACTCGTCAACCCGCGGAATGTGTTGGCGCATCCAAGTTGCTGGTTCGGTGCTGTTCGGCATCTTGCCGGAATGATAAGTTTGTGGCGAGGCATTGAGTCTTATGGCATGGTTTGTATTTGACGAAAATTCAGCCCGCGGTCTACGGGAAAATAGCGGGATTAAGAAAACTGATATAAAACTGCAGCAGGGCAATCCTTTGGCTGAGGCTCTGTCCCTTCCAGAGAGCATTCTGCTTTTGCCGGGTACGGAAGCTCCCTTCCTGTTGCATATTCGTAATCGTAATGCAGATTAAGAAAAATACGCGGGCAAAGCCGGCGGGACGCCGGCGCTACTTTTTCAACTTAGAAGCTGAAAGCCAGGCCGCCGCGGATAGAACGCGCTGACTGCACCAGATAAAGCGTGCGGCCGTCCTGCCCCATAACTGGCATATAACCCTCTGCCAATAAGTTGCGGACATCGATCAAAGCTTCCATCTGGCCGGGCAGAAAACCTAAATTAGGCAACGGCTGGCGGATAAAGAAATTCAGGTAGGGGTCCGCCTGGCCAGCCGAGACATTGAATGCGTCGACGGGCGTAAGCGCTTTGCTATCGGTTAATTTGTACGAGGCAATCCAGGTGGTGTTGGAAACCGGCACCTTGCCGGTAAGCTTGGCGGCAACGGCATGACGGCGCAATGTATCGAAGGAATTAGAAGCAGGGCCCGCCTGCAGAGCGCCGGGGTTTCCCAGAGAGAGCGCGCCGCCATAAGAATAATCAAATGTGGCGGTCAACGCCGAACAAAACTTGCGTTCGGCCACGGCGCGAAATCCGTTCGTGGCAAAATTTCCGCCATTGTATGTAAATGACTGGGAGAATGGATCGGCCAGTGTGTTGCCATCGCCCAGGGCGCCATCCACATTGCCAACGCCTAACAGCGCGGTGTTACTGATGCGATCGGAATAAGCGGCAACCTGGAAGCGATTTTTTCCAAAGCGGCGCGACAGCGAAAGCTCCTGATGGCGGGCGTCTTCGATGTGGGAGACGAAATTTGCCGTCGTGACCCGCGGTCCTGATTCGCTGAAGTCGGCCGGAGCGCTGTCAAAGCCTTTGGCAGCACGGGTATTAGGCACAGAAGTCGCGTACTGGTATTCAACGATTGTGTTGGGTGAAAAGTGCAGATCGAGCGTTCCAAAAGGACGGAAGGCTGCGTTTCTGCCCTGATATTGAATACTCTGGTACTCAGCCCCATAGTTGATTTCAGCAAAGTTCATGAACTGCATGCTGTCGGAAAGCGTGAGCGCCAATGCCTGCAGGGCGGCCCGCTGGTCGCCGCTGTCAATCACACCAAAGCGCCTCATGGTGAAAGATATCTCGGGGGTGTGGCCGTCTGAAGTCTGATGTTTGTAAGAAGCGCGCAGCACAGAGGGAGAAGAGCTCCAACTGCTGGCCTTTCCCATGTTGCCATTGAAGACCAGGGTCCCGCCGGAAAAGAGCGATCTCTCTACCCTGAACGAGGTGGCCTGATCGGAGAGGCTTCCTAACCCATCATTGGAGGCTCCGGCCACAAAGGCGACACGCGCCTTGAGCACGCGATCATCCTCACTGGCAGATTTGGAAACTACCACCAGCGGCCCGTCGTCGAACACGCGCAGGATGGGGCGGTTGGCGGTGGAGCGCAAGGTCCATCGCCAGTCATCGTCATCCTTAGGAGTGCGGGTACGCACCGGCAGCGTGGCAATAGCTTCAAACAAAGTGTTCAGAGTGAGATTGATAATGAGCCTGGCGCCCGAGTGCAAGACCACATTTTCGCGCAGGGCGGGAAGAAACGAAGCTGCAGTAACTTTGATCTGGTAATGTCCGGGGGCCAGGCCGAGGGCGGTATAGCGGCCATGATCATCGGTAAAGACGGTCATGGAAGGCACTGCGCCGGCCAGCACTTCAACCATAGCGCCCATTTGCGGTACACCGCCGGAGTTGCGCACGGTTCCCGTGATGCTGCCTTCCTGGGGAAATGCAGCCGCCGATACGACCCACACGACTGTGATGAGCGGAATCAATATCAGCTTGTGGCGCATGTTTTAACCCCCTTTTGGCGAACCGTGCACACGGTTACTCAACCGCAAAGTTGGCGGAAGGAGTAATCGTTTGCTTCGAGATGTTGTCGTTCACCTTGATTGTCAAGCGATACGTTCCCGGAGGCAGCGAAGTCAACGGCATGCTCTTTTCCAGGGTTATCTGATCGCCTATGTTACCCATTTTTTCCGTGGACTCTACCATATGAGCTACCGCTTTATTGGTAACGGTATTGACCACGTCATATTCGATAGTGGCTGAAGGTTTCTTGCTCTGCCCATCGATGCCGAGGTTATAGACCTGCATCCAGAAATTCACTTTCTGGTCGCGTTTGAAGCTGGCGGGTTTGCCGTCAGCAGGTTCGACGCGGGGCCGAACCTTGGTGTCGCCGATCACAAAGTTGCCTGCGCCCACGCTCTTGGCGGGAACTTTTTCCATTACGTCTGCCAGGATCAGGCTGGACGAAGCCAGTTTGTCGTCACTGAATTCAGGAACGGTAAGCGCCTTGGTCCAGGTACCGACGCGGTCGCCCTTAACGTCTTTTACAACGATATCCACACGATAGTGGCCGGGCCGCAGGGGCAGCGCCTTCCAATAGATGGAATGGTTCTGCATGGTCTTTTCCAGCAACTCGCCGGGAACATCGACTCCCACCGGATCTTCAAAGGTCTGAACGATGTGACTGGTGATGGTGCTGACCCGCCCGTAGATATTCACCAGGCCGCGTGCGACTCCATCTTTATTCTCGAAGGTGATGTCTTTATTCTGGATCTGAATTGTTATGGGCACCAATACTGTATCGGAGGTGATCTTCACAAAATCAGAATGCACATCAAACGGCATCAGGTTGTACCTGATCTTGTGGCTTACAATTTCATCCAACTCTTTGAATTTGACTTCCGGTGGCCGCTGCAACTTGAAAAATTGTTCCAGGCGGTCGAATTCTTTTCCTTGTTGCGCGCTTGCCTGGCCGGGATCGAGCCCCAGTCTTTCCAAGCCGCCGCCGCTAAAGCGGTCGTTCTTGCTCGACTGCCCCATCTGCTCCGAAAAAGTGAGACCGGCATTGGGCACGTAGAGAAGAGCGTCTTTCTTGGAGCGATCCATCGTCATCTCGTAGGCGCCGCACTGGCAATCATCCACGAACTCGATAATGACCTCCTGGCCGATGCCCTCGATGTAACGATAGCGCCAGTCTTCGAAAGGATAGGTTGACGTCGTTCCGCCACCTTCTTCGATAGGACGCTCATAAGTTCCGCCTGAAGGATGCGACTCGATTTCGTCCGGCGGACCGTACATGATGTACATACGGCCGCGGTCAGTCTTCCATCCCGGGATGCCCGCGGCAAAGTGCTCGTTGGCGTAGGCAATGCGCCGGTAGTGCTCTTCTTTAAATTCGTTTTCAGGTGTATCTGGAGTGGGGTCGCGGCGAAGCCAGAACTGCTCAATAAATTGGTCGCGCTCCTCATCGTTCGAGAGCTGCTTGAAGACCGCCTCTTCTTCCGGGGTGATGATGTAGCGAACGTCTTCGTTCAACCATTTTTTATAGGTATCGCTGACCTCATGTTTAAAAGCCTTCGCGTTTCTCTCTTTTTCCTTCTCAGTAAGAGGGCGCTTGAGCGGATCAACTTCATCCGGTTTGCCCGTGGCTTGCTTCTGGTCAGCGCTCTGTGCCTTGGAGCTGTCGGTAGCCTTAGAATTATCAGTAGAAACAGTAGCCGAAGATTGCGCCCAACCTGGGGCTGTAGATATGAGCAACCCTAAAGCAATCACAAAAAAACGGAATGAAAAACGGTTAAAAGACATAAGAATCTTGCTCCAGAGAACAGTTCAGGTGCATAAATTGTAGTTTCAAATCACCCCCAAAAGCAAGCTGTTGCACACATAAATATTACCTATTTCGGCGTCCAATATTCCCTGTTAAGCCTCACTATGTCCACAACTTAAGCAGATGCGGGATATTCTTTCAAGATGCCCGGATAGACGCGTGCCGGCAGAAGTTGACTCCAGCTTGCGTTTCCATAGAACTGTGTAAATGCCCCGCAGATCGAAAGATTTACAGTTTCTACGAAAGCGGATGGCTAGCGGGCTGGGGAGCCTGGATTTTCCGCGGTTGATCCCCGTTCGCCGGTGCTCGTGCGTGGCGAGATTCCTGTCTTCTCCCGGATCAGCGCCACAATTTCTTCATCCTTGGGCATGTGGCCGGCCTCGCGATACGAAAAGATTTGCTTCCCATCCAGAAAAACGTCCAGCATACCGAGCCCCGCCATAGAGATTCTGGGCTTAACGCCAAATTTTTCAGCGATGAGTTTCTTCAGGCTCACGGCCCGAATGCGGTGTTCAGTTCAAACCAGGCAGCGTTTGATGACGATTTTCATGCAGTATGGGAATCGCCGGAGGATTTTTCCCGTGGCCCTATCCCGAAGATTTTTCGCACCATCCAGACCGGCGCCACGAAGACGTGCGCGGGATTGGTGAGGAACGCGGGCTTGTTGCCCTCAATGAAATGGCCGACCCACGCCATGGCAAATGCCAGCGGAATCAGCAGCACACCAATGATGGGATGAAACCACACTACAAACAACGAAGAGAAGCCCGTTGGAATAGCCAGCATGTGCAGCGCGCGATTCACCGGATGATTGTGGGCATGGTCATAATGCGCATAAAGACCCATAAAGTGCTCCTCTCTTCAAGCCAAAGGTATTTTACTGAATAAATAAAAAAGCGGGGAACAAAAAGAGAGACGCAAGCGCCGGAAAAACCTCGCTGGCTATCGAGTGCGTTAGCCTATGTCCGCCAAAAACTATGGCTGCATAGAGATCGCCCTTTTCCCTTCCGTGGAAATGCCCAAGTCACATTCGGCGCGAAACGCCTCAAACCAGTTGGTCAGCATCTCACGCACGGTTTCTTCGATGGTCTTGCCAAAGAACTGGGTAGCCATGCCGGTGAGTTCAATCCACACATAGACCAGGGTTCCGCCTGCCCTGCGCGGTGTGAAGTTAACCCATTGCTCATAGGTAACACCCACCCCATGGCCAACCCATGCCAGCTTGCGCGGTGGTTCGCATACGGTAAGCACTTGCTTCGCTGTCATGGGCCGGGGCTGCAGCAGGTCAACCTCCAGACGGCTCCCGGTCATCCACGGTTCGCCTTCTACCCAGCGGATGTCCCCGTAAACGCCGTTCCACGACTTCCAGCGCATGCAGTCGGTGTAGATTTCCCAGGCTCTCTGCGGGCTGCATTTGACCTGAACGGAATGTTCGATTCTTGATCCCATGACGTGGCTGGTTAAGTCTTAATTATTTACCTGCAAATTTCCCGGATCCCTTCTAATGCGCGTGTGCACGCGGCGCGGTCCACGTCTGTGTGCGTGACCAGGCGAATGGCTTGCGGGCCGATGCCGGAAGCAAGAATATTTTTCGCCGCCAATTCGCGCGCCATCTGCTCCGAGCTCATGCCTGTTCCGCTGATATCAAAAACCACGATATTAGTCTTGACCTTGGCCGGGGTAATGGCAACTCCGCGAATCTCGGCCAGACCTTCCGCCAGAAATCTTGCATTCTCATGATCTTCCCGCAGGCGCTCCGGGCCCTTTTCCAACGCAATGATTCCCGCCGCGGCCAGCACACCCGCCTGGCGCATACCGCCGCCCAGGGACTTTCTGTATACGCGGGCCTGCTCAATGAAGTTCCGCGAACCTACCAGTAACGATCCAACTGGGGCTCCCAGACCCTTGGACAGGCAGAACATCACGGAATCGAATTTCTTCGTAATCTCACGCACCGGCTTGTTCAAAGCCACAGATGCGTTAAAGATGCGCGCACCATCCAGATGCACCGGCAATGCCATTTCGTGTGCGCGGTCGCAAATTTCATCCACAATCTCCGGCGGATACACCGAGCCGCCAGCCATGTTATGCGTGTTCTCCAGGGAAATCAGGCCTGTCTGGGCGCGATAATAAATTTTTGGGCTGATGCGTTTCTCGATGTCCTTCCAGGTCAGGATTCCATCTTCGCCACAGATGGGCCGCGGCATGCATCCGGAAAAATGCGCCAGCATGGCCATCTCATAGTTAAAGATGTGGGCGCGCTCCTCGCAGATGATCTCCTGCCCCTGCCGGGTATGGATCTTGATGGCAATCTGGTTGCCCATGGTTCCGCTGGGCAGAAAGATGGCGGCTTCGCGCACAAAAATTTCTGCCGCGCGCCGCTCCAGGCGGTTGACCGTTGGGTCCTCGCCATAAACATCATCGCCTACCTCGGCCTCAGCCATAGCGCGGCGCATTTCTGGCGTCGGCTTGGTCACCGTATCGCTGCGCAGATCAACCATCGTGGCCGCCATGCTGCGTTCGTCAGACTGCAATGCATTTTGAACTTGAATCGCCATAATGGTTCGATACCCTCAATGAACTCTAAAAACTGTCAGACGTCGCTATTTCATTCTGCTATCGGTTCTTTAAAGCTGCTATCGGTTCTTTAAAGCGAGACCACAGATGCTCCGCTTGGAAGTCTCTCACCTCAATTGAATGACAATTGTTAATTTTTTCCGAGGGCTGTTTTCTAATTCTACATAACGCAATTTCGGGAATAGAGAATGCCTGGCACTTAGACTATCGGGGCACTGCATCCGATACAAATTTTTCGAAAACTTCGTTCGAGACCAGCCGTCCGGCGGCCGTAAGGCAGGCCCTTTCTCCTCTTATCTCTATCAATCCCGGTTCTATCAGCTCTTGTAGCACCTCGCGGGCATGCTCCGCTTGCGAATCTCCAAAACGCTGGGCTATTTCACGCAAGTTAACTCCAGCGTTTAGACGCAGCCCCAGAAAAAACGTCTCCTCCCACGCCTGAATGAATGAGACCTCATTTCTGTTCAAACGCGTAATCTGCGTAGTTTCGTTGTACGCTGAAACATAAACAGGCAAAGAATCGGGCGTGGCCAGCCGCAGGGCATCAGAATCGGGACTGGCACTGGGCAGCATGGAATGGGCGTCTACACCGAAGCCTAGATACGGCTGCCGCTCCCAGTATTTAAGGTTGTGCCGCGATTCCATCCCGTGAAGTGAAAAGTTGGAAATTTCGTACTGCCGGATACCCGCTTCCCCCAGCCGCTCACAGGCCCGTTCATAAAACTGGATCATCAGTTCTTCATCCGGCACAAAGTGGGCGTGATAGCGCGCGCCGCCTGCGAGCAGTTCATTGCCCAGCCGCGAGTCTTCATCTACTTCAAGCAGATAAACACTCACGTGCGGGACCTCGCTTTCGATAGCGGCAGTCAGCGATGCTTCCCAGCTCTCAGGCGTCTGGTGCGGCAAACCGGCGATGAGATCGATATTCAGGTTCGAGATGCCGGCGGCGTGCAAGCGGGCAATATCAACCAGCACCTGGTCTCGCGTGTGCAGGCGCCCTACGGCGCGGGCTTCCTGATCTACGAATGATTGCACTCCCAGGCTTACCCGGTTGACCTTACATTCAACCAGGGCGTCTAGCATTTCAGGCGAGAGGGTTGCCGGGGCGCATTCCACGGTTATCTCTGCTTCTTCTTCAATTGCAAAATGCCGGCCCAGAGCCCGAAATATCTGCGCAATCTGCCCTGGTTCGAGGATGCTGGGCGTACCACCGCCCAAATAGATCGTGTCTACTTCAGAGTCCCAGCGGCCGCCATTCATCTCAACCGTGCGTTGTGCTGAAGCCATGTCCTGAAGCAGGCGGTCCACGTAGCCTTGCATCCGGTCGCGTGAAAACACGTCGGAGGCAAAGTTGCAGTAACTGCACTTTGTTTTGCAAAAAGGAACCGAAATGTAGATGCCAAGAGCCATTCAAGACCAGCTGACAAATTCAATCATAAATGAAGAAGTAATAGCAGCTTTATGGCGGCCCTTCTCCACACGGGAAGAACCTCATAGAATTGAAGCAGCAGTTGCTGTTGTCATTTCCCGCGCAACTCACGAATGCACTGATTGACTCCCCTCTTCCCAGACCGAATTCCCGGATTCCCAATGCTGCGATATTTTGCAAACGGACTCTCACTTCTTATGGGATCGCACTCGAATGCCCTTTCATCGCTCTCAAACATGAGCCGGTCACCAGGCCTGCACACCCAGTACACGACGAATCTCGTGCGACACTGTGATCTGTCCTTATCTGGAAGTGGAAACTGGAGGCAGGCCTATTTCACCTCCGAGGCATTGAGAACATGTTGGGCATAGACTCGGAACTCGATGTGCTCCCGCCGCACCGTCCAATAACCGATATCTTCGACCTTGATGTTGCGTTGGGCGAGAAGCCGTGTCCGTTGCGGCACTTTTTCCGGGACCGTCGTGAGGTGAATGATTACTGCGTCAGGGAGAATCCAACCGCGCAGCTCTTCGACCGGCATAGTAGCGAGCCCAGGTGTCAGGTCATGATAATCCCAGACATATAACATTGCGATCGAGGTGTAGAGTGGGCTCCAGGGTTCGTCATTGTCGTACCAGAACACAAGCGGCCTATCCTTCACCAGACCGGCCATCAGCAGGTCTTGAGTGGCCAGCGCGGCCTTGAATTCTATGCGGTTGTTGAAAAATACGTAGGCCATGTTCACCGAGGTCGAGAAGCTGACGACCAGGGCAAAGCAGAAAGCGGCCAAAGCAATGCCGATACGGCGCCCCTTCGCGGGCAAGCTTGCCGCGACTAGACCCACAAGACTGATCAGCAGCAGCACCGCCCATTGCATTCCTGGTGACTGTTGCCATCGCAGCAGAAATTTGATGATGAAGAATGGAAGAATTACTCCGGCCACTGCCATTGCCAGGGTCGCTCGCTGCCAGGCCGTTCCTTGCTCCTGGGCAATTTTGTAACAGGCAGCAAGCAGTGCGCCGAGAAAGATGAACGCCGGTGCGAGCAGGTAGGAGCTGGTATAGAACACGCGCAGCACGGCGCCGTTCATTCCAAACTCGACAAAAGCAAAGACCAGATCGGAGAGCGCCAGCAGCAGAAACGCCATGACGAAGAATCGGTCTCTTTTGAGCTGGCGAAAATAGCGGAGAAAGAAGATTCCCCCGATCAGGGCGAGGCCATAGGTGGCAGCCACGCGATGGCTGGTCGGAATCCAGGCCCAGCGCGTGCCCCACATGCGCTCCAACAGTCCCTTGGTCGTAGTCATGGTCCGGTACATGTTCCACTGCGGCATCCAGAAGACAAACGTATGGAACACAAATAGCGAGATCACTCCAAAAACGGCCGTTATCAGAACCACGCCCATCGCCAGCCAGGCGCACTGCTTCAGGGCCTCACGCAGATTGACTCGCTTTATGTACAACAGGATTATGACGCCTGGAATAATGACAAGCCCGGAGATCAGATTGGTGAATCCTGCCATCGCCCAGAAGGCTCCGGCGGCAACTGTCGCCGCCTTTCCTTCCCAGCGCTGCGGTGGGGCCAGCACCATCCAGAATCCAAGCAGCAGAAACGCGATGGCCGGCCCATCAGGGTAGTCCCATGTGATGGTGCCGATGAGATAAGGATTGCAGGCCAGCGCGATAGTACCCGTGGCAGCGGCCCAGCGTCCTGCGTGGCGCGTGAGGATGGCGTAGAGCGAAAAGGTGTCGGCACTCAGAATGGCCACGTTGATCAGGTAATTGGCGGCCAGCGGCGAAAACACCTTGTACATCAGGACCCCAAACAGCACATATGGCAGGCGGGCGGCGTAGTAGCGCAACCCAAAGCGGTGCACCATGTCGTGAAAGTTGGTGAAATAACCGGTGTAGAGCCAGGGATCAAGCCAGCCTGCGGGCGAGTAATTGGCGAAAGGGCCGAGCCACAGAAGCACGCCCGAGAATGCCAGCCAAAACAGAAATATGCGCTTGAGATTCTCTTGCCGCGCCGGTTCGCCCGCAATGGAAAAGGAATCGGCCGTTTTACTACCTCTTGCAAATCCGATCTCTGGGTTTGCAACTTTCATCGCAAATTGTCTCCTGTCGCGAGGAAAACGCTGCCTCCGCCGTCTTCAGGCAGTTTACATAGCCCTGATCCGGTCGGGTGAAAATACGTCTGCGGCGAAGTCGTAGTATAACTGCAATTCCCCTTACAAAAGGAACGGAAGGCGGCTATCAAGAGCTATTCAAAGCTAGCCTCTGCGTTCCCTGCTCTCTGCGGTTAAGCTCTCGTTTTTTACTGGCAACTGGTAACTGGCAACCGGCAACTGCTCTTGCGATTGTCATTTTCTTGTCACATAAGCTTATTTTTCCGGGCACTCTCTGTACAATGTCCCAATGCCTTTTCGCGTTGTTGTAACTGGCTTTGGTTCTTTGAGTCCAAATGGTCTGGGTAATATTGAATTTTGCCGGGCATTGCTGGCCGGCAAAAGCGGCGTAACCCGCATCACGCGCTTTGATCCTACGGAACTGCCGGTACACATCGGTGGCGAACTCAAAGACTTCGACGAGCTTGCCTGGATAGACGCCCACGAACGCAAGCACGTCTCTCGCGCCGTTCCCATGGCTGTTGCGGCGGCGACCGAAGCTCTGAAGACCGCCGGCTTTGATTCTGCCGCTCTTGCCGCCATGAGCATGGATGAAAAGCGCAAGATCGGCGTGCTGCTGGGCACCGGCGGCGGGGCGATGGATTTCAGCGAAGAGCAATACCGGCTGTACCATTCCGGGAAGATCAAGCAGGTCAGCCTTTTCTGTATTCCCAGCGGCACCATGGGAACCATGTCCAGTGAGATCAGTATGCGTTTCGGCTTCCGCGGTCCCAGCCAGGTCGTGACCAGCGGCTGTACCTCTTCCACCGATGCCATCGGCTTCGCCTATCGCCAGCTTCAGGCCGGCATTCTGCCCATGATGTTGTGCGGCGGCGTAGATTCGCCCCTCGCTTTCGGCATCATGAAGGGGTTCACCCTGATGCGCATCATGACCGCCTCATGGAACCACGCGCCGGAGCGTGCGTCGCGTCCTTTTTCCGCCGATCGTGACGGATTTGTTGTGGCCGAAGGCGCCTGGATGTTCATGCTGGAAGAATACGAGCACGCGCGCGCCCGCGGCGCCAAAATTTTTGCGGAAATTGCCGGTTACGGCTCCACCTGTGAGGCCTTCCATCGCGTACGCCTGGCCGAGTGCGGCGAAGAGCCGGCGCGCGCCATATCCGTTGCCATGGAAGAGGCCGGCATCGCGCCCCACAACGTTGATTATGTCAATCTGCACGGTACCTCGACCGAACTCAACGACCGCATCGAGACCCGGGCACTCAAGCTCGCCCTCGGAGGCTCGGCTTATAAAACGCCAATGTCGTCGCTGAAATCGCAAATCGGACATCCCCAGGGCGCTTGCGGAGCCGGCGGTCTCGCCGCCACATTGATTGCCATGGAGCACAACCAGCTTCCGCCCACCATCAATCTCGAACAACCCGATCCTGAATGCGATCTGGATTACATCCCTCAACCAGGCCGCAAAAAGACCATCGAGCACGCCGTGTGCAACTGCATTGCTTTCGGATCAAAAAATTCCGCCCTGGTCGTACGAAAAATCTCTTGAATCCATTGGGCAATTGCAACGATTTACGATTTGTGACGTTTACGATTTTTTCGGCTTATGGTTGTCGGGAAATCCGTAAGAACCCGTGTCTGTCCGTGGCGAAAGATTTCTGCCTTGGACGAGTGCTATTTACCCGCTTGGATTAGATCTTCCAGCCTGCCAACATCACGCCATTGATATTCATCCGCAGGAAAGGCGACGATCTTCCCCCCGCGAGCGGCGAGGTTCAGGTAAGAGTCGATGATGGAGAAGATGCCGTCTTCTGTCAGCATCGTAAGAAGCCGGGGAGAAATAACCTGGATACCGGAAAATCCTAACGCCTTTGACTGCGCTACGGCGCGAACCAATTCAGGGTCGCCGCCTTGCCCGCGCCCTCGGCCGCAAAGCTGAAGCTGCTGGTCGAAGACCAGGTAGCGGGAACTCTTGCGGTCTTGTACGGCGAGCGTGGCCAGGGCGTGATTCTCATTATGGAATTGCACCATGCGCCCCAGGTCAATCGTGCTGATCACATCCACGTTGTGCAAAATGAACGGTATATCCAGGCCGCTGGAATCTTCCAGAAAAAACCAGGCAGCTTTTTTCAGGCCGCCGCCGGTATCGAGCAGGACTTCCTCACGCGACACTTCAATACGCATGTCGAAGTTCGCGTTGCTTTTCAGGTAGTCAACAACCATGTCGGCAAAATGATGCACGTTGACGATCACCTCGCTGACCCCAAAATCGCGCAAACGGGTAAGTGTAATTTCCAACAGCGTGCGGCAGTTGACTTCGATCAGCGCCTTGGGGCGCGTATCGGTGAGCGGCCGCAGGCGCGTGCCCAGGCCGGCGGCGAGGACCATGGCTTTCATTGACCCGCCTTTTCCAGGCTCAATTTCTCCATCCCCAGCTTCTCTAACTGAAGATGCCGCACCACGATCTCGACCCCGCTCCTGGCGCGCAGATGCTTCGCCAGGCGTTCAGCCATAAATACCGAGCGATGCTGGCCGCCGGTGCAACCAAACGACACCATCAGGCTCTTGAAGCCGCGGCGCTGATAATCGCCCACGCTGGCATCAATCAACGACATCACGCTGGCGAGGAACTGATGCACGCTCTCCTGCTGGTTGAGATACTCGATGACCGGCGCGTCCTGGCCGGTGAGGTTCTTGAAACGCTCTTCGCGTCCCGGATTGGGAATGCTGCGGGCATCGAAGACAAATCCGCCGCCATGTCCGCTGTCGTCTTTCGGCAATCCCTGGTGAAATGAAAAGCTGAAAATCCGAACCGTTAGATGGGTTCCCTCCGAAGACAGGCTCTGCAGATTCTCCGAGCCCAGCATGCTGGTGAAGGCAGACATCAGCGCCGGCAGCGCGATAGGCAGCTCGGCATTGTGCAGCAGCCAGCGCACGTTCTTGAGCGCATAGGGCACGCTTTGCAAAAAATGCGGTTTGCGCTCATAGAAACCGCGAAAGCCATAGGCGCCCAGCGCCTGCATGATGCGGATATAAACATATCCGTAGTAATGCCGCATGAAAGCTTCGCGCTGCAGGTTGACGAACCCGGCCAGCCGGTCTAAATAATGATCGAGCAACTGCTGGCGCAGCTCCGGAGGCAGGTCGGCTTTGGCATCGTACAAAAGCGAAGCGATGTCGTATTGCAGCGCGCCTTTGCGGCCACCCTGGTAATCCAGGAAAAACGGCTGGCCATCGCGCAACATGACGTTGCGTGACTGGAAATCACGGTAGAGAAAATAATCGCGATCAGCGGTCAAAAGGAACCTGGTCAAACGCGCGAAATCGTCTTCCAGCGCCTGCTCGCTGAAGGGGATGCCGGCTAGCCTGAGAAAATAATATTTGAAATAGTTCAGGTCCCAGGCGATGGACTGGCGATCGAAGCTGTGCCGGGGATAGCACCGTTTGTAATTCAGATCACGTCCAGCCTCGACCTGAAAACGCGGCAGCACGGCCACAACTTTGCGATAGGTTTCGGCCACCTGCGGAGCAACCTCGGCGCCGTCGCGATTTTTTGAAAGGAATTCAAACAGCGTGGTGTCACCCAGGTCTTCTTCCAGATAAGCGCCCTGGTTCAGATCTTCGGCATAAATTTCCGGTACCGGCAGCCCGTGCCGGCGAAAATGCCTGGAAAATTCCAGGAATGCGACATTCTCTTCGCGCACGTCATAGCGGATGCCAATCGCGCTGAATTTTCCGCCGGCCAGCCGAATGATGCGCCGCCCCGACCCGCCAAGCTGGCCTTGCAGCGGCTGCACCCGCTCAGCCGGTGTATGAAAATGCTGCTCAAAAAGCTTTTCGAGAACGTCCATGAATGTGATCTGCAGTACTCGGCCTTGGCTCATCGCCGCTTGCCCCACCAAGGTACACGAATGCGCATCCGGTAAGCAAAGCACGCCGGAACAGGTTCAAAGGCTGTTCACCACAGAGACACACAGGCAGGGAGAGTTTTGAGCACGATGAAGAGCGCCATCACCCCGAGTTGCGTAACCAGGAATAGCGGCTCGCCTCAGGATGACGAACTTAAGGAAAATCCGTGCAAGTGGTATCAAATCATTGCGTTCTATCAGATCACTGGCATGATGGATGTGGGTTCTATGCCCCACCGTCTTTGAAAACATCAAGCGCCGCCTCTCACGGTTTCCAGAGGCAAAGGGAGGCGCCCGCCCAAGCCAAAAAGGTTACTTAGTAACCCCCCACCCCCCCAAAAAAGCTAACCACAAAGTACACGAAGGGTTAATACGAAGGGCACGAAGGAAATTTCCAGGTGCTGTTCCTTTGACTGAATGCTGACTGCTGAGTGCTGACTGCTGCCTTATTGTCCTGCCTGTTGATGGGTTAATTTCTGCAGCTCGTCAGCCGACCGGTTCAGCAGATCGCGCAGCACAGCTACCTCGGCGGCGATGGCGGTGTGCAGCGCCGGGTCTAGGTCGGGGGCGAACAGCGGAGAGTGGTTCGAGGGCAGCGAGATTCCCGCCGCCCTGGCTTCGGCATACTTCTGAGGGTTAGCTCCTCCCAACGTGAAGTAGAAGCCGGGGATGCCCTGTTCGACAAAGTAAGAAAAATCTTCCGAGCCTGTGATCGGCTCTTCCACCGAAACATTCTCTTTGCCAAGCGCCGATTCAAGCGTGGCCTCGAGATGCTGGGCCAGTGCGGGATTGTTGTACACCGAGTCTGTAGATTCGTAGTGTTCAATCAAGGGCTCGCGCGGCGCGCCTGCGGCTTCAGCTTCGGCCTTGATGATTCTCGCAATGGCCGCGAGCACCTGCTTGCGAACGTCGGCCTTGTAGGTGCGCACGGTAAGGCCCATCTCGGCGTGATCGGGGATGATATTGTTCTTGGTGCCCGCCTGGATGTAGCCAACCGTGATGACCACCATTTCTCCAGGCTTCACCTCGCGTGAAGGAATGGTCTGCAAAGCCAGGATGGTGCGAGCAGCGATCACGATGGGATCAACCGTAGTATGAGGCGATGCGCCGTGTCCGCCCTTGCCGTAGATAGTGACGCGCAGCGAATCCGCATTGGCGTCGTACGTCCCGGGCACAACGCCCACCTTCCCCGCTGGAATTAGATTCATGACATGCAAAGCCACAGCTGCGTCAGGCCTGGGGAAACGTGTCAGCAAGCCATCTTTGATCATTCCCTCGGCGCCGCTGATGGTCTCTTCCGCGGGCTGGCCGATGAGCATGAGCGTGCCATGCCAGGTGTCTTTGCTGTGCGCCATGATGGCGCCGGTTGCCACCAGCGATGCCATGTGCAGGTCGTGTCCGCAGGCGTGGTCTACTGGAACATCGTGTCCGGCATCGTCTTTCGTATGGACCTTGCTGGCATAAGGCAGGCCGGTCTTCTCTTCTACCGGAAGCGCATCGAGTTCGGTGCGCAGCATGATGGTTGGTCCGGGACCGTTCTTGAGGATGGCAACAATTCCGGTGCCACCCACGTGTTCGGTCACGTCATAGCCGAGGTTACGGAGACGCGTCGCCAACTTCGCCGCAGTTTGCGTCTCATGTGAAGAGAGCTCCGGATTTTGATGTATATCGAGGTAGAGGGCGCGTGCTTCAGGGTAGACGCTGCCGACTTCGTTCGAGGCTGCAGGAGTTTGCCCTGAAACGTTCAGGACTCCAAGGCAGCAAACGATGAGGAGACATTGGGCATGTCGCATCCGGGAATCATACAAGAAGTCTCGAAAAGTTTAACCACAAAGGACCGAGAGGAAACCGCCGTCGCTTACCCGGCCATGGCGGCAACCCACCGGTCAGGACCGAGCGGGCCGGCATCGTTCATGTTTCGGTCGCCGGCCTTGCTGCTCAATGGAAATTGGCGGGCGGCGCGACACAATAGATCAATCA
This sequence comes from Terriglobales bacterium, assembly GCA_035651775.1. Taxonomy (GTDB): domain Bacteria; phylum Acidobacteriota; class Terriglobia; order Terriglobales; family Acidobacteriaceae; genus QIAW01. The sequence goes on from DASREY010000250.1 coordinate 24,789, forward strand.
TGTCCGGGACAGAGCAGACTTCCAATGCGGACTGCCGTGCGGAGTCGAGCACCTCTTCTACTCCGGGCGACAGATTCATCAGTTTGAGTTCGGCCCCCGTTGCGTTCACCCAGGCCCGAAAAGACGTAAATACTCCTAAGCCGGCGGGGTCGACACTGCTGACTTCTGCCAGATCAAGCACCGCGATCCGAGTCTTCGGTTGAGTCAGAAACGCATTTCGTAAGATAGTTTCATCTTCGGTCGTGATTCGTCCCGCGCATCGGAATACGGTTACGTCGTCCAGGTTGTGGATTGTCAGACTCAGCATCATCTCTCCCTTTTGGGCGCCTCATATCAGATACGAGATATAGACGTCTTTGGTTCGGTTTCGTTTATCAGCTTGCAGTAATTCGCTCGAATACATGCTTCCTCTACCTTGTAGACGAACGAACAGCGCAAATATTTCAAGAAGCAGACAGATATTTAGAAAAGGAATATTCCTGTCTCCACAATCAGCTGCCTGCCGCGGCGTGCTGTGGATCGGTAACTGGCAACTGTTTGCATCCTGTGTTGGTCTACAAACGTCTATTACAATATCTACAGGTCGCATGCCAACATCCACGAAGAAGAGGCGCCAGGAAAAGCGTGTGGCAGCCGGCCGCCGGGAGAACTCGTTGAATTCTGGCGCTAGAACCGAAACTGTATGGCAAAGCCCGATTGAAGGTTGTGACGGGTCACCCCCTCCAGGTCAACATCCTGGGCGAACCTTGAATTAAAGAAGGCCATGGTGTCTCCCACATCGGTCCGGAACGCCCAATGCTTGCTCAGATAGAACTCAAACACCATGCCCAGATCGAAGGCCGGCCGCTTCACAAATCGCTCACGCCTATTCAGTGCAGAACCTGGATCGTTCGGCTCTACCAATGGCTGCCTGAGGACAAATTGCGAGAAACCCAGATAGCCGGGCCGTGCCTTGGCGAATAGTCCGACATGACGGAAACGGTGTCCCGATTTCACGCCTGCGAATACTTCGTCGATGCCTGCGCCGTTTGGATGGTTCCTGCGATTTTCTCCAGAGTCGGTAACGATATGGTTGACCTCAAGTTCCACTGATAGAAGAGCGTGCGGATTGAAAACCGCCCGTGCTCCCATTCCAACGTGACTGTTCTCAGTCGCTTTGATCGTGGGGATGGTGAAAGCCAGCTCAACCAGCGGTAACCGATTCTTGGGAGCCTCTGCCGGACTGCCTGCCTGGGCACGGCAAAGACTAGCGGTCGCCAACAAGCTGAGGATGATAAGGACCCCGCGGCGACCTATCTGACTCTTCGTGGCATGACTCATTCTCGACTCCTCGACAACCCTCGGAATCTATCGAGCCAGGCATGGGTCTACAAACGGCAAAGCATGGCAAAGCACGGGAAAGCACGGCATTGAGATGCATGTCTTCTGATTTGACTGAGTGCTGACGGCTGAATGCTTTTTCTCTGCATCCTGCAATCCTCTGCCAACGTCTATACAATGTTTAGAGTCCGCATGGCCAATATCCACGAAGAAGAGGCATTAGGCAAAGCGTATGACAGCCGGCTGATGAAACGGCTGCTCACGTATTTGCGTCCGTATAAATGGCAGGTGGCGGTTGCCCTGGTCACAATTGTGCTCAAGGCCACCGCCGACGCGCTGGGGCCGCTGCTCACCATTGTTGCTGTAGATACCTATCTTGCTCCCAAGTTCGGCGCGCCCGCCGCGCGCTATGCCCTTACACGCTGGCTGAATCCTGATCCGCTGGTGGGCATTGCCCAGATCGGCGGGCTGTATGTCTTCCTGCTCTGTTTCAGCTTCTTCCTGGAATTCGCTCAAACCTATTACATGCAGTGGACCGGGCAAAAGGTCATGTTTGACCTGCGCAGCCAGATCTTCCGCCACCTGCAGCAGATGCACGTTGGCTTCTTCGACAAGAACCCTGTCGGCCGGCTGGTAACCCGCGTCACCACCGACGTGGACGCCCTCAATGACATGTTCACCGCCGGTGTGGTCTCGATCATTGAAGACATCTTTGTGCTGTTCTACATCGTCTTCATCCTGCTGCGCATGAAGTGGTGGCTGGGGCTCATTACGCTCGCAGTGCTGCCGCTGATTTTCTGGGCGACCATGCTGTTCCGCCGCTCAGTGCGCGAATCTTACCGGCGCATTCGCACCGCTATCGCCCGCATTAACGCCTTCATGCAGGAGCATGTGAGCGGCATCGTGGTGCTGCAGTTGTTCAACCGCGAGAAGCGCGCTTACGAGCGCTTCATGAAGATCAATGCCGCCCACATGGACGCCTTCAAAGACGCCATCCTGGCCCACGCCATTTACTATCCGGTGGTCGAAATCCTGTCGTCGCTGGCAATCGCTTCGATTATCTGGTTTGGCGGGGGAGGCGTGATCCGCAACGTCGTAACTATCGGCATCCTTACCGGCTTCATGCAATACGCGCAGCGCTTCTTCCGTCCTATTCAGGACCTCAGCGAGAAATACAACATCCTGCAGGGCGCCATGGCCTCCAGCGAACGCATCTTCAAGCTGCTCGACACCAAATCTGAGATCATCTCACCCGCTTCGCCCAAAGAACCCCAGGGCCCGGGACGCATTGAGTTTGACCACGTATGGTTCGCCTATCGCAGCGTGCCTCCGAAGGAAGAAACGGAAAAGAACATGCCGGCAGGCGCAGCGCGAAACCCCGACGGCAAAGCGGATGAGCCCGAATCAAAGCCCGGCGAACCTGACTGGGTGCTGCAGGATGTTTCTTTCGCCATCGAGCCCGGAGAAACCGTGGCCATTGTAGGCCACACCGGCGCGGGCAAGACCACGATTCTCTCTTTGCTGCTGCGCTTTTACGATGTGCAGCGCGGGGCGGTCCGGATTGATGGTGTGGATGTCCGCGAGATGGAACTCGACCAGTTGCGCCGCAACTTCGGCATGGTATTGCAAGACCCATTCCTGTTCACCGGCACCGTCGAGCAGAATATCCGGCTGGGCAGCCAGTGGGTCACCGCTGAAGCCGTGGAGCAGGCCGCGGAGCAGGTCAACGTAGCCGATTTCATACGCACCCTGCCGGCCGGCTTCAAGGAGCCGGTTCGCGAGCGCGGAACCACGCTTTCCACCGGGCAAAAGCAGCTTATTTCGTTCGCCCGCGCTCTGGCCCATGATCCCAAGGTACTGATTCTCGATGAAGCCACCTCAAGCGTCGATACTGAAACCGAATTCCGCGTGCGCGACGCCCTCAGCCGCATGATTGGAACGGAAGGCCGCACATCGCTCATCGTTGCCCACCGACTTTCAACCATTCAGCGCGCCGATAAAATCATTGTCATGCACAAAGGCCGGGTGCGAGAGATCGGCAACCACCAGCAACTGCTCTCTCGCCGTGGAATTTACTGGAAGCTCTACCAATTACAGTACAAAGACCAGGAGATCCCTCTGCCGGCCAGCGGCGCAGAAAGACTGGTCGGGGCCGACGACTAACCGGTACACTGCCTTCAGCAGCAATTCATGAAATTTCTCATCTCGGCAGGCGAGGCATCCAGCGACTTGTACGGGGCTCAACTCATCGTGGCCCTGCGCCGCCGCGCCCGCAAAGATGATGAGCCCCTGGAATTCATGGGCGTTGGCGGGGAATGCATGCGCGCCGCCGGTTGCGACACCGTGGTCGATTCCCGGCACCTTGCCGTCGTCGGCATGACCGAGATCGTGGGACAGTTGCCGAAAATCTACTCGGAATTTCGCAAGCTGCTACGCGTAGTAGATGAAGCCAAGGCCAAGCCCGCTGTCGCCGTGGTCATTGACTCACCGGCTTTTAACTTCCGCGTAGCGCGTGAGATGCACGCCCGCGGCATCCCTGTAATTTATTTTGTGGCTCCGCAACTCTGGGCGTGGCGCGAGTATCGCGTGAAACGGATACAGCGCTGGATCAAAAAAGTCCTGTGCATCTTCCCTTTTGAAGAGGCCTTCTACCGCAAATATGGCGTGGATGTGGAATATGTAGGCCACCCCCTTGCCCACATGCCCAGGCCGCAGGTCTCCCGCGAGCAATATGCCACGGAAAATGGACTCGACCCTGCGCGCACATGGATTGCCTTGCTTCCCGGCAGCCGCCGCAAAGAAGTGCGGGCCCACTTGGCTGGAATGATGGAAGCAGCCGCGCTCCTGCAAAGCCAGAGCGCAAAGTATCAATTTCTATTTCCAGTCGCTTCGAATCTCGATATAGGCTGGTTCCGCAGCATAATGGCGCAAGCTGAATTGGCACGCCGTAACCCGGAGCTGGTGACTACATCCATGATTCCGGTAAAAAATGCCGCGGCGGCTTTGTTGCACTCTCGCGCCGCAGTGGTCACCAGCGGGACGGCAACGGTTGAGGCTGCGCTGATAGGAACTCCGTTCGTCGCCGTGTATCGGCTCTCGCCGCTTACCTTTTTTGCCGCCAAGCGGTTGGTGAAGGTGCCGCACGTGGCCATGCCCAACCTCATTGCCGGCCGCCAGATTATCCCTGAGCTGCTGCAAGACGCGTTTACGCCAGAAAATGTGGTCAGGCACTTGCAACCGTTGATTGACGATGGTGCTCCGCGACAGCAGATGCTGGCTGATTTGACCGGCGTACAGGCTGCTTTGAATCGCGGGGGCCAGAGGCCGGCCATCGAACACGCAGCGGATGCGATTATGAAGAGTGTTTAGAGATCAGCATTCGGCACCGAGATGATCTAACTTGTGAACAGTTGCTCGATTGTTTGCATCAGCAGAAATAGCCGATTCTGGATTCCAGGAAAAGACATGAAGTTGAAGTATTCATAGAATGTCTTTGCTCTTTCATCTTTTGCATCCACAACCAGTGCGGCGGATGCAACCTGTTGGCTGTGCAACAGCGCACGATGGAGAGCGTCTATAAGCAGAAACTCTCCCAACTTTTGTCCTTTAAAACTATTGCTGATCGCCAGTCGGCCCAACAGTGTTGCTGGCACTTGCGGATACTTTGGAAGTTTCCTACTGACTTCTTGGGGTAGGGAACCGGCTTCAATGGAGTATTGGGAGAGCGTATAGAATCCGGCTATGGTCTTGCCATCCGATGTAAGAACAAAACACGCGGCAACATGTTTCGACATGTCCTGACTGGCCTGGGTCTTGAGGTAATTATCAAGATGGTAGTTGCCACATGAAAAAGCCGCTCGCTCATGCGCTTTACTGAGCGGCTCTGTTCTAAAACCCTCACGCTTTTTCAAACTTCAGCTTTCTTGCCACTTACACCTGCTTTCCGTTCCTTGTAACGTTTCGCAGCAGCTTGTAGTCGTGCGCCCGGCCGAGGAGGATTTAGAAGCGCATTCACGAACACCGCGCGATCCTCGTCGTTCAATGTCAAGATCTCGTAATCCCGTATTGTGCGGGCGGCAGCCTCTTGAGCGCTTCCAATAACGAAATCCGAAACGGAAGTTCCTTTGATCCTGGCGGCATACTCAATACGCTTTTTCTGCTCGCGCGTAATCCGTGCCTCCAAGCGTTCCTTTTTCGATTCTTTTTCCATTAATACAGGCGGTGTCATAGCAACTCCTGCTAGAAAGCTAATGTACGGTATTTTACCGTACAAGTCAACTGACCCACGCCGAGGGATGCGTTCTGTAATACGCTCCTAATATGTGGCCTTGAAAAGAGGTATGCGATGAAACATATTGCAAAGTTGTTTCGCAACGGACGGAGTCAGGCTGTTCGTCTGCCCTTGGAGTTTCGTTTTCAGGGCAAGGAAGTTTTTATCCGACGAGACCCATCGACCGGGGATGTGATTTTTTCGCAACGCCCGAACTCTTGGGAGAGCTTCTTTGAGCTTACACGCGAAATTGGCGTGCCTAAAGACTTTCTCTCGAATCGTGGCGAGGGCCGCTATCCATCACTCAAATCCTACGCAGAATTCCACGAAGAATGAGGAGAACGGCCAGCTTGTAGCGATATACAATTATTAAACCAGCAGGCTATCAACATCCATAATTACGAGCTTAGCGCTGGTTGCACCAAAATCAGTGCAGTGCATCTTTTCATGTAAAATTTTCATCATACGTACGATAATTCTCTGGAGAATTCCCCTATGCAGCTCACGCCACGGCCCTTGGGACGCAGCGCCGTATTTTTACTTGTCTTCGTCCTCATTGCGACGGTATTCGCCGCCGAAAAACCGCGCCTCCGGGTGGATGACTACGTCATCAACGCCGCGATTACGCCGCGGTCGCACCATCTACACGGGGTGGCAAGCGTGAAGTTCACGGCGCTGGACGATATTACGAGCGCCGTCTTTGAGCTGCACAATGCATTGCGGGTCAACCGCGTGACCGGGCCTGCAGGCGAGAAGCTGCAGTATGAACGCATCAGCCAGGATAATGCTGTGCGTGTGATCCTGCCGAAGACCGTGGCTAAAGATGACAGCACAACCTTGACCTTTGATTACGATGGCGTCCTCAACTCGGCAGACGACAGCCCGGTGGAAGGATTGAAGCTGGCCTACATCGACGAAAATATCAGCTATTTAATGTATCCGGGCCGCTGGTTTCCGGTGAATGGATACAACAGCAACCGCTTTACCGCCAAAATCAATATTGCCGTTCCCGCTGGATACACCGTCGTTGGCAGTGGACGAACCGCCGGCTCCTCCCCTTCTACGGTGGCCGTAGAAGAACCTGCTGCCCCCTCCGAAGAGAGCGCACCGCAAAATACTTCCAGTTCCACTTCCAGCGAGGAAACAGCTCCGGTGCTGCGCCGCCGTGCTGCGGCCCCGGCAACTACCCCAAACGTGGGGACTACCAAAAGGCGCGCTGCCGTAGCCCACAGCGCGACAGCGACCGCTCCTGCTGTGACAACACACGCGTTGGCCGCCCCTGGCAGCACAACTTTCAGCTTTGATTGGCAGAAACCCAGCTTTCCCGGCACGCTTATTATCGGAAAATTTCAAGACACCAGCAGCCAGTTGAATGGCGCGAACATCCACGTCTACTTCCCTGCCAATCATGCGGGATTCGCTAGCGCGTATGCGGAAACGGCCGGCAAAGAATTTTCTTATTTCTCATCGTTGTATGGTCCGGCTCCCTCTTCGACTTTGAATATTGTCGAGTTGCCGGATGACACCATCCCCTATACCTGGGCACCTGAGGTTGCAGCGATTGCCGGCCGCGCGGTATCCGCCAAAGTAGACTACCGCCTGCTGGCCAATGCCATTGCCCATCAGTGGTGGGGCGCGAGTGTGTCTCCAACTTCGTCCGAGGATGCATGGCTGCGTGACGGCGCAGCGCGCTTCTCAGAGGCCCGTTACGTGGAGTCTGCCGCCGGCGTAGGCGGTTATCAGGAAGTCATAAAAGACATGGAAGTGGGGGCGCTGGCATATGACAACATCCCGCTGGCCAGTGTAGGCAAGCTGTCGCCATTTTCCCCCGAAGCGCAATCCCTCGCCAGCGACAAAGGCGCCATGATCTTCGAAATGCTGCGCTGGGTCATGGGCGACAACCAATTCGATAATGCCATGCGCAATTTCGCCATGCAATTTGCCGGCAAACCGGCCACCGGCGCCGACTTCCGCAAAATTGCGGAGCAGCACTTCGGCAGTAATTTGGAATGGTTCTTCGCCGAATGGCTGGATTCAACCGGCGCTCCCGAATTCAAAAATAAGTACACGGTTTTTCGCATCGCAAAAGGCTTCCGTGTGACCGGCCAGATCAATCAGGACCTGGACCTGTTCCGCATGCCTGTCGATCTCAAGATCGATACCGATGGCAAGCCCGAGGAAAAACGGATCGAGGTTGTTGGCACCGATTCCCCTTACACCGTTGAGACGTTCGGCATGCCGCGCAAGATCACCATTGATCCTAACAATCACGTTCTCAAAAATACCGGCGAACTCAAGCTGCGCATCGCCATCATGAAAGGCGAACAACTAGTGCAGCAAGGCGACCTTGCCCAGGCTCTAACCGAACTGCAAAAAGCCCTGGATATCAACAAGAACAGTTCATTGGCCCACTATCGGATCGCCGAAGTGTTCTTTCAACAGCGCAACTATCAGGCTGCGGCCAATGAATATCGCGCTGCCCGCGAGGGCGACGGCGAACCCCGTTGGACCGAGGTCTGGAGCAGCATTCAATTGGGAAAGATCTTCGATGCAACCGGCCAGCGTGACCGGGCCATCAACGAATATCGGCGCGCGCTCGAGACCAATGACAATTTTCAGGGCGCGCTCGATGAAGCGCGTAAATACCTCTCCACCCCCTACCAGCGCGAGAGCAAGAGCAACGGACAATAGAAATACAGCTACAAGCAAGGATTGTGGCTGCCAGTTAAGGTTTGCTCAAATCCTTCGACATCTTGATGAAGTGGCAGGGTTGGTTGATTTTTACATGCGCTGGGAATGGGGCGGTGCCGCTTTCGATGTATCCCAAACGCCGATAGTATCCGGGCAGTTCTTTTCGCAGATTCACGAATTGAAGATCTATGCCACGCATTCCCGCCGCCCGGCAACGATCTTCTGCAACCGCCATGAGCCAGGCGCCCAGACCTGCGCGCTGCCTCGTGGGAGCTACACAAAGCAACCCGAGGTAACAGCGCTCTCCCCGACGCTCCAGATAGACGCAACCCGCAAGTGCGGCGTCATCTGCGGCCAGTAGAAACTCTCCTTTGGTCAACAAGTCGCGCACTTCTTCAGGATTGGTGCGGTCTTCATCGGTGAAAAATCTTTTTGGACGAAAGGCGTCATTTATTAAGCGCGAAATTGTCTCTGCATCCACGTTGGTTGCTAGACGCAGGCGCAGGTCGGGACTCTTCGCTCTTTCATTCATTCTCGGATCATTGGGGATATCTGCATCTTCGATCAGAATTGTACGGTTAAGATGTGTCCATTCGATGAAGCAATTCGGAACTCATTGTCATTCTGGAACGGCAGAACCGCGCTAAAGCTTCCATCGCGCATGGGCCTGTAAATCCACACTCCGCGATGGAAGCGGATGAATTCGTGAGCCGATGCTTTGCGAAATGCCACGTCATCGAAATCAAAGAAATAATCTCCCACCCCAGGCACATGTGCAAGCGCGACGACCTCAGCTTCATTGTCTGTCGGATGTCCCATGTACACGTCGGCTTGCACTGGACGATCATCAAGCAGTACTGTTACGAAATCTACTCGGTTTAGCCAATGTTGTGCGGAGAAACATACAAACCAAAGGCAAAAACAGGTAGTCGACACAATGATGACGAGCGCGATTGCAAGCTTCCGTCTGATACTCATAGCGGTAAGTCCAGAAAGCTGGATGGAGAAAAAATCGTCAATCGTACTTCACAAATCGTAATTTCTCTACTCCCACTCAATCGTGCCTGGCGGCTTGGAGGTAATGTCGTAGACCACGCGGTTGATGCCCTTTACTTCGTTCACGATGCGGGTGGAGATGCGTGTGAGAACTTCGTGGGGCAGGTCTACGATGTCGGCCGTCATGCCGTCTTCCGAGTGCACGGCGCGGACGGCGCAGGTATAGGCATAGGTACGCATGTCGCCCATGACTCCAACCGACATCACTGGCAGCAGGACCGCGAATGACTGCCAGACTTTGTTATAGAGGCCGGCTTTTTTGATCTCGCTGACCACGATATCGTCGGCCTCTTGCAGGAGCGCTACACGGTCGGCTGTGACCTCGCCCAGAATTCGCACCGCCAATCCTGGTCCGGGGAAGGGCTGGCGTTGCAAGATTTCTTCCGGCATTCCCAGGTCGCGGCCCATACGGCGGACTTCATCTTTAAAAAGATCTTTGAGCGGCTCGATGAGCTTCAGCTTCATCTTTTCCGGCAGGCCGCCGACGTTGTGGTGCGATTTGATGGTCTGCGAAAAGCCGCGCACCGGGCGCGACTCGATGACATCGGGATAGAGCGTCCCTTGCACCAACCACTCCACTTTACCGATGAGGCGCTCAATGCGGTGAGCTTCATCGTCGAAGACCGCAATAAATTCATTGCCGATGATTTTGCGTTTCTTTTCCGGATCAGTCACGCCGGCCAGCTTAGAGAGGAAACGTTCGGAGGCATCTACCGCCACCAGGTTCAGTCCCAGACGGTCGTGCAGGTTCTGCTGCACTTTTTGAAATTCGTTTTTGCGCAACACGCCGTTGTTTACGAAGACGCAGGTAAGCCGGTCTTGGATGGCGCAGTGAACCAGAACAGCGGCTACAGCGGAATCCACGCCGCCGCTCAGCGCGCAGATCGCCCTGCCCTCGCCCACAGATTCGCGGATAGAGGCGATAGTCTCATCGATGAACCTCTGCCCTGTCCAGCTGGGCTCGGCGTGGCAGATTTCAAAGACAAAGTTGCGCAACAGCTCGGTTCCCATTTTGGTATGGTGAACTTCAGGATGGAACTGTACCGCGAAAATTTTTTTCTGGTCGTCTTCCATGGCGGCCAGAGCGTTCGAGGTTTGCGCCGTGCGCTTGAATCCGGGAGGCAGATCGAGGGCCTCGTCGCCGTGCGACATCCACACCTGCAGCGAGCGTGGCAGGTTTTTAAAGAGCGGCGAACCGTTCAGCAGCTCTACTTCGGCGTATCCATATTCGCGCTTTTCCGCGGGGCTGACTTTGCCGCCAAGTTTATGAGCGATGAACTGCAATCCATAGCAGATGCCCAGCACCGGCACTCCCAGCGAGAGCACGCGTTCATCGGCCGGGGGAGCGTCTTTGTCATAGACCGACGACGGGCCACCGCTCAGGATGATACCCGCCGGCGCGTAGCGCTTGATCTCCTCCAGCGTTGCCGTGCAGGGCAGCACGACGGAAAACACATTCTGCTCTCGGACGCGCCGCGCAATAAGCTGCGAATATTGCGCGCCAAAATCGAGAATGACAATGGACTGGGCGGGAGCATGAGTCTGCATGGCTTGATTTTATCAGCCTGAATACGAATGGAGATATTTCTTGATTGTGCAGCCGCTCTACGGCATGCCGGCTACACCGCGAGGCGGCCGCCATGATAGTTTTCGGCTGGCCAGCGCCCCCCGCCTATTTAAGATAAGGCGTGATTCTTGCGAACAGCCATAAACCTTCGGCGTTGCATTAATATGTAAGGGCTTGAGCGAGGTGCGCCATTGTTTTGCAACGCATGCGGAAGAGAGCTTCAGCCTGGTCAGCAATATTGCAGCGCCTGCGGTCAACCCGTCGGAGTTGCGCCCATTCCCCGTTCCATCAACCGCGTCGCCCATCATATTCAGATCCTGGGCATCCTGTGGATTGTGTACTCCCTGTTCGATCTGATGGGCGGCATCGCGATCATGGTATTCCCCACAATCATTCTCAGTTATCTCAGCCATGTAGAAGGCGTGCCCAATCAAATTCCGGGGTTCCTGCAGCCGCTCTTTATCGCAATAGGAATGTTTCTCATCCTGAAAGCGGCGCTTGGAATCGGCGCAGGCATAGGACTGTGGCAACGCCAGCCGTGGGCACGCATACTTGCTATAGTGCTCGGCATCATTGCACTGATTAATATCCCATTCGGACTGGCCTTGGGTATCTACACACTGTGGATTCTTTTTACCCCGGAATCGCAAAAAGAATATGAGGGAATGGCCGCGAAGAAGTAGAGAAGCGTTGCCAGTTAAGAACATTCAACAACAGCCATCCTGACCGAGGCGCTTGCGCCGAGTCGAAGGGCCCGGAATCTCTACCCGTTAATTACAGCTTCGCAGACAAAGCAAGCTGCATCTCTACTCAAGTTATATCTTTGGGTCTGGAGTTTGCTCGATGATCTGCAAATACGCCGCCAGCCGCGCAACATAAAGAAGGTCTGCAAAGAAAAAATAGAGAAGCAGAAGCGCTACAAGGAATCCAAGAGCGATTTTGCTCTCCCCGACTGCAGCCAGGGCCAATCCAAATACGATCACTACGAGAAGCCCCGCCCCACGGATTGTGCCGTAAACTCCGCTGACAGACCAAAACGCTTTACGTTGCTCGCGCAAGCTCCTGAATGTGGCCGCGAGTGCGGCAAAAACTCCTTGTTTCCCTGCCGCAAACAGCGGAGCCAGCGAGAGCACCCAATTCAAAATTGCCCACGCTACAACGATGACCGGCAAAGCCAGAATTACGATGAAAAAATACACCGGCAGGTTGGGCTCTGCCGGATCAGATGAAAAATAACTGGCCAGCATTGCCGCGCCGGCGGTCGTGAGGGCGGCCACGGCAAACGCGGCCAGCAGGAGAAAGATGCGCAACAGGTTCAACCCCGCCACCACGGCAATATTGCCGCTTCCACGCAAGATTTTCATCGTTGCCGCTCGTCCCCAGGTGGCGGCAAGCATCCACAAAAATGCGAGCGTGAGTAGTAACACCGCGAGCACAAGCGAAAGCAGCTTCTCATAAGCTACGACCAGGACTGCAACCGTATTGGCCATCTTGTACGGATCAAAACTGCGAAGCACGGCCCAATCGGCATCGGAAATGGTTACACGCTTCAAGGTGTTGACGCATGCCAGCAGCAGTAATAACGAAGTCGCAAGCCCGAAACTCCAGCGCCAGGCGACTTCAATCAAAACAAGTTTTGGATTTTCCCGCGCCAGCCGCCAGCCGGCGCCCGATGGAGTTTCGTTGCTCATGTACTCGATAGCATACTAGCAGCAAAATACGGCGTGGCTGTAAAGTCTGACCACAAGGGAAAAACAACGCACCAGGTTATTTTTTACTCGTTCCGCCAAACAAGGGTGCACTGCTTTCGGCTGCTCTCGCGCGCCAGTTCCAGGGCCCGCATGACGTTGAGGGCCTGTTCGCCGGTCACGTCGAGATTAGCGCGTCCCAGAATGGCATCGCGTACATTTTCATAGTAGCGGCGATAGTCGCCCGTCTCAGTAGGAACCGGCTGGACCACAACTTTGCTGTCTCTCTCTATATATAGAGAGCCCCACTTTTCTTCAGGTTCTCTTCCCCAGGTATCGCCTATGGGGAGTTCGCCGCGTCTAAGCGCCTCTTCCTGGACTTCGCGTCCATACTTCACATAGGAACCAAGCGTGCCGTGAAGAGCAAAAGCCAACCCGGGAGCCGAGCCGGCGAGCATCGTCGCACGCAACTCAACCCGCAACGATTTGTAGTGAAGGGCAATGTAGAAAGCATCGTCGACCACAGCGTTATCGCGCTCAATGCGAATGGTGGCTGTGATCGCCTCGGGCGTTCCAAAGAGCACCATCGCCTGGTCGATCAGATGCGGTCCCAGGTCGAAAAATACTCCGCTGCCAGGCTCATCTCGTTCACGCCAGGCCCCGGGACGAAGCTGCGGACGAAAGCGATCGAAGTGCGCCTCATAGAACACCAACCGGCCCAGCGTGCCGGCGTTAACCAGTTTTCTTACTGTCTGGAAATCTCCATGCCAGCGGGCATTCTGGAAGACAGTAAGCAGGCGTCCACGCTCGCGTGATATCCGCACCAGTTCATAGGCTTCCTGATAGCTGGTGGTGAACGGCTTATCCACGACCACATCTCGACCCGCCAGCAGGCATTGGCGGGCAAGATCGAAGTGCGAGGTGTTCGACGTGGCAATGATGACGAGCTTGATTTCATCGATGGCCAACAGATCTTCCAGCGACGACACAACTAGCGCATTCGGGTACTGCGCCGCCGCGTCTCCGCGGCTGCGCTGCAGAATTGCCGCAAGACGCAGGCCCGGCACCGCGGAAATTGTGGGAGCATGAAATACGCGGCCGGCTACACCAAAGCCGATGAGGCCAACGGGAATCTCTGTGTTTTCGCTGTTCATGTTGTGAAATAGCTCCTAGCCACTAGCTTCTAGCTGTGTCTGAGGGTGGAAACTGTTTGCATCATTCACGTTCAAAACAGCTAGAAGCTAGCAGCTAGGAGCTTGCTCTCAGAAGCTAGCAGCTATTTCACTACAATATTGACCAACTTGCCGGGAACGGAGATCACTTTTACCACTTCCTTGCCCTCCAGCAAGACGCGCACTTTTTCATCGTTGAGTACAAAATCGCGCTGGGTATCTTTATCGGCGGCAATCTCAGCGGGCACGAGCACGTGGCCGCGAACCTTGCCGTTGATTTGCACCGCAACCTCTACCTCATCTTCTTTAGCCAGCGCCGCGTCGTACTGCGGCCAGGGATGGCGCAACAGATTCGATTTTTCGCCCAACGTTGCCCAGAGCTCATGGGCCAGATAGGGCGCAAAAGGCGCAAGCAGCAAGACTAACGTGCGTTGCACTTCTGCGAGCAAGCTGCTGGAGGCCAATTCGCTCTCCGCAATATAAAGCTCGTTCACCAGCTCCATAATTGCCGCGATAGAAGTGTTGAAGTGCCAACGGCCGTTAAAATCATCGGTAATGCGTTTGATGGTCTGGTGCAGCTTGCGTTGCACGGTGCGTTGGCGCGGGGTTACTTCGCTTTTCTTGGAAGTCGGTGTCACCGTCTTTGCATTACGCATCACGAAGCGGTAGACGCGCCCGAGAAAGCGGCTGACGCCTTCGACGCCGGTATCCTGCCAATCGAGATCGCGGTCGGGTGGAGCGGCAAACAACGTATAAAGCCGGGTAGCATCGGCTCCATACCTGGCAATCATCTCATCGGGTGCTACTGTGTTCCCCAGGCTCTTGGACATCTTAGCCCCGCTCTTAATGACCATGCCCTGGGTAAAAAGTCTCTGCACCGGCTCGGAATTTTTCACCAAACCGAGGTCACGCATGACCTTGGTCCAGAAGCGGGAGTAAATAAGATGCAAAATCGCGTGTTCAACGCCGCCGATGTATTGATCAATGGGAAACCAGTACGAGATGGTCGCGGTATCCACCGGCTTGTCCACCAACTTAGGGTTCGTGTAGCGGTAGAAGTACCAAGAGGAATCCACAAATGTATCCATGGTGTCGGTTTCGCGCCGTGCTTTACCTCCACACTTGGGACACTTCGCATTCACAAACTCCGGCACCCGCGACAAAGGCGAGCCGCTTTGCAAGGTGATTTCGACTTTATCGGGAAGCACGACCGGCAAATCCTTTTCGGGAACAGGCACAATGCCGCACTTCTCGCAGTAAAGCACAGGGATGGGCGTGCCCCAGTAGCGCTGGCGCGAGATACCCCAATCCTTGAGGCGATAGGTGACGGTCGGTTTGCCAAAGCCGTGCTCCTCGGCAAACTGTGACATTTTGGCCTGCGCTTCCGTGCAGGAGAGGCTGCTGAATTTTCCCGAATTGATCAACAGGCTCTCTTCCCCTGTGTAGGGAAGCATATGTTCTTCCGGCCCGGTTGCTGACGCCTCACTCTCACGGCGAGGCATGACTACCACCCGGATTTCGAGCCCATATTTTTTTGCGAACTCGTAGTCGCGTTCATCATGAGCCGGCACAGACATGATGGCGCCGGTACCGTAATCCATGAGGATGTAGTTAGCAATCCAAATCGGCACTTTTTCGCCGTTGAATGGATTGACTGCGAAACGGCCGGTGTCTACTCCGCGCTTGTCAATGGCGCCCAAATCGCCGATTTCTTTTGCCTTGCGCTGCTCGGCGATGAGCTCCTGAATTTTTGCGGAGAGCCCGGCATCATCTCCCACAAGCTCGGCCACCAAAGCATGCTCAGGGGCAAGCTGTACCGACGTCGCCCCAAAGATGGTGTCAATGCGGGTAGTGAAGACCGTGATCTGGGCTTCGCTGCCTTCGACTTTAAAATCAACATTGGCGCCCTGGCTGCATCCGATCCAGTTGCGCTGCATGGTGCGCACTTTTTCAGGCCAACCCTCAAGCCGGTCAAGATCGCGCAGCAATTCTTCCGCATAATGAGTCGTGCGCAAAAACCATTGCTCCAGCTCGCGCTGCTCCACCTGCGTCTGTTCATGGCGCCAGCAGCAGCCATTCACCACCTGTTCATTGGCAAGAACGGTGGCGCATTCCGGACACCAATTCACCTTGCTCTTTTTGCGATACGCCAACCCGCGCTCGAGCATTTTCAAAAAGAACCACTGGTTCCAGCGATAGTAATCGGGAAGACAGGTAGTGACCTCCGTTGACCAGTCATAGGCAAAGCCCAGGCGCTTCATCTGCGCTTTCATGTTGGCGATGTTTCCGAGTGTCCATTCGCGCGGAGGAACGTTGTTCTTGATAGCGGCATTTTCCGCGGGCAAGCCGAAAGCGTCCCAACCCATGGGATGAAGCACGTTGTAGCCGCGCATCCACATGTAGCGGGCCAGGGCGTCACCGATCGAGTAGTTGCGCACGTGTCCCATGTGCAGCGCGCCCGAGGGATACGGCAGCATTTCCAGGGCATAATACTTCTTGCGCTGCGAGCTCGAAGGCTCAGCCGCGTAAAGCTGTGGGTCCTGCTGCCAGCGCGCCGACCACTTTTCTTCGATCGGCTGCGGATCGTAGTGCAATTCCTGCGTCATGTTGGTTGAACTCTGTTCTGTCATTGGTGTTAGTTCGCCTGCGATCTTATATACACTCGCGTAGAGACGTAGCTCCGCTACGTCTCTCTTTTAGACTACCATCCTGTAAAGGAAACACACTTCCCTAATAAACAAAATGCTCATCTTCCTACCAATTCGCCGGATTATTTCGAATGTAATCCTGTACGGCGGCGAGGGATGTATTGGAACCAATGATGCGATCGTGATAACGGGGCTGCCACTGGAAATCGGGAAAGCCGTTTTGATGACACCAGAGTGTTACGCCTGATTTATACGAACGAATAATGGAGCCCAACGAGGCCGGCTGCGGAGAAATCCCGGGCAAATTGTCGTTCTTTGTCAGTCGAGCATTCGGCGAATAAATGTGATCACCCTCTATTACAACAATGCCGTGCATGTGATTCGGCATTACTACAAATTGGTCTATTGTCACATCGGAATAGTGTCTGGGAATCTCACGCCAGGAATCATTGGCGAAATTGCCGATGGCGCTCAAAACTGCTTGATCATTTCTAATTGTTCCCAGGCAACAAATTTTGTTTCTTGTACAAATCGTGACGAAATACCAGTCGCGAGATGTGTAGTCCCAATCTCTTTTTCGCGCGCTTTCAATCCTGTATTTTTGTCGGAAAAGTGTCATGTACTTTTATTGCCAGACCTGCAAATCATTGGCACTGCATGCGGAGACGTAGCAAGCTACGTCTCTACGGGAATTTCGTTTGTTTCATTCTAATTATCGAAGGCCGCTCAATCCTGCACCAGGCTTTTCAACGTTTCCACGTTTCGCACGTCATCGCCGGGTTCATCAATCGGCGTCTCTGCGATAAACGCCGAATGGGCTGTGCGGGGATCGTTCAGCAGGCGGCGGAAGGGTTCGAGGCCAATCTTTCCCTGGCCTACATGCTGATGGCGGTCGAGCTTCGATCCGCGCGGCGCCTTGGCGTCATTGCAGTGCCAGACGGCAACGTTCTTCAGGCCCACCGTGGCATCGAGTTGCGCCAGCGTCTCGCGCAGGCCGGATTCGCTGACGATGTCGTACCCAGCAACATGGGTATGGCAGGTATCAATGCAGGCGCCTATCGGGATGAGTCCGCGCAACTTTGCGATTAATTCCGCAACCTGCTCGAACGAGCTGCCCAGTGAATATTCCGCTCCGGCGGTATTCTCGATCAACACCGTCAAGTTCCCTGCTTTCAGGTCGAGGCCATTGGCGGCTTCGCGGATAGCGGCCGCCACGCGATCCAATCCTTCTTCACGGCTGCTGCCGCGAAACGATCCCGGATGCAGCACAAGATATTCGGCGCAAAGCGCCAGCGCGCGCTCCAGCTCGGCGCG
>DASREY010000251.1:0-6351 GCA_035651775.1 Terriglobales bacterium
GGTTACTTCGAAATTATGCAGCGGCGGCGGCGATGTGGTCTGCCATTCCAGGCTGGTTGCGCCCCAGGGATTGTCTCCTGCCACCTCGCCAAAGCGAAGCGAGTACAGAAGATAAATCATGGGCAGCAGATATCCAATAGCCAGAATGGAAGCTCCGGCGGTGGAGAGCACATGCAGCACCTGCCACTCGGGCGGGTAAGCGGCGTAGCGCCGCGGCATCCCCAGATATCCCAGGATGAATTGCGGGAAGAATGTCAGGTTGAAGCCCACGAAGACGATCATGGCAGAGAGCTTGGCCCATCCTTCCGGATACATGCGCCCGGTAATCTTCGGCCACCAGTAGTGGATGCCGCCCAGATACGCCATTACCATGCCGCCCACCATGATGTAGTGAAAGTGCGCGATGATGAAGTAAGTGTCGTGCAGGTGGACGTCGAGGCCCAGCGTCGCTAAGAACAATCCCGTAAGGCCGCCAATCGCAAACAAGCCAAGAAATCCGAAAGCATAGAGCATGGGCGTGCGATAGGAGATAGAACCTTTGTACATGGTCGCGGCCCAATTAAAGGTCTTGATCGCCGAAGGGATAGCCACCAAAAAGCTCAGGAACGAAAAGATCATGGCCGAGTACACCGAGATGCCGGCGACGAACAGGTGATGCGCCCAGACAATAAAACCAAAGACCGCAATTGCCAGGCTGGAGAAGGCGACAAATTTATATCCGAAGACCGGCTTGCGGGAAAAAGTCGAGATCAGCTCGCTGATGATCCCCATGCCCGGCAGGATCATGATATACACGGCCGGGTGCGAGTAGAACCAGAACATGTGCTGGAACAGCACTGGGTCGCCGCCGTAGCGCGGATCGAAGATCCCAATATGAAAACCGCGCTCCAGGCCCACCAGCACCATCGTAATCGCGATTACCGGCGTGGCCAGAACCTGAATCAGGCTGGTGGCATAGATGGCCCACACGAACAAAGGCAGCCGAAACCAGGTGAGCCCCGGCGCCCGCATGCGGTGGATGGTCACAATGAAATTCAGCCCGGTCAGAATGGAAGAAAACCCCGCGATGAAGATGCCCATCGCGGCGGTAATCACGTGGGTGTTGGAAAATGTAGTGCTGAACGGAGTGTAGAAAGTCCAGCCCGTATCCACGCCGCCGCTCACCAGGGCCCACAAGGTAATGGCGCCGCCGATGATGAGGATATACCAGCTCATCAGGTTGAGCTTGGGAAAGGCCACATCTTTGGCTCCCAGCATGAGCGGCAAAACAAAGTTGCCCAGCACAGCCGGCACCGATGGCACAAGAAAGAAGAAGACCATCATGATGCCGTGCATGGTGAACAGTTTGTTGTAATTGTCAGCCGTGACCAGCGCGCCCTCGGGGGTAAGCAGATGAATGCGAATCAATGTGGCGAAAAAGCCGCCGATAAAGAAAAAGAAGGTAATCGAGAGAAGATAGAGTATCCCGATGCGCTTGTGATCTTTGGTCAAAAGCCATGACTTGATGCCGAACTCGGAATTCAAATAATGCTCGCGCGGCAGTTCGTTAGTAACAGTCGGAGTCGCCATAATTATTGCAGCTTCACCGGGGGATTAGCTCCCGGAACTTCTGTGGAGTTAGGTGAGGTTTTCACCGGTCCTCCGGGTTGTTGATTGTGTAAAGATTTAATGTAATACACCAGGGCGATCATATCGTCTTCATTAATTTGTCCCTGGAAGGTGGGCATAATATTGTCAAAGCCGGCGACGATCTTTGCGGCCGGGTTCACAATCGATTCGCGGATATAGCCCTCGTCGGCAATAATCAGGCTTCCATCCTTCAGCTTCACGGGATTTCCAGAGAGGCCGGCGAGATTAGGCCCGCGCGCCAGGGAATCATTACGGTGGCAGGTATTGCAGCCCAGTTGCTGGAAGATTTTCTCTCCCTGTTGGCCGAGCGATCCCTCGCCCCGGCTCGACACCCAATCCTGGTATTCGGCCGGATCCATGACGATCACTTCGCCTACCATGCCCGAATGCAGCGTACCGCAGTATTGGTCGCAGAACAGGCGGTAATTGCCGGTCTTGGTGGCCCGGAACCAGACGCTGACATAACGACCGGGAACAACATCTCCCTTGAGACGGAACGCGGGCACGGCGAAATCATGGATCACATCCTGCGAGGTCAGCACCACGCGCACATCGCGATCCACCGGCACATGCAACTGGTTGATTTCGCGCGCGCCTTCAATGTGCTGGAACTTCCACATCCATTGTTTTCCTGTCCCATAGATTTCCATGGCGTTGGCCGGTGGGCGATTGAAATGAAAATAAACTATCGCGCCAAAGAAGAACATGATCAGCGAAATGCCGAGGGGAATAATGGTCCAGGTGATTTCCAGGATCATGGAGCCATGAATGGGTTCAGACTTGGGATTTTTTGCGCGCCGGTAGCGGATCGCGAAGAAAACCACCAGCACCGCCACCAGGCCAGTGAAGAAAATGAGATTCGCCGTCAGGAAGAAATACAGATAGTCCACATGGCGGGACATGCTGGAGGCGCTCTCGGGAAATAATGGAATGTTCGAAACCATAATTATGTTATGAAAGCCGTTGGCTTCAGTCTCGCTCTCTGCATTTCAATTCCGTATTCCATAAAAAAATTCTCAGTTAATGAGCCGCTCTGCGCGTCTTAAACTCGCGGCGGAACGAAACCGTCAGAAACGTTCCCATCAGCAGCACGGTAATGATGCCGCCCAGCCGCACAATATTCATGATCACCAGGCCAAAATGTCCGGTCGCCGGATCATAGTGGAAGCAGTACAGCAATACCTGGTCTACCGGGCTTCCGATCTTGTTCTGCGATGAATCTACCAAAGCCAGCCGCAAATCGTTAGGCGCGTATTCGATGCCATAAAAATATTGCGCCAGCTTCCCCTGCGGCGTCAGCACCATGATGGCGCTGGCGTGCGCAAACTGGTCGGTCTTCGAATCATAGGCGTAACGAAAGCCAATGACTTTCATCAGAGCATCGATATTGGCCTGGTCCCCAAACAGGAAATGCACTCCTGATTCCGCTCCGGCGCGCTTGTAACGATTCAGAAACTGCTTCTTCTTTCTTTGCGCCGCTTCCAGAGTCTCGCGGGGATTGATGCTCACCGCCACCACTTCAAATTCCCTGCCGGCACTGAACTTCAAAATCGCCAGGCTGCTGGCCAACCCACCTTGCACTTCGTTGCACAGCATGGGACAGGTGTAATACACCGGGGCCAGAATCACCGGTTTGTTGCCAAAGTACTTTCCTAATTCGACCGGCTGGCCGCTATCGTCCTGAAACTTCAAGTCCAGCGGAACCTGCTGGTTCAGCTTCTGATCAATCCCGATGTTCTGTAACAGAGACGGCTTACCCTGTGGCGCCGGGGCCTTGGGCTCCGAGTAAAGCTGCGCCTGCGCTACATTCACCATAAAGAGCAAGGCAAATAAGACGCTTATGCAAAATGTAGCAAACAACTTCATGACACCATCTAACTGAAACGCAGCAAAGCTACGTCTCTACATAACATCCATCTGAGAGACGCAGCAAGCTACATC
Source organism: Terriglobales bacterium (assembly GCA_035651775.1). Lineage (GTDB taxonomy): Bacteria > Acidobacteriota > Terriglobia > Terriglobales > Acidobacteriaceae > QIAW01. Next base: position 3,571 of record DASREY010000251.1, read on the forward strand.
TCCACGTAAGAGCATAGCCCGGCCACCGATTAACGGTGAGCCAGCAGTTTGGGCTGTCTCTCTCCTCGAAAGCCGGCAGTCCGCGTTTCCGTCGGTTGCTGTCCGGTGGCGGTGCGCGCCGGCAATCCGCGTTCCAGCGTTAACTTCATGGCCTGGTCAATCGGTATATGCACGATTCCCGCATTTTTATCCTGCCATCCATAGCTCTCAAGCTGCTGCTCCCATTGCTTGCGGACTATATCCAAGTCGCCGTAATAATCTGTTTGCAAGCGCGGGCTGGGGAACATCTCTGGAGCCTGGTTGGGTTCCACGGGCTCACGCACTCCAATCAGCGGACTCGGCCTGACCGGCGTGGGTGTAAACGCACCGCGCAAGTAATAGAACATGCCATAAAGCACCAGCGCCGAAAGTCCGATGGAGAGCGCCAGCCCCAGGCCGAAGCCAACAATGCCGCGCACGTTAACATCGGATTCCTCGTGCAACACATCGGGGTTTTCCAGAGGACTGGAGGAATGTTGATGTCTAGTGTCCATGGAGCTTATCCACCTCCGTCCACAGCGGATCGTAAACCGGGAACAGCGGGCGCGATCTCAATTGCCAGCAGAAGGCCGCAATCCAAAGACCGACCACGGCAACAGGACAGGCCAAATCCATCCACGAAAAGCTGCCACGCGAATCTTTAAAATTTGGGGCTATATACCACAACATATCAATATACCGCGCCAGAAACAGGATCATCACAACGGGCAGCAGCGTCTTCAGGTTCCGCTTGATGGGCTTATGCAATAACAGGAAGAACGGAATGGCAAAGTGAAACAGCGCGATGGCCAGGGCAACTGCCCCCCAATTCGTCCTGATGCGGTCTATATACCAATGAATTTCTTCCGGCAGATTGCCCGACCAGATGATGAGGAACTGCGAAAATGAGAAGTATGCGAACAGCATCACCATAGCCAACGTCAGGTTCCCCAAATCATGAAGTGTTTGCGGAACCAGCACCTGCGACATAGGCCGGTACTTGAATAATGCGGCCGTCATCATAATGATGAAGCACATGGCAATCAGCCCCTGGCCGTCAATAAAGATCAGGCCATACATGGTTGAATACCAATGAATATCGAGTGACATAACCCAATCAATGACCGCAAGCGTGACCGTGATGCAGAAAACCACCAGCCCAGGCCCGCACAAGGTCTGGTAGCGGCGGCTGCGCGGCAGGTCGGGCACATCTTCGCGATCCTGCTCTTTCCCCCACTTATTGAGGAAGTAAGCGAGGGCAATCCAGACCGCAAAATAGATGATGGCGCGAATGACGAAAAATTTGGGCGTCAGGTACGCCTGCATCTTGAACTGATGCAAATCTTCTTCGGTCAGCATTTTTCTGCCAGCTTCGGACCAGGGATAAAGCCCATTGATGCCCAGTACAATCGGCAGAAACAGCACGGCCATCAGCGGAAGGACCCGGCTGCCAGCCTCGAGCTGGCGGCGGATGAGGAATCCCCAGTTGCCCTTGGTCAGGTATTGCATCATCAACAGGCCCAGCGAACCCAGACTGAGTCCCAGACCCAGCATGTATCCCACCAGGTAGGAACGCATAAATTGCTGGGTATTGGTTGCAGCGCCAAGGATGCAGGCAGCGGCGCCGATAACTCCGACTAACAGAGCCCGCGTTTGCAGACGCTCAAGCAGGACCGGAGGCATCAGGTCTGCGACGGTTCGATTGATGGGCTCGCTTCGCGTAATTTCGCTCATTTCGCTTGACCTCGCTCGGCGGGATGCTCAACCTGCTCGGGAGGCGTGTTGCCCAGTTGCATATTCATCGGTGTTGACTCTGCCAGCTTGTTGCGCTGGTCCGGGGGAATATCAGCCAGTGTGGCATGCTGGCTCAACTGCAATGCCCGGATGTACGCGGCGATTCGCCAGCGATCGGGCACGCTGACCTGCGCCGCATAATCTGGCATGGCGCCATAACCATTGGTCATCACATCGAAATAATGTCCCACAGGAGATTGCAAAACCTTAGGATCCGTGTAAGCCGGGGGCTGTTTGTAGCCGCGCTGCACCACGGTGCCATGGCCATCCCCAACGGGGGAGTGGCAAGGCGTGCAATAAATGGTGTAGCGCTGTTGGCCACGCTTCATGTCCTGTTCCGTAATCGGGAACGGGAAGACATTTCCCAGAGCTCCGTTGATCTTGCCGGTAGCCAGGTACGTATCTTCGTTTAAATGTCCTTGTGCCACTACGCCCACAGGCAGAGGGCGCTCCGAACGCATATCGCCAAAGAAGTCGCTGGCGCGCAATGGAATGTATTTGGGTTGATCGTGCATGTCCTGGCGGCAACCGACGATCAACAACCACAACAGCGCAACGGCGGCTGCGCCTGCAGGCCGCAGGAATTTGACGCGGGAATTCGCATTTTCATTCCGCGCCCCGGCATGCGTTTTCCGGCAAAGCGAGTTTTTGGGAGACAAGTTAATACGGCACCTCCCAAACTCCGGCGGGGCTCAAATTTTTCAGAAAACTTCCGGTCTCTTCAACGTCAAATTTCGGGTCTGTGGCTTCGATGATAAGGAAGAAGCCGTCTTTGCTGGCGTCCACAAAGCGCTGCACATTGAACACCGGATGATAAGGCATGGGCAAACCGTTAAGCGCAAACATGCCGATGACCGCGGACGCGGCGGAAAACAGCACCGTCAGTTCGAAGCAGACAATCACAAACGCCGGCCATGAATTAAACGGCCGTCCGCCCACATTGATGGGGTAATCAATCACAGAAATCCA